>CAZKNK010000024.1:0-27513 GCA_964554195.1 uncultured Staphylococcus sp.
GGATGAGAAGGATCTGCCGGTATTGCTTCCCGAAGTTGACAAGTATCTTCCCACCGAGACAGGTGAGCCGCCGCTTGGTCGCGCCAAAGGTTGGGTCACTGCTGAAGGTTATCCTATTGAATTATGCACAATGCCCGGTTTCGCCGGATCGTCGGCCTACTATCTGCGCTACATGGATCCCCGCAACAATGATGCGCTTGTGTCAAAGGAAGCGGATGAATACTGGCGAAACGTTGACCTTTATATCGGAGGTACCGAACATGCCACAGGTCACCTGATTTATTCCCGCTTCTGGAACAAGTTCCTCTATGATCTCGGTATAGTATGCGAATCTGAACCGTTCCGTAAACTCATCAATCAGGGTATGATTCAGGGCAGAAGTAACTTCGTATATCGCATCAAGGACACAAACACTTTCGTAAGTGCCGGACTCAGGAAGGATTATGATGTAACGCCCATTCATGTGGATGTCAACATAGTGTCAAACGACATTCTTGACATTGATGCTTTCCGAGCATGGCGTCCTGACTATAAGGATGCGGAATTTATCCTGGAGGATGGAAAATATGTTTGCGGTTATGCGGTGGAGAAGATGTCGAAATCAATGTTCAATGTGGTGAATCCCGATGACATTGTGGAGCGTTACGGTGCCGACACTCTCCGTCTGTATGAAATGTTTCTTGGTCCGCTTGAGCAGAGCAAACCCTGGGATACAAATGGAATTGACGGTGTGAACCGCTTCCTAAAGAAACTCTGGGGACTCTTTTACAAGGGTGACACATGTCTGGTGGATGATGCCGAGCCTTCAGTTGAGGCACTCAAGGCCATCAACAAACTCGTCAGAAAGGTGACGGAAGATATTGAACACTTCTCTTACAACACCTCTGTAGCTGCATTCATGATTTGTGTCAATACCCTCACAACGGCCAAGTGTCACAACCGTGAGGTCCTTGCCAAGCTGCTCATCACTCTGGCTCCTTTTGCTCCCCACATCACCGAGGAACTCTGGCATAGCGCCCTGGGTAACGACACCACCATTTGTGACGCCGTTTGGCCTATGGCTGATGAGAAATATCTCCGTGAGGATTCCGTAAACTACGCCGTGCAGTTTAACGGCAAGGTTCGCTTCAATGTTCAGGCGCCAGCTGATATGCCGCGCGAGGAAGTGGAGAAACTCGCAACGACCCACGAGCAGGCCGCCAAGTGGCTCGAAGGCAAGACTATAAAGAAAATAATAGTAGTGCCGGGTAAGATTGTGAATATTGTAGTAGTATGATTAACGGGGCAGGGGAGAGCCATATAGGCTTCTCCTCTGTCTAAAGACAATAAAACCCCTGTTGATTTCGTTATAATTCAATGAGTTCAATAGTATTTGCCACCAACAATGCCCACAAGCTTGCCGAACTGCGCGAGATTGTGGGTGACCGTATGGAAATCCTGAGCCTCGCGGATATAGGTTGTCACGATGAGATACCCGAAACTGCCGACACTCTCGAGGGCAACGCGCTCATCAAGGCGCACTGGGTCAGCGAGCGTTACGGTTATGACTGTTTCGCCGATGACACCGGACTGGTGGTCGATGCTCTTTCAGGAGCGCCCGGCGTCTATTCGGCTCGATATGCCGGTGAGCAATGTGTGGCGTCCGATAATGTGGCTCTGTTGCTCAAGAATCTCCGGGATGTCACTGACCGCAAAGCTCGGTTTGTCACCGTCATCGCTCTTGTCAGAAAAGGAAGTGAACATCTTTTCCGCGGATCGGTTGAGGGGGTGATAACATCAGGTTGCCGCGGTGACTCCGGTTTCGGCTATGATCCTGTGTTTCTGCCCGACGGATTCACAAAGACATTCGCCGAGATGACCGACGACGAAAAAAATGCTATTTCTCACCGTGGCCGCGCCACAAAAGAATTATTAAAGTTTTTACAAGACGAAAAATGATTAAACGACTTCTTTTTCTGCTCCTGACTGTGCTGACTCTTAATAACGTCTCGGCACAGATCGCTGTGGGCAGCTGGCGACACTA
The DNA here is from genome assembly GCA_964554195.1 of uncultured Staphylococcus sp. Lineage (GTDB taxonomy): Bacteria > Bacteroidota > Bacteroidia > Bacteroidales > Muribaculaceae > Duncaniella. The sequence goes on from CAZKNK010000024.1 coordinate 2,024, forward strand.
TCCTGTCTACAGTTCTACAATCACCAAGATAATAGACTCTGACCGCAGGGTTTATTTCGTCAACAGCGGATTTCTCTACGGTTATGACAAGAAAAGCGATGAACAGCTTGCATTTGACCATAGCAATCTGCTCTCCGATGTCAGCATCAGGAATATTTTCTATAATCATGAAAAGCACTATCTGGCCGTAGTGTATGACAACGGCAATATTGACCTGCTATTTGATGACGGAAATATAGTGAATATGCCTGACATCAAGGACGCCACTCTAAACACGGCACCCGTCATCAATGACGTGGCTTTTTTTGATAATAAAATCTACGTCGCCACAAATTTCGGTCTCGTGGTGTTTGATGATAACAAATTCGAGGTGCGTGAATCAGGAATCTATAACCGCAACATCAGCCATGTTATCCCTCTGCGTTCCCACATCGCCATCAATTCCGAAAAGGAAAATTACACCATTCCGGTAGGAGAGAAACTCAACAAGTTTGAAAACTTCACTCCTTACATAAGCGATCTGGATATGAACTCTCACGTCACGGTCGATGCCGAAAAGGGTATATTCGCCATCAATATATACACCATGGTGGTCAAGCTGACTGTGGATCCCGAAACAGGTGTGATGAGTCGCGCAAACTATGGAGGTTTCGGATCAAACATATCTGCATCAAACCTCATAGATTTAGGTGATTCATTCATGTTTACCACTCAGGCAGGTAAAATCTACAGTATTGACAAGGCTTCGGGCAAGTGGACTCTCCACGGTGATGTTCCCGAAATTCTGAGCGGAAACCTGATTTCATCCGTGAAAGGACTTTCAGATGTTTGGGCTGTAAGCAACCTCGGTCTGGCAAACTATGATATTGCCGGTTCAGGAGTCACCGTGAAGCATGACCGCATCAAGCCCGACGGAACCACCACCGTGGTCAAGCCGGCTTATTTCTTCCCGTCATACGACGGCGAGCGATTCTATATCCAGAATCTCGGTCGCTCTCACTTCCGCTCTGCCGGTACAGGTGAAGGTACGAATCTTGTGCAGCTTTGCGATATGTATTCCGACGGCGAATTCACATCCATCGCTCCGGCTGAGGTGTCGGCAAAGATAGCCAGTGCGCTCAACACACAGAAAAATGTAGGCGCTCCGCTTCTGATCAATCCTACGTCGCTTGCCGAGGATCCTGACGATCCGTCGCGCCTCTACATGGCTTCCGGAACGGAGGGAATATATGTGATTAAGGATGGTAAGGAAATCGGTAAGTTTGACAGTGATAATTCACCCCTTCCCAACCTTGAGAAAGCCGGCTGGCGCGCACTCTGCGTCAAGATTGACCGCGCCGGTAATCTTTGGGTCACCATGCATGACTATGACAATTACATCTTTGTCCTTCCTTCAGACAAGCGCAAAGGTGATCCCTCAAAGGTGACTGCTTCCGATTGGGTAAATGCCACCAAAATTCCCATCACATCTTCTAAGGATGCGTTTGTATTGCCTTGTGAGAAGAGCAACATGGTGCTTGTGTTTCCCAATCACCTCAATCTCATTGCAATCGACACTCGTGGCACAAGTAATAACTTTGCCGATGACCAGTCCAAATCCTTCAACTCATTCACTGATCAGGACGGCAAGTCATTCTGGATCGGAGTGCCTTCATGTATGGTGGAGGATAAGGAGGGTCGCGTGTGGATAGGCACAGCTGAAGGAATAGTAGAGATTACCCGTCCGGCTACCTTGATGAGCAGCGACTTCCGCATCAACCATCTGAAGGTTCCGCGTAACGACGGCACGAATCTTGCCGACTACTTGCTCGAAAAGGAGAAGATTAACGACATTGCCGTCGACAATTCAAACCGCAAGTGGGTGGCCACGGATGCTTCCGGTGTATATCTCGTCAGTCCTGACGGTGACAAGATTCTGGAGCATTACACAAGTGAAAACTCCCTGTTGCCGTCAAACCGCGTCTATTGTGTGTATGCCCATCCGACAAGCAATTCGATATTTTTCGGTACACCTTACGGAATATCGGAATACAGCTCTACTTCCGCACCCTCGCGTCCCGACTATTCGGAAGTATATGCCTATCCCAATCCCGTCACTCCCGATTACACCGGATGGATCACCATAACCGGACTGATGAATGATTCGCGTGTGAAGATATGTGATTCCGCCATGCAGATTGTGTATGAGACACGTTCCGAAGGCGGTATGGCCACATGGGACGGCTGCGGATTCAGCGGCGCCCGTGTCAAGAGCGGTGTCTACTATGTGCTGGCTTCAACCGGAGCCGATGCAACTGACTCGGCTGCCGACGTTGTGGCTAAAATCCTCATTGTAAACTAAAAAAATATAATTCACTGATTATATGAACCGATTGAGTTACCTCAGCGACGATGACCGCAGCTACGGTGCTGCCGGCATGGCTATTGGTCTTGTGGCTTTTGACGGTGAGGAATATATGGTTTCTCTATCTATTGACCGCGAGCCGGGTGAGATGATGGAGATGATGCCCGACTTCTATTTTTCGGGTAATCCGGAGTTTTCGGCCAAGAGTGCCTGGAACCGGATTATCCATCACTATAATCTTCAGGTTGTGATGCTGCTCGGCAACATTTTGTGCCGCAACATGATTCAGAACCGCCTGACCGTGGGGAGCGATCTGCATGAGGAGATACGCCGCGCTGTTGCCGAGGAGGGATTAAACTCCTGCGGGCTTGAGGCCGACGAAACCGATCGCCTGTTTCAGAAGGATTTCAACTATCTCAATCGACTGTTCTCCCATCCGGGAGTGAAAAATGTGGCCCACGGATTTGCTTCGGCCATCAGTTCACGCCGCAGTCTGTCAAGAATGGAAATTCTTGACTATCTCCAGTCGCTCAACATGATTTGAACAATATGAGAATAGCTCTCGTAGGATATGGAAAGATGGGCCACGCCGTTGAGCGTATAGCCCTTGAGCGCGGTCATGAGATTGTGGCCGTGATTGACCGTGACAATCCCGACGGATTTGACTCTCCCGGATTCATGACCGCCGACGTAGCTGTGGAATTTTCCACGCCTTCCACGGCGGCCGACAATATCATCAGTTGCGTGAGCCGCGGAGTTCCTGTGGTGTGCGGGTCAACCGGATGGAGCGCCCGCCGCGATGAGGTGGAGAGGCGCGTGAATGAATGTGGTTCGGCACTCCTTGCGTCGAGCAATTTTTCCATCGGAGTCAATGTGATGTTTGAACTCAACCGCCGTCTCGCCGCCATGATGGAGAAATTGCCTCAATATTCACCGTCGCTCAGCGAGACACACCACATCCATAAGCTTGATCATCCTTCAGGAACAGCCATCACGCTCCTTGACGGCATTATCGACGAATGCACCCGTGCCGGATCATGGGCCGAGCCTGAGGGCGACGCTCCTCTGCCCGAGGGTGTGATTCCGGTCAACTGCGAACGTAGGGGTGAGGTACCGGGCATACACACGGTCACATGGACGTCGGCTGTCGATTCCATTTCCATAAGCCACGATGCCCGTTCACGCGACGGATTTGCTCTCGGAGCTGTGATGGGTGCCGAATGGCTGCCGGGTCACAAGGGCATTTTCACCATGCAACGCCTACTCACCGAACTGAAAATTTTATAATTTCATGATACTCTGACTATGAGTGATACATCAAACAATACCTCTACTGCCGACAAGCCATCAACGTTCCGGGATGATTTCATCCGTCGCGTCAAGGAAAACCAAACTACCCGTTGGATCCGCTTCGGCATAGTTTCAGTGCTGTTCTTCCTTTGGGTGGCATGGCTCGGAAACTGGTGGGTCGCACTGTTCTGGTTCCTGTTATTTGACATTTACATCACCGGATATATCCCGTTCACATGGTGGAAGAAGTCAAAGAGTGCCGTGGTCAGAGGAATAATGAGCTGGGTCGACGCGATTGTCTACGCGCTTATCCTCGTTTACTTCGTATTCACTTTCATCGGTCAGAACTATCAGATACCCTCATCGTCGCTTGAGAAGTCGCTCCTTGTAGGCGATTATCTGTGGGTTAACAAGATGGTCTACGGTCCGCGTGTGCCTATGACTCCGATTCATTTTCCGCTCGCACAGAACACCATGCCTATTGTCGGGGGTAAGAGCTACATCGAGACTCCACAGTGGAAATATCACCGTCTGCCGGGCTTGCGCAAGGTGGAGCGGGGTGACATTGTGGTGTTTAATGTCCCGGCGGGTGACACGGTAGCCCTGAAGATGCAGAATCCTGATTATTATACACTTGTGCGTTACTTCGGTCGTGATGCCGTATGGAACAATCCCAAAAAGTTTGGCGAAATAATCTATCGCCCCGTTGACCGCCGCGAGAACTATGTCAAGCGAGCCGTTGGTCTGCCCGGAGAGCGACTGAAGATTGTCGACGGTGTGATTTACATCAACGGCGAGCCTATAGAGCAGCCTGCCAACGTGCAGTTCAATTATTACTATCAGACTTCCGGTGATCCCATCACCGACGAGCGCTTCAATCAGCTTGGAATCAGCGTCGATGACCGCGGCATCGTGCCTGTGGAGCCGGCTGATATTCCCGGACTGCTTCAACTCGGGTTCACCGTTAATGCCGACGGTGGGGTGCCTCCGATCTATCTGTCACCGCTCACGTCGGCCATGCTTGCCGAGCTTGAGAGCGACCCGTCCATAGTCAAGATTATGAAACAGCCTGCCACACAGGGCGATTTGCTCTTTCCTGAAGGACCGGCCGACAACTGGACTCGTGCCGACTATGGCGAGATATGGATTCCGGCCAAAGGAACCACCGTCAGACTCACTCCCGAGGCATGGGCCACATATCATCGCGTAATCCGCAACTATGAGGGTCACACTGACGCCTATCTTGGCAAGGATGGCAAGGTATATATCGACGGCAAGCCTGCCGAAACCTACACCTTCGGGATGGACTATTACTTCATGATGGGCGATAACCGTGATAACTCGCTCGACTCACGTTACTGGGGATTCGTCCCCGAGGACCACATTGTGGGGCGTCCGGAATTCGTGCTTGTGTCGTTTGACAAGGATCGCTCCCTCTTTGACGGCGGAATCCGCTGGAACCGCATATTCCGTCAGGCCAACCCCGACAAGTGATGAGCAGATACCCGGGCATACTCTTTCCGGACCGTACTCTTGTGCTACAGCCGATTTTTTGCGGTCCTGTGGAGCATTATGTACGCATAGCCTGTTACGGCAGTTCATACATTGACAGCGACATGAAATTTGACAAGCGCTGCAAGCAGATCCACCGCACTGTCATAGCTGATGTCCACGGTCCGTTGCGCCTCACGGTGCCGGTAGCGAAGCCGCTTTCTGCTACCGCCGCCCGTTGGAGCGATATACGTGTATCGTCACACGGAAACTGGCCCGAAGTCCACCGTACGGCCCTTGAAAGTGCCTACGGACGCACTCCTTACTTTGAATTTTATGCCGATCGCTTTTTGCCGCTGCTCACCGATGTTCCTCGACCCGTCACGGAGCTGTGTAGCGCGTTTGACAGCGAAATCCGTCGCATCCTTTTGCTTCCCTCTCCTGTTGAGAAGCTGACAGATGAAATGGTTGTTGACCGCGACACTGTTATTGACATTCCTCGTTTCGAGTATTGGCAAGTGCGTCAGGATCGGCTTGGATTCATATCCGGTCTGTCGGTGCTTGATCTGATTTTCAACATGGGACCGGAGTCCCCCGTTGTAATCAGAACGGCAGCCCGTGCATCAAAGCCACACGTCCCTACCGATCCTATCCAAAAAAACGTATAAAGAAATTTTACATATACAGAAAACGTGTAAAAAAAACGCGATTTTTTTTACACGTTCACCTCAATGTGTAAAGAAAATGCGATTTTTTTTACACGTTCGTGTCGTTTTGGCTTGTTTGATTAGATGGATTTGATTAATTTTGAAATCCTGAGAAATCAAATAAACAGCCCGAAAATCATGAATTATCAGATTCCGACTCTTCCATTGGCAGCCGATATTGAAACTAAGGCTGTGCTTCGTCAGCTGAATCTCGCCAATAAGAAACTGGCGGAGTTAAAGGGTATATCCCGAATTGTGCCGAATCCATCCATCCTGATACGCACTCTTTCGCTTCAGGAAGCAAAGGATTCGTCGGCAATAGAAAGTATCATCACCACTCATGATGAACTCTATAAAGCGGAAATAGGTGCTGTAAAGTTTTCTTCGCCTGCGGCCAAAGAGGTGAGTACATACGCCAATGCTCTGATGAAAGTAGGAGAACTTGTGCAAGAGCGCGGCATAATCACAAATAACAACATCATAGAAATCTATCGGGCCATAAAGCATAATGACGCGAGCTATACCACCACACCCGGTAAGGCCCTTGTAAATGAGCGAACCAAAGAGACTGTCTACACTCCTCCGCAAACACTTCCGGAGAGAGTTATGCACATGAATAATCTGGAACAGTTTATCAATAACGATGACCTTTCTGATCTGGATCCTCTTATTAAAATGGCTATAATCCATCATCAGTTCGAGAGCATACATCCGTTTGGTGACGGAAACGGACGTGCCGGACGTGTGCTTAATATTCTCTATCTTGTGGCCAAAGGTTTGCTCGAGCTGCCTATTCTTTATCTCAGCCGCTACATCATCCGACATAAGACGGAATATTATGACCTTCTTCAAGCGGTTCGTGATGTGGAGGGAGACAATACGCAGCAGTGGGAAGCGTGGATTCTTTTTATGCTTAAAGGTGTGGAGATAACAGCAAGCGAAACCATTGAGTTTGTCAAGAACATTTCGGCACTGATGATGAAGTTCAAGCATCAGATTCGAACAAGTCTGCCTAAAATTTATTCTCAAGACCTGATTAATAATCTTTTCAAGCACCCTTACACAAAAATTGATTTCGTTGTGGCAGAGCTTGGAGTTAGTCGTCCTACAGCCATCACATATCTCAATCAGCTTATAGAAATAGGTCTGTTGTCAAAGATTAAACTCGGGAGGGAGAATTTTTATGTAAATTCTCAACTTTTCAATCTGATTGTAAACGCATTCCATTCCAGTTCATCATCCGATTCGATGAGTATCATCACGGCTACCGACGTATAAAGAAATTTTACATATACAGAAAACGTGTAAAAAAAACGCGATTTTTTTTACACGTTCACCTCAATGTGTAAAGAAAATGCGATTTTTTTTACACGTTCGGGGATGGAGGAAATGAAATCGCCTTGAGTCCGGAGGGATGCCGGAGTCAAGGCGATTTGAAATTAAGGAGGATGATGTTACGAAGTGTGACGGAAAAAACGGCGTCGTCACGACGGCTGAATTATTTCACTTTTGTATACCTTTATAAAAATAATTATTTAACCATGCCACACTCCGTAAAATCATCTATTTATATCAGACATGAGGTTTATTTCACGATAACTTTGCTTACGTTGTTGCCCTGACGGCGGATGAAGATGCCGGCAGAGGGATTCTCAACGCGAACACCCTGGAGATTGAAGAACTCAACGGGAGCGTTCTGTGAATCAACAGCCACGTTCTCGATGCCTGTTGTCTGACCACCGCCATCAATAGCGAGTGTCTGAACCTCAGAGGGCTTGAAGCCGTCCTTGATAGCCTTATAAGTAATATTGAGGGGTTCTCCGTTGAACACGATGGGACGCTCTGTGAGGCTGTAGGTCTTGCCGGCGTGATCCTCATCGGTAGCGGCGGCTATGCGGGCAGGAGCAGCGGCGGGTTCTGCTTCAGTGTAGATGTTGTTTTCATCGGGATCAGCACCGTCGAGAGTGTAAATGATGGTTGCTTCGGGATCTTCATGGAGGAGATATACACGCTCACCAACTTCGTATGCTTCTTTATCACCTGACTGCCAGGGAGCAGAGAGGGTGGGAACCTCAGCCACTTCAAGCACCATCACGAAGTTGGGACGTTCACCGGTCTGCTTAAAGGTAAAGCTACCGGTCACGCCGTCAAGATTGAATACGCGGACATCAGGGTTAGCGGGATCCTTTGAGAGAAGAGGAATATCATTAAACTGGTTGAATGTTTCACCTGCAACCTCATCCCAACCTGAAACTCGGCCGAGAGAAGGCATATAGCTGTAGAAAGTGACACGGTAAACCTTTATGCCATCTGGGATATGGAGAATGTTCTGTGCGCCGTTAGAACCATAGTAGGCAGTACGATCTACACCCTCAGATATGGTGATTTTATCTTTAGTAATTGTCCAAGTCTTGTCTGCGTTACAGAACTCTATAGAGTATCCGGCAGCAACATCTGTATCTTTACCTCTAAGTACTTTTTTTTCGTTTGCTAACTCAAACGCACCTCCACCGAGATAAACTGTTTTGGTTCCTTCGGGAAGTGGAAGGGCCACGATTTCAGCTTCAACCACATCAGAAGTTGTCCAGTTAGCGCGGACAGTGCGAGCTTTCACGGTTGTATTCTCAAAGAATGTTACGGGATGAGTGTATTCAATCCAAGTTGTACCGTCAATAGTATACTCACAAGTAGCAAGTACGGTTGTGGTGGTGAGAGCAAAAGTGCCGTTGAACTGGTTGATTACAGGAGCTTCGCAAGTAAGACCTGCGAGAAGTACTTGGACCTCAGCAATAGTTGAGTTGAAATATGTGTCACCATCGCCTATTGCCATCGCTTTAACAACGGTTCCATCATCTACTGTGAAGGGGGCGGTGTATTCGGTTGATTCTTCGGTGGGCGAAGTTCCGTCAGTGGTGTAGACAACCTTAGTTGCGTTAGCCACAGGGGCGATGGTTACTTCACCCGAAGTCGGTACGAAAGTGATTTCGGGAGTGGCCAGTTGTTCTCCGCTAAGTTGGTCGAGGTAGAAGCCTACATACATGAGTCCTGTCTGGCCACTACCGCGAGTTACCGAATGTTCACCTGCTCCAATACCTGTGAGAGTGTAGACGCGCACGGTTGCACATCCTTCAGGATTTTCTACGCCTGAATTAAGGGGCATTTCGGTTCCATCAAATTTGAGTGTGGGATTTTTCTTTTCATCGTCTGCGCGGGAGATAGATTGAACAATAATGACCGTACATGATCTTTCGGCATTAAAATTCACATAAGTGGAGCTTCCCATTTTTGCACCCTTTGTACATTTGATGGTCTTGCCATTGATCGTAACATAAGTTCCGGTATATGCGGTGTTTGGGCTTAAGTTACCTGAGGAGAACATACTGGGTCTAACTTCAGTAGTGCCTTCAATGTACCATTCGTACAAATCGTCTACTTGGGCATTAGCCATTACTGTGCAAAGTAGCACAGCTAAAAGCGTAAAGATTTTTTTCATAAATAAATTTTTGGTTGTTAAGGTTAATTATTCAAGGTAAGGTGATTAAATGCGAAATCTGATTCGGCAACGGTTGCCGTATTTGGGTACAAAATTAAATATAAATTAAGGAATTTACCCCCCGATTGTTAAAAAGAATTAAATAAAGCAAACAGTTGAAAAATTAATAAATTTTACTGAAATTTTCATACGAAAAGCCGCCATCTGAGTGATGAGCGGAGGGAGGATTTTGGATCCCGGAGGTGACCTACGGTTTGGCAGAGTCAGGAAAAAATGGTAATTTTGCAAGACTGCGAATCCCCATGAGGGGCAATCAGGCAGTAGAATCGGATGACATAAACCGAACAATCAGAAACAATTAAAAAATCAACATTGACTATGAAGCGATATTTGATACTGATAGCCGCGGCCATAATGACGGCGGTGGCAGCAATGGCGCAAGCTCCCCAACCGATAGAGTGGCGCATGACAGCCCGCATGACTTCGGAAACCGAGGGAGTGGTCACACTCAAGGCCATTGTCCCCGCAGGGTGGCATCTCTACTCCACCTCGCTCCCCGAAAGCAGCGGGCCGAAACCGACGCAGATAGAGATCAGTCACCCCGCCTCGATGAAGTGGACTTCAAACATGACCCCGTCAGTGGCACCGGTTGAAAAAGAGGATGCCGTGTTTGGTGTGAAACTTTCATGGTGGGAGGAACCCGTCACGTTCACCCGCAAGTTTACCACCTCCAACCCCTCGGCCCCCGGCAAGATAGACGTAAAAATCACATTTATGGGATGCAATGACCAGACATGCACGCCACCATCAACCGTCACCCTTACACGCACAGTAAAACCGTTTAACAAATGAGACATCTGAAACAGTTGCTGCTCACCCTCGCAGCGGCACTCTGCTGCCTGACAGCCGGAGCTGCCATAGTGAATCCTATCCGCTGGACCGAGGAGATAGTCAAGACGTCGGACCGTGAGGCCGTGATCACCTTTCATGCCGCTATAGACGCCGGCTGGCATCTTTACGGCATAAATCTTCCCGACGGCGGACCGCGACCCACCGTGTTTGACTTCACCACGCTCGACGGATGCAAGCTCGACGGACCTGTCAGCCCGTCGCGTGAGCCGGAGGAGAAGGTCGACATGATGTTTCACCTCAAGCTGTCATGGTGGGATGCCGACGTGAGTTTCACGCAAAAAGTGACCCTGACCGACCCGGATAACTACCGTATAGCCGGCACCATCAGTTTTCAGGGTTGTGACGACAGTGCCTGCATGGCCCCTACGAAGGAAGCGTTTGAATTCACATCAGGAGCGGCTGTAGGGTCATCGCCCGAACCCTCCGGTAAGGCCGACCCCGCCGCATCAAAAGCCCCCGTCGCCGCCAGGAGCGACCTTTGGGCGCCCGTCACCATGCCTCAGACCGGCATCGGAGCGCCTACCGTATCGGGTGACCTGTCAGGGTCATCAATGTGGTACATCTTCTTCTGGGGCTTCATGGGTGGCCTTCTCGCCCTCATGACCCCCTGTGTTTGGCCCATGATACCGCTGACGGTCAGCTTCTTCCTAAAGAAAGGCACCTCCCGCTCCCGGTCGATACGTGATGCCGCTATCTACGGCGGGTCAATCATCGTCATATATCTCGTGCTTGGACTGGCCATCACCCTGCTCTTTGGCGCGAGCAAGCTCAACGACCTTTCCACCAACGCACTGTTCAATCTACTGTTCTTCGCGCTGTTGGTGACATTCGGAGTGTCGTTTTTAGGCGCTTTTGAGATCACCCTCCCCTCCAAGTGGAGCAACTCGATGGACGGTGCAGTGGAGCGCACCGGCGGCATGCTTTCAATATTCTTCATGGCCTTCACGCTCGCGCTTGTGTCATTTTCATGCACGGGACCTATCATCGGCACCCTCCTTGTGGAAGCCGCTACGATGAATGACATAACCGGTCCCGCCGTGGGCATGGGAGCCTTTGCACTCGCGCTCGCCATACCGTTCACCCTCTTTGCCATCTTCCCGTCATGGCTCAAGGAGATGCCCCGCTCTGGCGGATGGCTCAACTCCGTCAAGGTGGTACTCGGATTTCTGGAACTCGCCCTGTCGCTCAAATTTCTCTCGGTGGCCGATCTGGCCTACGGATGGGGCATCCTTGACCGCGAAGTGTTTATTTCACTATGGGTGATAATCTTCATTCTGCTCGGAATGTATCTGCTCGGAAAGATAAGCTTCAGCCATGACACACCGATAGACCATGTTTCGATTCCACGCTTCTTCCTCGCGCTCGCCTCACTCAGTTTCGCCGTCTATCTGGTGCCGGGCCTGTGGGGTGCGCCGCTTAAGGGGGTCAGCGCCTTCGTGCCGCCGCTCTACACTCAGGACCTCAACCTGTATGCCGGCGGACAGTTCCGCGAGTTTCATGATTATGACGAAGGCATGAAATTCGCCGCCGAAAACGGACGTCCCGTGCTGATTGACTTCTCAGGCTACGGCTGCGTCAACTGCCGCAAGATGGAGGGAGCCGTGTTTGACACCCAGGAAGTCAGCTCGATAATCCGCGAGAACTATGTGCTTATCAAGCTCATGGTCGACGAAAAGCGCCGTCTCGCCGAGCCGATGACCGTGGAGGAAAACGGCAAGAGAATCACCCTCGAAACCGTAGGTGAGAAGTGGAGCTACTTGCAGCGCAACAAGTTCGGCACCAACACGCAGCCCTACTATGTGATACTTGATGCCGACGGGCAGCCTCTCAACGGCGCATATTCTTATGACGAGAATGTGATCAAGTTTGTGGAATGGCTCTCGAAGGGAGTGGAAAATTATATTAAGTAACACACTGTAAACCATAATATTTATATGACGGAACCAAAATCACGTCAGGAAAAAATAGAAGCCCTGGGACGTGTGATTGACACGCTCGACATCCTCCGCGTCAAATGCCCCTGGGACGCCAAGCAGACCAACGAAAGTCTGCGCCCGAACACCATTGAGGAAGTGTATGAACTCTGCGACGCACTGATCCGCGAGGATAATGCCAATATCCGTAAAGAGCTTGGCGATGTGTTGCTCCATGTGCTGTTCTACGCCAAAATCGGTGAGGAAAAAGGCGCGTTTGACATTGCCGACGTGGCCGATGCGCTTAACGAGAAACTGATTTTCCGCCATCCCCACGTTTTCGGCAACACGGAGGTAAACTCCACCGATGAGGTGCTTCAGAACTGGGAGCAGCTTAAACTCAAGGAAAAAGGAGGAAACCGCACCGTGCTGTCGGGTGTGCCTAAGTCGCTCCCGGCCATGATAAAGGCTGACCGGATTCAGGAAAAAGCAGCCAATGTGGGCTTTGACTGGGAGAGCCGCGAGCAGGTGTGGGACAAGGTGAAGGAGGAAATCACCGAGTTTGCCGATGCGGCAGCCTCCGGCAGTGCCACCGACATGGAAGCCGAGATGGGCGATCTGATGTTCAGTCTAATCAATGCCGCCCGTCTCTACGGCATCAATCCCGAGAACGCACTCGAAAAGACCAACATGAAATTCATTGAGCGCTTCAACCACATAGAACGTCGGGCAGCCGAGCAGGGCCGCTCTCTCAAGGATATGACTCTCGAGGAGATGGACTCACTGTGGAATGAAGCCAAAACCTTAGGGAAATAATGAAGCCAATCGCACTCAGACGAATCGTCGCACTGACGGTTGCACTCGTCACCGTGGCCTGTTCGGGCTACTGTGAGGTGGTCAGGCACTACCGGTCAGAGCCGGCTACTGCCGATCAGCCCGTGGAGTTTGCCGTTGACAGCATAGATTTCCGCAAGTCGCTCACCAGAGTCTACGGTAGGCTTACAGGTCGCCCCCACACCTCAGGACGCATCGACGGCGCCACACTTGTCACTGACCGCGGCTCGCTCCCGGCCACTGACATTGACGGCGTTGACTTTGAACGCTACTATCAGTTTGAGGATGACGGCACCATACTCCTTGAGATAGACTTCACACCCGCGCGTAAGGCAACCGCCGTGGAGCTGCGAACGGTGCGCGGCGACGCTACAATAAATTTGGTAACACTCAAATGATTGTCTGCATAACCGAGAAGCCCACCGTGGCTCATGACATCGCGTCGATCCTCGGAGCCACGACCTCGCACCGCGGCTACTATGAGGGCAACGGTTATTGCGTCACATGGCTCTACGGCCATCTCTGCACACTCAAGGAGCCGGCAGACTATACCCCGCTCTGGAAGCACTGGGCGCTCAGCGTCCTCCCCATGATTCCTCCCAAATTCGGCATAAAACTGATTGATACGGACAACAAGAAGCGGCAGTTTGACGTGATAGAGAAACTTGTCGCCAAAGCCGACAAGGTCATAAACTGCGGCGATGCCGGTCAGGAAGGTGAACTCATACAGCGATGGGTGATGCAGAAAGCCGGGGTGAAATGTCCGGTGGAACGTCTATGGACCTCATCGCTCACCGACGAGGCACTCCGCGAAGGATTCCGCACACTCCGCCCCGAGTCTGACTATGACAATCTGTACTATGCCGGACTGTCACGCGCTATCGGCGACTGGCTGCTCGGCATGAACGCCACCCGCCTCTACACGCTCAAATATTCGCAACCCGGAACGGTGCTGTCAATAGGCCGTGTGCAGACCCCCACGCTTGCCCTTATAGTCAAGCGTCACTTCGAGATAGTCAACTTCCGTCCCGAGGACTATTGGGAACTGAAAACCATCTACCGCGACACCACATTCAGCGCCACATCGGGCCGGTTCAGCTCCGAGAAGGATGCCATGACGGCCCTCGAGGAGATAAGCCGTCATCATCTCACCGTGACCGGAGTAACTGAAAAGAAAGGAACCGAGTCACCCCCGCGACTCTTTGACCTGACATCGCTTCAGGTGGAGTGTAACAAGAAATGGGGCTGGAGCGCCGAGGAGACTCTCGGCCTTATCCAGAGCCTGTATGAAAAGAAAGTAACCACTTATCCGCGTGTCGACACCACCTATCTGAGTGAGGACATCTATGGCGAGGTGCCTGAAATCCTCCGCAAGATGACTCCATACGCTCCACTGACCGCCCCGGTGCTTGCCGGACGTATTCCGAAGAGCAAACGGGTGTTTGACAATGCTAAAGTGACCGATCACCATGCCATAATCCCCACCGGACAGTCGCCCACGGTCCTTGCGGGCGATGAGCGGAAACTATATCATCTGATAGCCCTCCGCTTCATAGCGGCGTTTTATCCCGACTGCCGGTTTCTCTCAACCACGGTTGACGCTCAGGCGGGCAACATGACCTTCCGCGCCACCGGAAAGGTGATTACCGAACAGGGATGGCGCAACGTGTACGGCGCATCAGCGCGTCAGGATGGAGAAGGGGAGGGGGACGTGATTCTGCCCGAGTTCAGGCAGGGTGAGAGCGGCCCGCATGAGCCTTCGCTCCAGAAAAAAACCACCCAACCCCCGAAGTATTATACCGAGGGAACCCTGCTCCGCGCTATGGAATCGGCCGGAAAGACCGTGGATGACGAGGAACTCCGCGAAGCTCTGAAAGAAAACGGCATAGGCCGCCCATCGACCCGTGCGGCCATCATCGAGACACTGTTCAAGCGCCGGTACATAGTGCGCAACCGTAAGTCTATCGACGCCACACAGGCCGGCATTGACCTCATAGCCACTATCAGCGACGAACTCCTCAAGAGTGCCAAACTCACCGGTCTGTGGGAAAACAAACTTCGCCGCATAGAGCGCGGCACCTACAAGGCGTCGGAGTTTATTGACGAGCTTAAGGTAATGATAAGCGAGATTGTGGTTAACGTGATGAGCGACAATTCCGGCTCACGCATCACCATCGCCGAACCTGCTTCATCCAAAACCGTAAAAGCTGAAAAACCGGCACCAGGGTCTGCCCCGAAACAGGCCGCTCCCCGCAAGCCGCGGTTGACACGTCTGGAGCAAATCGTATGCCCAGTGTGCGGCAAAGGCCACATTCTCAAAGGACGCACAGCCTTCGGATGCAGCCGCTATGCCGAGGGATGTCAGCTGCGGCTCGACTTCAGTGAGTTTCCTGACACGCTCACTCCGGCCAAACTGAACAAACAGATAGCTGCGGCGTTTAAAAAACAGAAATGAACGATATATTGCAGTGCATAGCCGTCGGCATAATCATTGCGGTGACAGTGTATTATGCCATTCGCCGGATCTTCTTCAAGCCTCCGGCCGATTGTCATGACAGCTCCGCCTGCTCCCAATGTCCCTTAACCGATAAATGCTCACGGAAATGAACCGCAACGAACCAGAAACCCCAACCGCACCCCGTCATCGTGTACTATTTGTCTGCCTCGGCAATATCTGTCGCTCACCGGCTGCCGAGGGTGTGATGCGCGCCATAGCCGAGGAGCGCGGCAAGGCGTCGGAATGGATTATCGACTCTGCCGGCACAGGAGGGTATCATACCGGCGACCTCCCTGACAAGCGCATGAGAATTCATGCCCGCCGGCGAGGCTATGAACTCACTCATCGCGCCCGCAAGGTAACTGAGAGTGACTTTGATGACTTTGACCTGATCGTGGCTATGGACGGTAGCAACGAGGCCAATCTGCGCCGTCTGGCTCCCACTCCCGAAGCAGAGAACAAAATCGTGCCGATGGCGCGTTTTATTGATAAAGCCATGCGCTACGACTATGTTCCCGACCCTTACTATGAAGGTGCCGAGGGATTTGAACTGGTGCTTGATTTACTTGAAAACGGATGTCAAAACTTATTTAACACTCTTACCGATGAAAAATCTTGAAGTAATCGTACCGATCAAGGTGGTCGGATTTGATGATCTGTCGATTGATGATCAGAATCTCGTTGCGCTTGCCCGCGATGCCACCTACCGCTCTTATTCGCCCTACAGTCATTTCCGTGTCGGTGCAGCCATCCGATTGAGCAACGGGGAGATAGTGACCGGTTCCAATCAGGAAAATGTGGCTTATCCTTCAGGGACATGTGCGGAGCGTACAGCGGCATTCTATGCCCATTCGCAGTATCCTGACGCGCAGTTTGACACTATAGCGATTGCAGCCCGCGGCACTGACGGACACCCTGTGGAGCAACCCGTGGCACCCTGCGGTGCTTGCCGGCAGGTGCTTCTTGAATATGAAAAACTTGCAGGGACTGATGTAAGGGTGATTCTCGCAGGCCGCGAAGAGCTTTATATTCTTCCCTCGGTCCGGTCGCTTCTCCCTCTGGCCTTCACTGAATTCTGACCCGCGATTTCCGGTCCCGACTATGTGATTAAACAATGTTAAAATATTTTGATTTATCCATAATCCAAAATATCTTTGCATTGTCAAAATCATCAAATAATTATCCTTATGAAGAAAAGATTTCTCTGCACAAAGTGCGGTTATATCCATGAAGGTGACGAAGCACCTGAAATTTGCCCCGTATGTAAAGCTCCCAAAAGCGCATTTGAGGAAATCACCGGCAATCCTGAAGAGGCTCTTCAGTTTGTGACCGAACACATCATCGGTGTTGCTAAGGACACCGACGAGCAGATGCTCGCCGACCTTCGCGCTCACTTCAACGGCGAATGCTCGGAAGTGGGACAGTATCTGGCCATGGCCCGTCAGGCTGACCGCGAAGGCTATCCCGAAATCGCCGAGGCTTTCCGCCGCTACGCCTTTGAGGAAGCTGAACACGCTGCCAAGTTTGCCGAATTGTTAGGCGAACACGTGTGGTCAACCCGCGAGAACCTTGAGAAGCGCATGGCTGCCGAGGCCGGTGCAAATGCCGACAAGATGCGTATTGCCAAACGTGCCAAAGAACTTAACCTTGACGCTATCCATGACACCGTTCATGAAATGGCTAAGGATGAGGCTCGCCACGGTCAGGGCTTCCAGGGACTCTATAACCGCTATTTCAAGAAGTAATAAGCGAACTTACTTCAGACTTACCGTATTTTAACAGGAGGCTGTGTTACTACAAAGTGACGCAGCCTCCTGCCGTTGTTCGGCAGGGTGGAATATGCGGCCCGTGAAAAAGTGCTTATTTAAATGTTGCAAAGTAGGGGTCAATTTTAGGAAAAAATAAAGGAAATATGTAATTTTACGAGCAATTTCATAGGTAAACACATATTTATTTAACAATTTTATGTTTGTTATAATCTATAAGTTTCTATTATGCAGGTAAAAAAGACAAAATGGGCATGGCTTATCGTATTTATGATAATGCTTGCCGTAAGTATCGTGGGGTGTCTGGTCACCCCGAAGGAAGGAATCTTCGACATGCCAAACAACCATCTCTTCGCCAATGTGGCCTGGATGATCACAGCAACAATCTTCGTGCTGATGATGACTCCGGCCTTTCTTTTTTCTATGGAGGCATGGTCCGGGTGAAGAATGTAATCTCCACCATGCTTCAGAGTTTTATAGTGATGGGTGTGGTGAGCGTAGTCTGGGTGATTTTCGGATTTTCACTTGCCTTCGGAGAGGATTTGATTCACGTGGTAGGCAATCCTTCAACGTTCTTTATGTTTGACAATGTCGGTGTGACCAACGTCACTGACAGTGGTAGTGAATGGACACAGATCGGCATTGCCACCACTACAATTCCACTCGCACTGTTTGCGCTTTTTCAGATGAAGTTTGCAATCATCACTCCGTCGCTAATCACGGGTTCGTTTGCCGAACGAGTGCATTTTGCAGGTTATCTTCTTTTCATGGTGCTTTGGACAATAGTGGTGTACTGTCCGCTTGCGCATTGCACATGGCATCCTGACGGATTGTTCGGGATGATGCACGTGCATGATTATGCCGGTGGAATAGTGGTGCATGCAGCTTCCGGAATAGCTGCACTTGCCGGTGCCATATTCCTCGGCAAGCGTCAGGAGCGTCAACAGTCGCGCCCGGCCAACGTTCCGTTCGTGCTGTTGGGCGCCGCTTTGCTTTGGCTCGGGTGGTTCGGATTCAACGGCGGTTCATCCTTAGCTGCCGACGGCATCGCTATCTCTGCATTTCTGAATACCAACACCGCGGCGGCTACTGCAATGATAGTGTGGATTGCCATGGACGGATTGAGAGGACACAAGCCATCGGCTATGGGGGCGGCAATCGGTGCGGTTGTCGGATTGGTGGCCATCACACCTATGGCAGGCTGGGTAAGTGTGGGGCAGAGCGTATGCATAGCTTTTATCATTACGATCTGCTGTAATCTTGCCTGTTCATGGAAGGGATATGGTCATATTCTCGACGATGCGCTTGATGTGTTTCCAACCCACGGACTTGGCGGCATAATAGGCACAGTGCTGACCGGCATATTCGCATACGATTTCTTTGCATCACAGGAAGCGGATATGATTTCGCGTAACGAGTTTTTCTGGAACCATATTCTGGTGCTTCTGATGGTGTTTGTCTATACGTTCGGCATGAGTTATGCACTCTACTGGCTTACTGACAAGATAATCCCGATGCGAGTGAGCAGCCGCAACGAGGAGATCGGACTTGACCGCTCTCAGCATGATGAGATTTACGGGGGTGAAACCGGGCTTGCTGAGGACTCAATGAGTGTAAGCGACTGGTATCGCAATATGGAATAATCGAACCATCTATAACTTTTGAGGAGACCGGGTCACTACAAAAATGACGCAGTCTCCTCAAATGTTTTTTCAGCACATCAGTGCTTCAGCGGGATTTTTTTTTGTTGCGGTCGTTGGAGAGCTTTATGCAGAAAACGATGACACTGGATATGGTGGTGATGGTGTTTGTGATGATCAGCGGCCAGTTGTCGATCATTATTCCCTGAATTACAAAGAAAATACTTCCGAACCCGAGAAGGAGGAACGTGGGCATGGCTATGCCGTCGGTGTCACGTGTGCGGATGGTGTGGATGGCCTGAGGGAGATAGCCGCATACCATACATATAGCGGCTGCGTAGCCTACGATGTTGACAAGCAGTGGATTCATATATGTGAGCGCTTTTGGGATTTGTATCTGTCTGTTCAACGCCACAAGGGTCCGGAATGTTCTGTCAGCGATGCGACAGCATGTATTGAGCAATCTGGACGGCGTTGAGGGCTGCTCCTTTTTTGATCTGATCACCGACAAGCCAGAAGGTGACTCCTCCTTTAGCTGAAAGGTCGGCGCGCAGACGGCCTACGTAGACGGGATCCTGTCCGGTCACATCTTTGGGCATGGGATATAACGCCTGACCGGGATTATCGATCACCACCAGTCCTTCGGCTGAATTGAATGCGGCGCGGACGGCTTCAACGTCGAGCGGCTTCTCGGCTTCGACCCACACAGCCTCGCTGTGGGCGCGCATGACGGGGACGCGGACGCATGTGGCGCTGACATCAAGGTCAGGGGCGTGCATTATTTTTTTTGTCTCGTTAAACATTTTCATCTCCTCTTTGGTGTAGTCATTGTCGGTGAAAACGTCAATGTGAGGGATGAGGTTGTAGGCAAGACGATGGGCGAATTTCTCCACTTTTGGCTCCTCTCCGGCCGAGATGGCGCGGTGTTGCTCTACGAGTTCGTCCATGGCTGCTTGTCCGGCACCGCTGGCTGCCTGATATGTCGCCACACGGACGGAGCGCAGGGGGGAGATGTCATTGATGGGCTTTAGAGCCACGACGAGGATGATAGTGGTGCAGTTAGGGTTTGCGATGATGTTTCGGGGAGCATTGAAGGCATCGTCACCGTTGACTTCAGGCACCACCAGAGGCACGTCGGCGTCCATGCGGAAGGCACTCGAATTGTCGATCATCACGGTTCCGTGGCGGGTGATTACGTCGGCAAATCGCTTTGAGGTTGATGCTCCGGCCGATGTAAAGGCAAAGTCGACACCGCTGAAGTCTGACTCCTCGGTGAGTTGCTCAATGATGTAGTCCTTTCCGCGGAATTTCATCACCGATCCGGCGCTACGTGATGAGCCGAAAAGGCGGAGGTTGTCGACTGGGAAATTCTGTTCTTCGAGGACACGGATAAATTCGTGTCCAACGGCGCCGCTTGCGCCTACTATTGCTATGTTCATATATAGAATTCTTCGATTATGTCGTTGAAGTGTTCGAGTATGATTTTGCGTCGGATCTTGAGAGTGTTGGTCAGTTCGCCGAGTTCCATAGAGAATTCACGCGGAAGTATGGCGAATTTCTTGATTTTCTCATAGTTTGCAAAGCTCTTCTGGAGTTTCTCGATGCGCTGCGCCATCATGTTGTTGACGGCGTTGTCAAGCACGAGCTGACTGTCATCGGCATATTTGACACCGTTTTTGTCGGCCCACTCGCGCAGAGCGGGGAAATTGGGGACAATCAGGGCGCTGACAAACTTGCGACGCTCGCCGATGATGGCGATTTGTTCGATAAATTTGTCCTCGGCCAGGCGGGTCTCGATGGCCTGAGGAGCGATATATTTGCCGTTTGAGGTCTTGAAAAGGTCCTTGAGACGCTCGGTGAGGGTTATGGCTCCGGTCGGGTCAATGAAGCCGGCGTCGCCGGTGCGGAACCAATCTCCGTCCACGAATGCCGCAGCGGTTTCCTCGGGTTTATTGTAGTAGCCGCGCATGACGGTGGGTCCTTTGACAAGGATTTCGTTGTTTTCGCCGATACGGACCTCCACACCGACCAGAGGAACTCCTACTGTACCGATTTCATAGCCGACAGGTGGATAGAAGCTGACGGTAGCTGTGGTTTCCGACAGTCCGTAGCCGACTATGATGCGGATTCCGCATGAAATGAAGAATTCGGCTATGGTGGATGACACCGGGGCGCCTGCCGTAGGGAAAATATTGCCGTTTTCTATTCCGATGGCTTTCCGAAGCATGGCGAAGATGCGGCGGTTGAAGAACTGATACTGCATTTCGATATACCAGGGGGCTTTAAGACCCTTCCGGTCATAGTCGAGGTTGCGGCGGCGGCCAATGCTGACGGCATAGTTGGTCACGGCGCGGACTATGGGATTCATCGAGGCGATTTTCTCCTTGACAGCGGTATAAACTTTTTCCCAGAATCGAGGAACAGAACACATGCATGTGGGGCTGACCTGCTTGATGGTGGTCTGAATCTCTTTCGGGTCACGGTTTACGCTGACCTTTATGCCGAACCAAAGGCAGAAAAATGTCCATGCTTTCTCAAAGATATGACTGAGCGGAAGGAAAGCCATTGATGTGTCGCGGTCACTTATCATCTTCAGGCTTTCGGCATGGCTTTTAAAGCATGCGTTGAAGCAACTGTGGGGGAGGATGGCGCCTTTGGGTTCGCCGGTAGTGCCTGAGGTGTAGACGAAGGTGGCTATATCGTCTGGTGTGGCCGATGATGCTATTGCGTTGATTTGAGCGTCACACTCGTCGGCAGCGCTTCGGCCCGATTCCAGAAACGCTGACCATTGCATTTCTGAATTGTCATCAGCCGTGGCTATTCCGATTTCCTTTATGACAATGATATGGCGCAGTTTAGGACAGTGTTTGCGGGCTTCGAGGGCTATCTGATATTGGGTCCGGTTTCCGACAAACAGAAATTCGGTGCCGGAGTCGTTGATGATATAGACCACTTGCTCAAGACTGCTTGTGGCATAAATTGACACCGTTATGGCGCGTAACGTATATGCAGCCAGATCGGTGATGATGTTTTCGGGGCGGTTGGCCGAGAAGGTGGCCACTCTGTCGGTGGGTTTGAGTCCGAGACGGAGCATGGCGGCGGCAGCAGCGCGGACATCGGCGGCAGTCCGGTTCCATGATATATCGGTCCATCGGCCGTCGGCATCGGGTGCGCTCATTGCAGCCCGGTCGCCATATTTCTTGGCCTGATGCTCTGCCAGACCTATCAGAACGTTGTTCATAAGTTGAAACGTTTGTTAGTAATGATGCAAAGGTAGGCTTTTTTTAGGGCAAAAGGCCTAAATTAACACCTTTTAATAGCAAAACGTGTGATAAACGTCGTGGCAGTGGCGGATCATTTACGACCGAAATCAGCGGGAATTTCGCCCCAAAGTTCGGTGTTCCATTTGAGAATGGGATTAAGGACCGGATTGGTGTCCATCCATGCGATGGCGCGGGCGAGAATCTCGCGCAGACGGCTGTTGGCCGGCGTGGGGGTGAGCGATGTTTTGACGGTGCGCTTGCGAAGCCATGACAGTGCCGTGACTGAGTCGGAGTAGATGGGAATGTCGGTGCGGCCCTGTCGGGCAAAAAGGGCCAGTGCATGAATCAGAGCGAGAAATTCACCGATGTTGTTTGTACCTCCCTCGAGGGGGCCTACGTGAAATGCGCGTTCACCGGTAGCAACCCAAACGCCCTGATATTCCACCGGTCCGGGGTTGTGGGAGCATGCGGCATCTACGGCTATCGCATCGAGTCGTATTTCCGGGAAGGCGGCATAGTTAATCACCGGGGCGGAGTGGGTGGCTATGTTACGTATCAGCCCGATATGGTCGGCAGGGTCGCCCCGGTAGGCGGCCACGGCTTCTTCCTGAGAGTTAAAGCTCTTGTATCTGGCTCCGGGATAGCCTGAAACCTGAAGCTGACACTCTTCCCATGAGTCAAACACTCCGGTGGCATGTCCTTCCCAGACGACGTAGAATTTTCGTTTCATATCGTGTGGTCAGGAGAGGGTAAGGAATATGGAAATGTCGACATTTTTGGTGCCGGCAGCCTCGGCCATGAGCGGATTGACGGTCTTGCCGAGATATGTGAGAGCTGCGCATTGAAATCCGTGGCCGAGGCGCTGTAGGGCGCTTGTGGGATCGGAGGGTCCGATGCGCCGGAGCAGGGTGTTGAGTGAGTTGCCCAAAGCCATGGCTGCCGTGCGGGCCACGGCACTGCCGGCATTGATAAGGCATAGACGTCCCTGAAGCGTGGCTGATGGGTCAGTGGCGGCAACTGAGGCGAGATCAACGGCGCGCATGGCGGGGAAGGCGCGCCCGGGATTACGGGTGAGATCAAACACCACCACTCCGCGCTTCATGACTTCGGTCAGTTCGCGTGAGGCAATGAATTCGCTGCATGTCACCACCACTACGTCTGCGCTCCTGAAGGCTCCTGTGAGAACTTTGGGATGGAGTACCGACGTAACCACTCCGGGGGCCAGTTCCATCGAAGCACGTCGGAGCGAGTAAATATCGTCATCAAACATTCTCACCATTGCACCCAGACCTTGAGCTGATTTTGCTGCTGCTACAGCGGCTATACCCGAACCGATCACTGTTACCTCACACGGAATCACACCTGCCACTCCTCCGAGGAGGATGCCCTTGCCCCGGTGGGTGTCAGCCAACAGTGAGGCTGCAAGAGCTATGGATGCGCGTCCGTCAATTTCCGACAGGATGTCGGCAAAAGGGGTGTTTCCTTTCGAGTCACGAACGAGGTCAAGGGCCAGAGTGAGGATTTTTTTCGAGAGCAGTGCGCTGGCTGCCGTGGTGTGGATGGCGGCTGTCAGCAGCGTGAGCAGCATGGCTCCGCGTTTCATAGATGCTACGTCAGCGGGAGAAACCGGGGCGAGATATATGACTATGGTGGCGGCAAATGACTCGGTGCGTGATGCGATTTCAGCTCCGGCGGAGCTATACTGTTCGTCGGTATAGTTAATCGGCGCACCTGCTCCGCACTCTATTATCACGTCAAAACCTTTGTCGACAAGCAGGCCTACGGCTTCAGGTGTGAGCGGAAAGCGGCGCTCGGAGGCGTTGGCGCAGGCAGGCAGGCCGATTGTGGTGCGCCGCCGACATGTGGCTGTGGCGCATGGTTGAGGGAGCGGAGTGGGACTGAAATCGTGATTTGTCATTGGGGGTCGATTATGGTGGATTTGAATTTCTTGACGGTGGCGGCAATTTCCTGTTCTGATTCGAGAAATGTGCTGTCAAACTCCAGTTTTGCGGCTTTATAGAACTTCTCCCGTTCATCTAATCCGCGCTTCATGGCTGATTCAATTTCCGTATCGGTCAGAGAGGCTATCAGGGGGCGCGTAGAGCGGTAGAGCCGCAGTCGGGCCAGAAGTCGCTCGGTCGAGGGGCGAAGCATCACGGTTGTGCCGCAGCTGTTCATCAGCTCCATGTTCGCCGGGCGGCATGGAGTGCCTCCGCCGCAACCTACTATTATGTCGTTCATCAAGGCCACACGGCTCAGTGCGTCAGATTCCATACTGCGGAATGTTTCCTCTCCGCGGTTTGCGAAAATCTCGCTGACGGTCATTCCCTGCTCGCGCTCTATCATCTCGTCGAGATCAACATAAGGAATTCCTGTCGCTTTTTCAACGGCCCGGCCCAGAGTGGTCTTGCCGCTGCACATATATCCAATCAGGAAAATCGGTTTTGCCATATTTCGCAAAATTAGCAAAAATCCCCGAGTCAACGAGAATCCCTGCTAAAAAATGACGGAATGATATAAAATGATGGAATGATATAAAATGATGGAATGATATAATTAGTCATCCTGATACCATGTTGAACCTCCGTCATCGCTGCGGTAACGATTCCCATAGTCATCATACATAGAGTTGGAATCACGGTATGTTACCTCACGTTGATTTCCCCATTTGTCTTTGATGTATTCTTTCGAGGATGATGAAGAACCGCCGGATGATGAGGATTTGGAAGCTTCATTGATAATGTCAGAAAAGAACCCTTCGGGGTCTTTCAGAATAAGAATGAGTGTTATTATTCCGCCAATAATGCATCCAAGCCAAAAGCTATCAAAAATGAGCCATGTTAGGCCGCCGAGAATAAGTGCAGGACCACATAGCATCAGGAGAACCTTTAGAAGAAAAACTGCGATTGCGAGTGCAAACAGTCCAAGAATAATGTATATAATTATTTCCATGGTGTTTATGTTTTGTATTAGACATTATTAAAAAAAGAGGCTATGACAAAAAGCAATTATTGTCATAGCCTCTTGAATATCAGGCTCTGAAACTCTTTGTGCGAGTTTCTTGATTAGTCAATCGGCTCGTCAGCTTTATAACCGCCCATGACGCGGATAGCGTTCTTGAGCATGGTGTACTGCTGATAGAGGTTGTTGACGGGAACTTCGTTCTTTGTATAGTCATGCATAGGACTCTTGAGGAAGAAGCTGAGCCAACGCTGTGTACCATACCATCCGGCGCGGGCAGCGAGGTCGCTGAGCAGCACGAGGTCAAGGCAGAGGGGTGCTGCGAGGATAGAGTCGCGGCAGAGGAAGTTGATCTTGATCTGCATGGGATAGCCCATCC
>CAZKNK010000025.1:0-27372 GCA_964554195.1 uncultured Staphylococcus sp.
CGAATCGGCAAGAAGAGGGCCACGATAGCCAACTTCCTGCGTCTGCTTAAGCTCCCGGCTGAGGTGCAGCTCGGTCTGCGTGACCGCCGGGTTGACATGGGCCACGCCCGCGCACTGCTTTCGCTGGATGACCCTTCGCTGCAACTTCAGCTCTATAATCTCATACTGAAGGAAGGACTGTCGGTCAGAAAAGTGGAGGAACTTGTCAAGAAATACCAGGAATCGCCCGCAGAGGAAAAGGATGAGAAACCGAGCCGCCCGGGATTTTCAAACCGTGATTTCGACATATTGAAAAATCACCTTTCGCAGCGATTCGCCACCCGTGTCGGATTCACGTGTGACGCTTCGGGCAAAGGAAAAATCACATTTCCTTTTGCAAATGAGGCGGAACTTGAAAGATTAATTACTATCTTTGACACTGCAAAGTCATCCGCTGAAGAGTGAATCACACCCGCAGCGGAGCGATGTTACACATAAATATTTGTAAACCAATAAATTATCAGCAATAGGAGTCAAGGAAAGGAAAATGTTAAAATTTGTGGGTAAAACTGTTATGGCCGTCATCGGAGCGATAATTGTCGCGCTGATATGCCCTTTTAACATTTTTTCAGCCTCGCCTGTCAAACCGAGCCGGCCCGAACGCCGCACCTCCTCTCCGGTTCATATCCTTCCTGACACTATTCCGCTTGGCGACCGTGTGCCTGACGGATCATTTGTGGTGGTTGACTCGCTTGACGTCACCCCCGACTCAGTCACGCTCACTCCGGTGGATTCCATAGCCATTCTGCCCGGAACCCTTACGCTTCCGCCCGCCGACGGCTCCCTGCCCGAAGAGCCGAAGCGCTATGTGTTTAACCCCGACCCCACACGCGCGGTGTGGCTCTCGGCTCTGTGTCCCGGACTCGGACAGCTCTATAACCGTCGCTACTGGAAACTCCCGATCGTCGTAGGCGGATTCATGGGACTTGGCTACGCAACATCGTGGAACAACGGAATGCTCCGCGATTACACCCGTGCCTATTCCGACATAATGGACAATGACCCCTCCACCAAGAGCTATATGGACTTCTTTCCGCCCACGGTCAGCGAGAGTGACCTTGACCGCACATGGCTCACCAATATTCTCAAATCACGCAAGGATTTCTATCGCCGTAACCGTGATCTGTGTATCATCTGCATGGTTGGAGTCTACCTAATTGCCATGGTCGACGCTTACGTCGACGCCCAGCTCGCACATTTTGATATTTCACCAAATCTTTCAGTTGACATAGCCCCCGCACTCATCCCCGAAAGCCGCGACAGATTTCCGGGTATAGGAATGCAGTGGGCCTTTAACTTTTAATATATTTCTCCTGCAATGAAAAAGAAACTCATCACTCTCCTTGCCCTCGGCTGGCTTGCGGTGTTTCCGCTCGCCGCCGCGCCCTCCATCCTTGACATAAAGCACTCGATCACCGACAATAATATCATAGCCCCCGAAAGTTTTGAAACCAAGACTAAGGAGCTTGACGAGAACTTCTATCTGAAAAACTATGTTGTGATCGACACCGACACCCGCGTGACCGACACCGGAAACGACGCCGAGTATGAGAAGCGCCTGTCACGCCTTCCGACCGAAATCGAGATGCCCTATAACTCGATAGTAGGTAAATTTATCGACATGTACCTGACCAAGCGGCGCACTCTCGTGGCCGACATGCTGGCCCTGCATAACTATTACGGGCGCATTTTCCTTGAGGAACTTGAGCGTCAGAGCATGCCCACCGAGTTGCAGTATCTCCCGGTGATTGAATCGGCCCTGAACCCCAATGCCGTTTCACGTGCCGGTGCTTCCGGCCTATGGCAATTTATGCCTACAACCGCTGTAGGGTTGGGGTTGGAGGTGAACTCGCTCGTGGACGAACGCCGCGATCCGCGCCTATCGTCACGCTATGCAGTGCTGTATCTCAAGCAGCTCTATGACATTTACCACGATTGGTCACTTGCTATCGCTGCCTATAACTGCGGCCCGGGCAACGTCAATAAGGCGATCCGTCGCGCCGGCGGCGACAATCCCACTTCCAAGATGGATTTCTGGGAAATCTACAGTTTTCTTCCCGCCGAGACCCGCGGCTATGTCCCGGCCTTCATTGCAGCAAACTATGTGATGAACTTCTACCGTCATCACGGCATTCAGCCCACCATAGTGAAGCGTCAGCTGACCACTGACACCATTGTTGTAAACAAATATGTTCATTTCAACCAGATAGCCTCCGTGCTTAATATCCCCGTGGAGGAAATCAGGATGCTCAATCCCCAGTTCCGGAAGGATATTGTCCCCGGTGACTTCAGACCATACACCCTTACACTGCCTACGCAGCAGTGTCTGAGCTATCTGATGAGCGAACAGCGTATTCTTGACTTTGATTCGGAGCTTTATTCGCGTCGCACCCGCGTTGAGCCGGGCGATCCGTCCACCGCTTCCATTACGCTCAGCGACGGTGACGCCAATCTCGCTATGGCCGTGAAGCAGTCAGACAATGCTCCGGAAAATAAGACAGTTGCCTTTGATCCGGCTGAATCGCAGCATATACGTCACACGGTGGCCCGCGGAGAGAATATCCGCGACATAGCCCGCCGCTACGGAGTGAGCGCCACCGACATCAAGCGGTGGAACAATCTGCGCCGCGGCAAGGTGAAGGAGGGCGACATACTTGAGATTGAAGTGGCCAGTCGCGGCGCAATAGATGAGGTGGTAGTGGCTCAGGCTCCCACTCCTGCGGTTGAGGCCCCGGTGGTCAGGACAAAGACTGTCACCGAGTCGCCCGCTCCGGCTACCGCACCCGAAAAGAAACCGAAAAAGGTTGACACAAAGGACAAGAAACCCGTTTCGGCATCACGGAGCCACACTGTGCAGAAGGGTGAGAATCTTGGACGTATCGCTGCTAAGTATAACACTACCGTGGCTGAAATTCAGAAGCTTAACGGTATGAAAAACAGCACCATGATTCAGGCCGGTCAGACACTCAAGATTCCCGGTGGCAAAACCACGGGCGGCAAACGCCGCAAGTGACCCGGGGCCGGATAATACAAAAAAAAACAGTTATAACATTCACTTTCACCGAATAAAACTTACAATCACGAACAGTAAATGAGAAAATGGCGAGTTGACGACAGCGCAGAGCTGTATAACATTCAGGGTTGGGGCCGCAAATACTTCTCAATCAACGAGAAGGGTCATGTCATTGTAACTCCGCGCGAGGGGTGTGCGCCCGTTGACCTGCGTGAGGTTATGGATGAACTTCAGGTGCGCGACGTGACGTCGCCCGTGCTTGTGCGTTTCCCCGATATAATCAACAACCGCATCGAGAAAATCTCGAAGTGTTTTCAGCGCGCCTCGCAGCAGTATGACTACAAAGGCCGAAACTATATAATCTACCCGATTAAGGCCAACCAGATGCGCCCGGTGGTGGAGGAAATCGTCGGTCACGGCGACAAATATGACATCGGACTCGAAGCCGGCTCGAAACCGGAACTCCATGCTGTCCTTGCCACCAATATCAAGGAAAACGCTCTCATTATCTGTAACGGCTATAAGGATCAGAACTACATAGAGCTTGCCCTGCTTGCCCAGAAGATGGGCCGACGGATTTTTCTGGTCGTGGAGAAGCTAAACGAACTTAAGGTTATAGCCGACATAGCCCGTCGCATCGGCATCGAGCCAAACATCGGCATCCGCATCAAGCTCGCCTCATCCGGCTCAGGAAAGTGGGAGATGAGCGGCGGCGACCAGTCAAAATTCGGGTTAAACTCAAGCGAACTCCTTCAAGCGGTTGACTATCTTGAGAAATATAATCTCAAGCACTGCCTGAAGCTCATCCACTTCCACATCGGAAGCCAGATTACGAAAATACGGCGCATCAAGAATGCCATCCGTGAGGCAAGCCAGTTTTTTGTGCAGCTGTCAAAGATGGGGTTCAATATCGAATTCATGGACATAGGCGGTGGTCTGGGTGTGGATTATGACGGCACCCGCTCATCGGCCTCTGAAAGTTCGATGAACTACACCATTCAGGAGTATGCCAATGATGCCGTTTCGGCAATAGTCGACGTGTGTCTGAAAAACAACCTTCCGCAGCCCAACATCATCAATGAGAGTGGCCGGTCGCTGACCGCACATCACTCCGTGCTGATTCTCGAGGTGCTTGAAACAACTTCGCTCCCTGTCTGGAAGGACAGCAAGGAGGTGATAGCCGAGGATCATGAGCTGTCGCGCGAACTATATGAAATATGGGACAATCTCAATCCTAACGGAGTGCTTGAAAGCTGGCATGATGCCCTTCAGATCCGCGAGGAAGCCCTCGACCGATTCTCGCTGGGAATGCTTGACCTGCGCACACGTGCGCAGATCGAAGAACTGTTCTGGACCATTGCCCGTGAGGTGGGTGAGATTGCCATGTCGCTCAAACATGCGCCCGAGGAGCTGAAAAAGGTGTCGAAGATGATTCCCGACAAATATTTCTGCAACTTCTCGCTCTTTCAGTCGCTACCCGACAGTTGGTCAATAGACCAGGTGTTTCCCATCATTCCGCTTTCGCGTCTTGACGAGAAACCGACCCGCACATGCACCATTCAGGACATTACTTGTGACAGCGACGGCAAGATAGCCAATTTCATTTCGCTCACCGGCGGGGTGCAGAGTTATCTGCCGGTCCACACCGTCAAGCCCGGCGAGCCGTATTATATGGGTATTTTCCTTGTCGGGGCATATCAGGAGATTCTCGGCGACCTGCATAATCTGTTCGGCGATACGAATGCTGTCCATATTTCCGTCTACAAAGATCATTACGAAATTGACCGTGTGATTGACGGTGAAACGGTGGCTGACGTGCTTGACTATGTCCAGTTCAATCCCCGCAAACTCGTGCGTACCGTCGAAGCATGGGTGACTTCGTCAATGAAGGCCGGCAAAATCACTCCCGAGGAGGGACGCGAATTCCTGAGCAACTACCGCTCGGGTCTTTACGGCTATACTTATATAGAAAAAGACTGATTCAGGTGGCGCGCTATTTCATGAACCTCGCCTACAGGGGCGAACCGTTTCACGGATGGCAGACCCAACCCGGGGTGGTGACCGTTCAGGAAACCATCGAACAGGCGCTGACCACACTCATGCGTCGACCGATGAAAATCACGGGTGCCGGCAGGACTGATACCGGTGTGAATGCCCGGCGGATGACGGCGCACTTCGACACCGATATGCAACTGACCGATACGGAGGCTATGGTGAGGTCGCTTAACTCCATACTCGGGCGTGACATAGCCATTTACTCCATCCGCGAGGTCGCACCCGACGCCCACGCCCGGTTCAGCGCCCGCTCGCGCACCTACCGCTACTTTGCATCCGATGTCAAGACTCCCTTTCTCTACCCGTTGAGCTGGAAAGCTCCTAAGGGCCTTGATTATGAGTCCATGAATCTTGCTGCCGCTCTGCTTCTCCAGACCGATGACTTCACTTCATTTGCCAAACTTCACTCCGACGCCGTCACAAACATCTGCCGTGTCACCCGCGCCGAGTGGGTGGAGTGGGGTGAGGAGGGACACGTGTTCATAATCACAGCTGACCGCTTTCTGCGCAACATGGTGCGCGCCGTGGTCGGAACTCTTGTCGATGTGGGACGCGGCAAAATGGCTGTCGATGGATTTCGACGGGTGATCGAAAAAAAAGACCGGTGTGCGGCAGGAACATCCATGCCGCCACAGGCCCTTTTCTTATGGGATGTGTGCTATGACGAGGATGAAATCAATCCTGCATCATCAGAAGCACTCCGTTGAGGTCAAAAATGTAGGTGTCAGGGTCGGGACGGTCAACGCTTACTTCTACCGCTTTGCCCTTCTTGAATTCCACTGATTCAACACGAGAGGCATAGCCCTCGCGCTCAAGGCGTTCAAACGCGCTCTTGTGGAGCAGTTCGCGGAGCAGGGATTCTGACAGATACGTGCCATCGGGGGCATCTACTTCCATCACATTTCCTTTCATGTCAAACTCCACATCAACACCAGTGTTGAGTTCAACTTCAATTTTACCTTTGGCGTAAAACTGCTCGCACTTCACTATTTTTGCCGCTCCGAAGTGGCGCGTCAGAAATTTATGCGCGTCGGCGGGAAGTTTTGATGCATCGTAGCTTCCGGCCATCACTATTCCGGGTGTGGTGTCCATGACCGGAACCTGCGCGCTAACCGGTTGCGATAACAGGGCAACTGCGCCGACAGCTACGCCTGAAATGAGTGTAGAGAGTTTCATAATCAATCGTAATAATTTGTTTGTCAGTTAATATTTGTGTCAAATCTAAAACGTCGACGCCATCCGAAAAGTTCATTCCGGACGGCGTCGTAAACAGAAGTCAGAATCGTGTAATTACCTCACCACGACACGGCGGGCAGTGCCGTCGATGACCATGATGTAAAGGCCGGCGGGAAGCTGAATCGAAGCGTTGCCGGCAGGTGCTACGGTCCTGGCGATGACTCTTCCGTCGACGGTCACCACCATCACATCGGCATAATCCCTTGCACCCTCAACGGTCACAAATCCGCCTGACGTAATGACATTCACGCTGTCAGTTGCCTTCACTGCCTCAATGCCGCTGACGGCGTTGACTGATACTACGATGCGGCTGTTGACGAACTTATGTCCTATGGCATCCGTGACAGTTCCTTCAGGCATGATCACCACATAATTCTTTGCGGGATTCAAAGCCACATCGCCGAAGTCAGCCGACACCATGAAGCAGTTGACCAACGGATTGATATAGGCCGGTACCTCTTTTACGACAGTCATCATATCGCGATCCCACAACTGGATTACTCCGCCATCCACAACCGACACCATATCGAAGAATGTGAAGTTTGCAGCCGTCAGGCTGTTTTCAGCCATGTTGATGTCGGCATCGAATGACTTATACTGAAGCATGCCGTCAGTGATCTCTACATAGTTAACAAACTGCTTCCATCCTTCGGTGTCCTGATAGAGCTGTTTTGTTCCCGTCGGGATATAGACCACGGCATCTGTTAAGCTTGAATTATAGATTGAGTTCTCCGGAGTAGGATTCTCAATATTTGAAATGATTGACTTTAGTTTAGAGCAGCCGTTGAAAGCGTACGCATTGACAGATGTAAGAGTAGA
The DNA here is from genome assembly GCA_964554195.1 of uncultured Staphylococcus sp. Taxonomy (GTDB): domain Bacteria; phylum Bacteroidota; class Bacteroidia; order Bacteroidales; family Muribaculaceae; genus Duncaniella. The sequence goes on from CAZKNK010000025.1 coordinate 7,163, forward strand.
TGGCAACGAAGCTGTGGAAAGATTCCAACAGTCACTGAATGCATGTAATCTTATGGTGGTCAATCCTTCAGGAAGATTGAGGTTTGGAATAGCCGTATTTGCGAAAGCCTGCTCGCCTACATCCGCCAAGTTATCGGGTAACTTAATTTCAGCAAGTGAGAGACACCCGAAAAACATATTGTCGGGAATAACCGCGAGATCGGCGGGAAGCACAGCTTTTGTCAGCGATCTATTGTCGCAGAACTGCCCGCCTATCGTTTCATCAAATCCGCATCCGTCAGGGAGGATTAGTTCTCCAAGATTGCAGGAGCGAAACGCCATTCGTCCGATAAATTCCACCGGTCCGTTGAATGTGACCTTGCTGATACCGGAGTAATAAAATGCCTCCGATTCAATTTTTTTCAGCGATGCCGGAAATACCACTTCACTCAGCGATCTGGTTTGGAAAAAGGCATTTAATGAAATTTCTTCAAGTCCTTCGGGCAATGTGAGACATTCATCGGCCAGTGACTTACACCAACTAAAAGCAAGATTACCTATTCGTTTAAGCGACGCAGGCAGCTTGATTTCTGAAAGGTGAATACAGTTAAATACCATGGCACTGCCTAACTCGGTCACATCGTCGGGCAGATAGAGTTTTTCAAGAGGAAGCACTTTGAGTACATGGGTCACCGGATCCAACTGAGCATCATTATGATAGAATGCGCCACTCGGCACCACTCCGCCGGCTATTTGTGTCCCGGTCAGATCCACCACTTTGAGTCTGCCCTCGAAGCTGGCCAGCCAAAGTGTGGAGAAGTCATCATCATTTATCGGTCCGGAAACAGTGATTTCATCAATCTCTTTCAGTTGGTCACCTATCACAGCGGCAAGTGTGCCGGCCTCGGTCACTTCTACCACGAGTTTCAGCGGTTCGGCGGATTCGGTAGCAACCACGCGGTCAAGCACTTTCACCTTCACCATTGTGTAGCCGTAAGTGTTATCTGACATTTCACCGCGGAAATCCGCTTCACTCATCTCCACTTCGCCAACACACCTCCATTCTTCGGAAGTGATGGCATGCAGTGATATTCCACAAGCCGCACACAAACATACCAAAAAAATCAGTCTTTTCATATCATTGTGGTTTTAAAATTTAACTTCAAGGATCAATTTTATTGATTATAATTGTTAGTATAGATTGATTTTCGTTTGCGAAATTACGTCAAATTCGTTCTTAATCCAAGTTTTCGGGCTTTTTTTATTTGGTTTTCAGTATTTGTAAGTATCTAAAAATCATTATGTTGTAAGGGTTTAATTTGAAAAGATTTGTCTGCGGGATGTAATTATTTAAAAATCAACATGTTATGCCGATTATATCGGTGTGGTTTGAGGTATTTTACTGATTGTTAAATATTTAACTATAGAAATTTCATATATTTTTGATTATTTTCCTCATCAAGCTTCTTGATTTTGTCTTTCAGGCGGCGACGGCGGTTGTAGACGGCCTCGATTTTTTCTTCTTTAAGGAATAGTGAAATTACGGCGTTTGATAGTCCGAGAACAGAGAAAAGGAATAGACGGTAGTCGGCCTCCTTCAGATCGGGTAAGTCTTTACGAAAGTCGATAAGTAAGTTATTGTGTACAGAATTTACTTCTTCCTCCAGTTTGGAGATAATTCCGCTTCCGATTGTAAGGTCGTTTATAATTTTTGTCACAGCGTCGGCAATTCTTTTCCGGGCAGCACTTGTGTCGGATGACTGCATGATTATTGAACCCAGTTCATCCAATAACTGATATTTAGATGAAAGCAGATTCTTGATAACAGACATGGAAGCACAGTTTTCTTCGCGGATATTTTCCAATTCCTCACGTAACTGCTCCGCAAGAAAGACTTTCTCGTCAATCTTACGACGTTGATGTCGATATTTTGTCACTGCAATCGCTGCAATAGTTATTACGACAAATAATGTGACAAGGATTAACAGTAGATTACTGAGTTTTGATGCTTTGAGTTCAGCTTCTGTACGACTTTCCCGAATAGCAAAATAATCGGATAAAGATGAAGAAAGTGTGTGACTTGCAGTTTTTCGGATATAGGAGTTAGTCAGTTTGAGTGCGCTGTCACATGCTATGTATGCTTCCTTGTATTCCTTTTTTCGTGAAGCTAATTGATGCTTCAGTTCCATTTTTCCATGTTTATCCTCATCAGGATACCGGTCGGTAATCACTTCCGCCTCAGCTAATTTGTCTAAGTTGATAAGGGTGTAACATAATAGAAACGTATCCTCTAGGCAAGAAAACGGTGACGAGCATGCGTCGGAAATGAAGGTGTATGCATCATCATATTTATCTACCATAATATGATTATTAGTAAGTTGCTGCATAACAATATAGCGCAGATATGGGTCGTCATAGGCTTTTGCTGAATCAAGGAGCTGAAACAAGAGTTCATTTGATTCATCATATTTATATCGGTCACCCAACGCTCCGGCCAGATCATTTATGGCATAATTAACGTAAGGTTGACGGCCGCTTTTCTTTGTGTATTCATATTGTTCGCGGGCATAGTTGAGATCTTCAGCGGAATTAAAGGTCTCACTATATATATCCGCAATACCTCGGGCTGCCATGCCTCGCCAGAAATCGAGGCCGGCTTTTCCGGCAAGTTCGCGTGCCTGAAACAAGCTTACTATTGCCGGAGAATACCGTTCGCAGTTAAATTGCGTGATACCGCGATAATAGTGTGAAATGACCTGACGCTCTACATCCTTATGGTGGTCATAGTAATCAGTGGCGATAGCTATGAGGGAATCATCGGTTGGACGGAGGTGTAACTTTTCGAGGGCTTCGGTGACGAGCATTGCATAAAGAGCGCGGTCGCTCTGTCGGTCAAAGTCGGAAATAGAAATAGAATCAAGAATAGAGATAGATGAGTCGGGCCTTTCAAAAATGACTCGCTCTGCGCGGAGCAGGCGCGGATCATAGTCATTTCCACTGCATGACCATAAGGCGTTAATCACCATCAGAAATATAATTGGGAACAATAGCAGTCGCATGGTTTTCATATCATGATTCCATTTTTTCTCGGCAAAGTTACTGATTTATTTCCATATCGCGCCACTCATGGTGGGGAGATATTGCCGTGAATGGAAAAACAATCGCCCGGCGGTGCGGGTGCCGGGCGAATGATTGAGATTTGAATAAACCGGAATTATTTCACCACCACGCGGCGGGCGAAGTCATCGATGACTACGATGTAAAGGCCGGCAGGGAGTGAGAGGGTAACCTCGGAAGTGACGGTGGAATTGAAATATGTCAGGCCGTCAGTGCCATAGACGGCAGCCGAAAGTGGCATCTCGGTTTCAATAACGAGCGCTCCGTTGCGGCTGAAGGCATCCCAACGGTGATAGTCAAGTTGCTCAACGGAAGCCTGACCTGAGTAGTTGGCTACGGAAATGTCGTCGAGACACACTCTGCCGCCCGAAGTCCGCTCAAATTCAAGCCGGATGTTGCCGCTGACGTTGACGTTTACGGAATATTCCTTGTAGGAGGGGTCGGAGATTGTGAATTTCTTGACTTCGGTCCATGTTAGGCCGCCGTCGGTGGAGTAGCTTAGGGTGAGGTCGCCCGGTTCGCTTGCGCTCCATGCTTTGGCGTAGAAATCCACCTTGCCGGCGCCGTGTGATTTGTCGGTTGCCATTTCGATGCTGCTATCCGTTCCTGATTTGTTGAAGCGGATGCTATGGTCGCCGGTGTGGGCTTCGCCGCGGTTGCTGTTGAAGTAGACTTTGTCAAGCATCCAGTCGGCGGCCGAGCCATTGATGATGCCGGAGGCGTAGCCGCTATGGACATTTTCTTCCTCAAAAGTTTCCACGAAGTCAGGAGTGGAGGAGACGATACCGGCCACTTCCACGTCATCATTCACATATTCTCCGGCGGTGGCTTTAATGACGGTTGTGAATTCACCGGCATCATCGCTGTTGAGCCGGAGATAGAAGCGGTCCTCGTCAGGGGTGAGAATCAACGTGCGGGTCCATATAGTTTTATCGGTGGACAGCTCAAAAGGCGCTGTGACGCTGATGGTGATGTCACCGGAGATGTTCTCGGTGTCGAGCATGATTTCAGCGGGCTGAGAGGGGGTTCCGGGTTCGGTGTCAAAATAGAGATCGCCGTCATAGAGGAATGCAATCCAGGGGACGAGCTGTCCGGTGGTGACATTTTTCATGGAACTTGACATGGATGAGGACTTCAACTGATATGTGTAAGTGGTTTCAGGCATGAGTCCTGTGACGGTGTGATGGCAGTCAGCGGCTGACACCTCTTTCGGATAGCCGGCCACGGGTGTGCCGTCGAGAGCCACATTTACCGTGTAGCGGGCCGACGGGCCGTCAATGTTAACCCAGTCAAATGAGAATGACTCGGATGAAATGTCGTATGGGTCGCCGACGGGGATGCCGCTGACAGCTTCAGCCTTCAGATTAACGGTGGAGCTGAGGCTACCGGAGCTGACGGTAAGCACTCCAGATGCTGCACCGGTGCCGCCGGGATTGAATGTGACGGTAACGGTGGTGCCGCTGTTCATGGCCGAGGCCGAGATGGTGGAGGGTGAGCAGCTGAAATCGGTGTCGCTGACGGTGAGGGTGACGGACTGACTGATGTTCTCGCCCTTGAGCGAGATGGTGCGGCTGACGGGGAGATTGATTGCCGTGTAGCCGAAATCAAGTGTCGAGCCGCTGACGGGCAGTGTTATGGCAGGTTTTGCCTGACCTGATGAACTCCAGGGGGTATCCTTCATGGTTCCCCATATATGTTCGGCCAGATCGGGGTAGTCGATGAAAGGATTTCGGTTGCGCTGCTGACCGTAGACCACCTCGTTGCGGTTTTTCTCCTTATCGCTGACGGGGTCCTGACGGTGCCATTTGAGCAGCAGGTTGACGGCCCATGTCGAGAGTCCGGGATACTTGTTCCCTGCAAGCATGTCGCTCTTCCAGCCGGTGATGCGGTCGTTGTAGCATGCTATCATGTAGAAATAAGATCGGGCAAAGTCGCCTTTATATTCGTCGTCGGGTTCAAACACGGTGCTGGAATAGCCCGGGAAAGTGGATTTGCCAAGCTTTCCGAGCGCACGGACGCCGTTGTGGGATGGGAGTGTGGTTCCGGCAGAACATTCGCCGTATGGGTAGTTGCTGCGCTGACCGTTGACCTTACCGTCAGTGGGATAGATGTGGAAGGCGTCGCTATACATGGGCGAGGCGTCGTTAAACCAACTTTTAGGAAACGAATGTTCGCGGTTATAGCAGTCGCCAACGTAGGAGTAGTTTCCGCATGTTTCACCTGCGCTCCACTCTTTGGTGGAATACATGTCCCAGATTTTTCCGTTAGGCTTCACGTCCGACGTCTTGTAGAGGTCGAGCAGACCTTTGTAACTCACGGTGGTGTGGTCGGCTATTTTCTGATTGAGTGCTGTCAGGAGTGCGGCACCGCTCTTGTTTTCACAAGTGGAGTAGTAGCCCGACGGGACGGCAGCTGAAACGGCGCCCGAAACAAACATAGAGGCGGCAAATATAAGTGCTGATTTGAAATTCATGCTAAAAGATTATTATTTTTTTTTACTCATTCAGTTATGACAAAACCCTCGCGGACTTTGCGGACAGCAAAGTTAGTAAAATTTCCGGGGCCTGATGACTATTTTAAATTTTTTTATTTCATTTTTATCTATTTGACGGATTGGATTTCGGCGAAAGTTGTTTAACTTTGTGGAACCCGATAAATCGGACTCTACAGAGATCATTAGTTTACAAACATAAAATCCACTTCAAACCCATGAAACCCTACGTTATAGGAATCGATATCGGTGGCACAAACACCGTTTTCGGAATCGTCGACGCCCGAGGCGTCGTGATAGCAAGCTCGTCAATCAAGACTCAGAAGCATCCTGACATCAATGAGTATATCGACGAACTTTACAACGAAATAACCCGTCTGCTCGTGGCTAACGATGCCGTTGACAAAATTCACGGTATCGGCATCGGCGCTCCCAATGCCAACTATTACACCGGCACCATCGAGAAACTCGTCAACATACCCTGGCCCACTCCGCTGCCTTTGGCCAAGATGGTGAGCGACAAATTCGGTATTCCTGTCGCCATAACAAACGACGCCAATGCAGCCGCCATCGGCGAGATGACCTACGGAGCCGCCCGCGGTCTGAAAAACTTCATCATGATCACTCTCGGCACCGGCGTTGGATCAGGCATCGTCATCAACGGACAGCTCGTGTATGGTCACGACGGTTTTGCCGGCGAACTCGGTCACGTAATCATGAAGCGAAACAACGGTCGACTCTGCGGATGCGGTCGCACCGGTTGCCTCGAGGCATACTGTTCGGCTTCAGGTGTGGCACGTACGGCGCGTGAGTTCCTTGAAATCCGCAACGAGCCGTCCAAGCTCCGTGACATTCCTCTGGACCAGATCACGTCAAAGGATGTGTATGATGCAGCCGTTGCCGGCGACAAGATTGCCAAAGAGATTTTCGAGTTTACAGGAAACATGCTTGGCGAGGCATTTGCCGACTTCACCGTTTTCTCATCTCCGGAAGCCATAATTCTTTTCGGCGGACTTGCCAAGAGCGGCGAACTGCTCATGCGTCCTATCCGCGAGTCGATGGAACGTAATATGTTCAATGCTTTCAAGGGTAAGGTGAAACTCCTCCCGTCGGAACTCAAAGAGGCTGATGCCGCTATTCTCGGCGCAAGTGCATTAGGTTGGGAAGCTAAATTCACACCCGATGTGACTCTGCCAGCCGCTCCCGTGGCTCCGGCTGCAAATTCCTGATTTCGCTTATCGCTTTTAACATGTTTGAGACTGTGCCGATGGCGCAGTCTCATTTTTTTGATATGGCTTTTGGGAATAATTAGAAAAGAGTGGATGCTTTATGGATGAACTCGGCAATCTCAGCGCGGGTTCCGGCGGTGACGGGGGTGAGTGGGAGACGTGTTGTTTCCTGATATGAGGGGAAAAGCGTGTGGAGGGCCGCCTTGACTCCTGACGGGTTTCCGTCGCGGAACAGGAGGGTATAGAGCGCTGAAAACTGCTGATGAATCAGGGCCGCTTTTTCAGTTTCACCATCGAGTGTAAGATGTATCATTCTGCCAAAAAGCGAGGGATAAACGTTGCCGAGAACTGAAATTACCCCCTCGGCACCCATCTTGATCATGGAGTGGGCGAGCGAGTCGTCACCCGAAAGAATGGCGAAACCTTGCGAGCGCCTGTTTATGATGGTTTCGGCCTGGTCAAGACGACCGGAGGCCTCCTTGATGGCTATGATTCGGTCAGGATAGGCTTCAGCGAGAGCAAGAGTTGTTGCAGCCTCGATGTTCACTCCCGTGCGCGACGGGACATTGTAGAGAATCACTCCTACAGGCGAGGCTTCGGCTATGGCCGCAAAGTGGCTGTAGAGTCCCTTCTGCGAGGGCTTGTTGTAATATGGCGCTACGGAAAGAATGGCCGAAACTCCGGTGAAGTCGGTGGCCCGGATCTCGTCCACCACCGCGCGGGTGCAGTTTCCGCCCATACCCATGACCACGGGGATATTTCCGGCATGCCGCCTGATGACCTGCATCACCGTCATCCGCTCATCAGGTGTCAGTGAAGGTGTTTCAGCCGTTGTCCCGAGCGCAACAAGAAAGTCCACCCCTCCGGCTTTGAGAAAGTCGATGTGTGAGCCGAGTGATTCGGTGTCGACTGATTCATCGGATAGGAAAGGGGTAGGGACTGCTATTCCCTGGCCGCGAAACGAGAGTGGTGTCATGCGTCGGAAGGATTGATTGCACCGCAAAATTATCGAATTTTTCATATCTGTGCAAATCATTGTGAACATTTCGACCTCCGGGTGTGTTTCAATATCAGAATAACAAAAAACAAGATATTATGAACGACTTCAACGAAATTATCAATAGCGCGAAACCCACACTGGTGGACTTCTTTGCAACGTGGTGCGGTCCCTGTAAGATGCAGGCCCCGATTCTTGAACAACTCAAGGCTAAGGTTGGCGACGATGCCAATATTGTTAAGATTGACGTAGACCGCAATCAGGAAGTGGCTGCACGTTACAATGTGCGATCAATCCCTACGTTGGTTATATTTAAGAATGGCGAACCCGTATGGCGCGCCTCCGGTTTGCAGCAGCTCGACGTTCTTGAGGCTAAGGTCAGAGAGCATATTTGATTCAGATTCAGCAGCCATAGCTGAACAGTGTCACCTGCGTGACCGGTGACATGATTTTAAATAAAATGTAGAGATAAATTGAATAAGAGTCCGACGGACTGCAAAACATGATTTTGTGGTCCGTCGACTATTATTTTTGAGTACCGACAAAGAGAATCATGACTATTTTTTCGTAACTTTGCATCCGTTCCATCAACAATCAACATCGATAAGGCTGATATGGCTGACACAAAGCTTACAAAGGAAACCGTAACTGACACCTCTATGTCGACTCTGGCTGTGAGATTCTCACCGTCGCGGCTCGACGTGATGGTCTACAGTGACATGGCTCCAAACTCCCTTGTGAGCCGTTCGATGGCGATTGATCCCGGACCCGGAAGCTGGCTCAGCGCCGTGGAGGATGCCGTGTATGAAAATCCGCTGCTACCGGCTGAATTTCGCCGGACAGTGCTGATTGTCGAGCCGGAGGCAGCCATGCTTCTTCCGGGCGAGGCCGCCGCTGAAGCCGATGCGGTGAAGATACTTCAGTCAACGCTCGGCGGCGATGACCGAGAATGGAGGGTTGACACTCCCGTGGGCCGAAACGCCGCAATAGGCTATGGATTTCCGACCGGACTGATGGGGTTTATCCGCCGCACATGGGGACCGGATTCCGCGCTGTGGTGTAATCTGACGGTTCTTTCGCGATATTTCATCATGAATGTTCAACGCGGAAAGCCTTCACGTCTGTTTGTCAATCTGCGCGAAGGTCAGCTCGATGTTATAGCCGTGGAGCATGGAAGCATCCGTCTGGCCAATACGTTTGACTACCGCACTCCCGATGATGCCGTCTATTATGCCCTTGCCTGCAAGGCTCAGTCCGGGTTGCCTGAACATAGCGATATACTCATATCCGGACCGACCGCAGTCAGAGATCAGGTGATGCCGCTTCTTCGCCGCTTCATACCTCAGGTTATGCCTGTGATATTTCCGCCGAGGATGTTCAGGGCCGGGCGCGAGGCTGTGGATCTGCCGTTTGACTTAATCGTTTCATCATTATGCGAATAATCAGAGGAAAATACGGACGTCGACGTTTCGACGTCCCTACCAATATAACCGCTCGTCCAACCACTGACTTTGCGCGCGAAAACATATTTAACATCATCGAGAACCTGACCGATATTGAGGGGGCAAGATGCCTGGACCTCTTTGCCGGGACCGGTGCGGTGTCATTTGAATTCCTATCACGCGGCGCGGCAAGCGTCACGGCGGTGGAGAAGTCGCCTGTCCAGTCACGCTTCATAGCCAGGGTTGCGGCTGAACTTCACGATGACAATATCCGGATAGTGCGCGGTGACGCTTTTCGCTTCATCGCCGATGCTTCAACGGGCTATGACATAATATTTGTTGACCCCCCTTACAATCTGCCCGAGTTTGACACAATCCTCCCGTCAATCCTCCGGAGTACGCTCATTAAACCCGGTACGCTTCTTGTGATGGAACACTCGCGCGAACGTGACTACTCCGCTCTTCCAGGCTTTCATCGCCACAAAGCCTATGGTTCCGTAAACTTCTCAATTTTCCTCATCCCCGAGGATGAATAGGTGCGGGTTTCCTCTGATTTCAATGCTGATGCACCCGAGGAAGGATTTCAAAATAATTTGTTAAATTTGCAGGTAATAAATATCACTCTGATGAGACGACTATATGTAACGGTTGCGGCTATAATAGCGGCCATATCTACTGCCGCCGCAGGCGGTCTGCCTGACCGGGATGCCGGTAGGGAATATCTCAGTCGGGCTATTTCAATGTATGATGCCGGAAACTATGCAGGTTGCATAGACCTTACAGGCCATATACGTCAGTTATCGCCGGAAGCCGATGTGATGGAGCAGGCTCGCTATTACAGGGCGCTTGCCTCACTCCGGACGTCTGATGACGAAGCTCTCCGGCTGATCCGTGAATGGCTGACTGATTATCCGGTTTCACCGCTGCGGGCCGAAGCGCTTGCGGCAGCCGGCGACTATTGCTTCATGCGGTCGGCTTGGGCGGATGCTCTCGAATGGTATTCGATGATTGACCCGGCATCGCCTGACGTAAGTCTGGCCGAGGCACTCACGTTCCGACGCTCATACTGTCTGATGCTCTTAGGTGAACGTGCCGCTGCTCTCAACGGATTTTCATCACTGACCGGAAGTCCGGAATTCGGACGTGAGTCCCGGTTCTACGAGGCATATATAGCATATCTCGACAAGGATTTTGACAAAGCTCTCAAGGGCTTTGAGGCATCCGTTTCAGATGATACTCCGAGTAATTCCGCGCCTTACTACATGGCTCAGATATATTTTGTCAAAGGACAGTTTGCCAAATCGCTTGAATTGGCCCGTCGGCTCATAGCGTCAGGACCTGTCAACGAGTTTCTTCCCGAGTGTAACCGTATAGCCGGCGAGTCGCTCTATAATCTCGGCAGGGAGGATGAGGCGATTCCATATCTGTGGAAATACTGCGCCGAAACCAAGTCACCCGAACCGGGCGCATTCTACATTCTCGGTGTAAGCGAGTATCGGGCAGGACATATTGACGAGGCCATCAAGCTGCTCCAGAAGGCCCTCGGCAACCATTCGGCCATGGAACAGAGCGCATATCTCTTTTTAGGACAGGCATACGTGGCCCGTGGCGACAACTCATCGGCACTGATGGCATTTGAAAATGCCTATCGTGTCGATTATGACCGCGAAGTGGGCGAAACGGCTTTTTACAACTATGCGGTGGCGCGTATGGAGGGAGGACGTATTCCATTCGGCAACTCCGTAGCACTCCTTGATGATTTTCTACGCGAATATCCCGACTCCCGCTATGCCGCCGACGTACAGCGATATATAGTCAACGGTTACATGACCGACAATGATTATGAAAGCGCCCTTACAGCCATTTCTAAGATAAAATCACCATCGGAGTCCATACTCCGTGCCAAACAGAGAGTGCTTTTCGTTCTGGCCACACGCGAATTTCAGGCCGGTAAAACAGCCTCGGCGTTAAACAGACTCACTGAAGCCATAAAAATAAAATCAGGAGACCCCTCCGTAGCCCGTCAGGCGATGCTATGGTCAGGTGACTGTTATTACAGGATGGGTAATTATGAAGATGCTGTCCGTGCTTACGAAAAGTATCTTGCCTCCACTCCCTCCACTGCGGCTGACGCATATAACCGCAAGCTTGCCATGTATGGGGCCGGTTATGCTCTGTTTGCGTCGGAAAACTATCGTGCAGCCCGCAGTCAGTTTGAAAAGACCATTGCCGCTCCCGGCGATCTCGGTACACCCGCCATGGCCGATGCCTATAACCGTTTGGCCGACTGCGATTATTACCTCACAGAAATTGCTGCGGCGGAAAAAAACTACGCCAAAGCCCTTGAACTATATCCTGAGGCCGGTGACTATGCCATGTATCAGCTCGCTGTGATGAAGGGCCTTCTCAAGAATCACAGTGGAAAAGTGGCTCTGCTCGACCGTTTGGCTGATGAATATCCTTCGTCGGGTCTGCTGCCATCAGCATTGCTTGGAAAGGCTGAGAGCCAGATGGCGATGGGTAAATCACCGGAGGCTATTGCCACTTATAGACTCCTCGTTGAGAAATATCCCCTTACGTCACACGGACGCAATGGTTATCTGCAACTTGCAATCACATATATGAGCATGGGCCGACGCACTGATGCGATCGAAGCTTATCGCAAAGTGATAGCCACATATCCTTCAAGCGAGGAAGCCCGCGTGGCATCCGATGACCTGAAACAGATTTATGCGGCCGATGGAAAGCTTAAGGAATTTGCCGACTTCATTGCTTCGATTCCCGATGCCCCTTCGTTTGACCCTTCTGAAATAGAACAGCTCTCATATTCAGCGGCTGAGAATGATTTCATCAACAAGGGTCTGACTGATAAACTTGAGAAATTTCTTGCAGATTATCCGCGTTCGCCACGCCGTGCGCAAGCTCTTTATTACCTTGCAGAAGCCGCATGGAACGAGGGTGACGCTGAGAAAGCACTCACTTTTTCCTCACGGGTTGTGGCAAATCATCCTGACGCCGAGGTGGTGGAAGATGCTATGCTCATCAAGGGCAATGCCGAGGCTGCTCTTGGTAAAACGTCATCTGCTCTGGCCACATTCCGCGCTCTCGAACTTAAAGCCTCCGGATCAAACAAGCTTCGCGAGGCCCGCATAGGAATCATGACTAATGCGATGGCGCTCGGACAGTATGCCGACGTGGTTGCTGCTGCCGACAAACTTCTCACATCCACCGCCGCTTCCGAGACCGCCGACACGGAAATCCGCTTCATGAGGGCCTATGCACTGAACGGTCTCCATGAATATGACCGGGCCTACGCCGAGTGGGGAGAACTTGCTGAGAACTATGCTGATCTTAACGGCGCCAAGAGCGCATATTATATGGGGCAGTCGCAGCTTGACCGTGGTCTGACAGCCGACGCTCTCGCCACGGCCGACGGACTCATTTCATCTGACACCCCCCACAGTTACTGGCTTGCACGTGGATTTATCCTCTATAGTGACGCCCTGCGCGCAGGTGGAAGTACATTTGAGGCCGATGAATATCTCAAAAGCCTGAAAGCCAACTATCCCGGCACCGAAGCCGACATTTTCCAGATGATTAACAACCGACTCAAGAAATGACACGTCAATCAATCATAGCAGCCATAATGTTGGGAACTGCGCTCTCGGTCTCTGCTCAGGGACTGCATCAGGAGGTGGAGGTGGAGCGCGAAATCACTCCTGTTGAGCGTCAGGCCTCAAAACCTGCCCTTCTTCCGATTATATCGCTCCCGAAACTCGAAAAGGTCAGTCTGCCGTTCAGCAACCGCATGGTCACCACCGCAGTCACGCCATCATTCTCTTCACTTGAGCCGGTGTCCACTCCGGCAGGCCTGTTTACGGATGACTACCGAGGCTATCTGCGCATGGGTATTTTCCCGATTTTCAATGCCGGACTCGCGGCCGGATATAAAGTGGCCGATACTGACCGTACACGTCTGAATGTATGGCTAAACTATACAGGTCACGTATATCGCCGCGACATACCTGAAACTTCCGACAATCGTTATTGGCGCGACCACAGGGTCACTGTTGCCGCTGACCTCCACCAGGCCATCGGATCAAAAGGCATGCTTGACGCGGATGTGAACTATACATACGCTCGCTATACCATGTGGCATAATCCACTTCCCGAAACCTCACCGCTTCACAACCAGTGGGCCAACCGATTTGATGCCGACGTGGCCTATCGGTCAAAAGCCGAGGGACTGACTTACTCTGTCAAGGCAGGTTTTGAACGCTTTTCATTCGGTTTGCATGACGCTGACGGCGCTGCCCAGACGCGCATTAATCTCGGCTTTGATGGCGGTGTGCAGGCGGGCGGGAACTCCGGGTTTGCCGTAGGTGTTGATGCCTTGATGCTCCACTCAGGCTTGGCCGGGGAAACATCGCAGACAGGACTGATAACCCTCAATCCCCGCTACACTTACCACACTTCTGACCACCGTTTCTCGGCTCGTGTCGGTTTGAAAGCCGATATTTCAATTAACGACGGCAATCTATTCCGCATCGCTCCCGACCTGATGGCTGCCTGGAATCCCTCGTCGTTTTTCGGGCTTGAGCTGAAGGCTACAGGCGGTACGGTCATGAACACCCTTTCGTCATTGTTTGACCTCACTCCATATTGCATTCCTACGGCCTGGTATTCAAATTCGTCCATACCGTATGACCTGAGTGCCAAAATCGTGGTCGGCCCCCGTCGAGGGTTGTATCTCGAACTTGAGGGCGGTTATGCACGTGCCAATGACTATCTCATGCCGCTCGACGGCTTTACTCCACAGGGCGAGGGCGTGTTTTTTGCCGGCACTGACCTGAAAGCTTGGCACGGAACTGCGGCCATCGGCTGGGATTCGCGCTATGTTTCAGTCAAGACATCATGTCTTTTCTCTCCATCATCGCTTGACAAGGCATATTATATCAATCGTGACCGCGCGGCCTACGTGTTTGACGCCTCGGTTTCGGTGCGACCCCTCAAGGCTCTTGAGATCAAGGCCGGCTACAGTCTGCGTGCATGCCGCGCAGCGTATGGTTTTGACCGGTATGATTTTTCAGAAGGTATGACGGCCTATACTCCTGTCCGTCGGAATCTCGGTAATGCGACTGACCTAAGTGTCGAAGCGCGTTATACGTTCACTCCTAAGGCGTCAGCCTTTGTTTCGGCATCGAATCTGCTCAACCGCAATTATCTCATCCTCGGTGATCGCCCGGCTCAGGGGCTGACGGCGCTTGTCGGTGTGGAATTCAAGTTTTGATGGATAGAATGACGGTTGACTATCAGATAATAGTGGCAGCCGGAACAGGAAGCCGTTTCGGTGGAATGCTTCCCAAACAGTTCTGTCTGATGAACGGGCGTCCGCTCATCATGACAACTATTGACCGCTTCCGGACCCTCGAACCTGACACCCGCATAATTCTTGTGATTTCACGCGAGATGGCAGGAGAGTGGAGCTGGATGTGTGAGGAGTATCACTTTCCGACTGATGATCTTACCATAGTGTTCGGTGGTAAATCGCGCACCGAGAGCGTCGGCAATGCTCTTGCGGTTGTGGATTCTGACACAGCTGGATGGATAAGTGTTCATGACGGCGCGCGTCCGGTTATCAGCGACGGACTTCTGCGTCGCATCCGAGAGGGGCGCGTGGCGGCTACTGACGGCGTGATACCGGTGGTGGCAGTGACTGACTCACTGCGTGAGCTTCATCCTGACGGTTCGGTGGCCGTTGACCGAAGCCGATATGTGAGAGTGCAGACACCGCAGTCATTTCCAGCCCTGAAATTGCTTGAGGCTTACCGGCTTGCCGCTAATGGTGGCTCATTTACTGATGACGCCTCTGTGATGGAGGCCGCCGGAATGGGGCGATTCACCTTGTCGGAGGGCGATATGGCTAATATCAAGGTCACTCATCCCGGCGACATCGAGATTGCCGAACTTTTTCTTTCGCGCCTCGGAGAATGAACCGGCTGAGAAACATGGACATTAAGTTTCTTCGCGGAATGGGACCGCGGAGAGCTGACCTCCTTGACAAAAATCTCGGTATAAAGACGTATTATGATCTGCTTCACCACTTCCCGACAAGCTATGTAGATCGGTCCACAATCCACCGCATAGCATCATTTTCAGGCGAGATGCCACAGCTTCAGGTCCGGGGGCGGTTTGTGTCCTTTTCCGTTCAAGGCGAGGGTGCCAAGACAAGATTGGTAGGGTTGTTTACTGATGGGTCGGCCACTATGGAAGTGGTGTGGTTTAACCGCATCAAGTTTATCCGGGAGCATTATCTGCCGGGAACGGAATATGTGCTGTTCGGCAAGCCGACATCTTTCAATGGCCGCTGGAGCATGGTTCATCCCGAAGTTGACGCTGCCGGTTCGGCGGTGTTGACGGGTGGATTCCGTGGGGTGTATCCTCTGACGGAGAAGCTCCGCAACAGTGGATTCTCTGCCCGTGTGATTGCCGGAGCCATAAAGGAAATGCTCTCGCATCTTCCCGTGCTTGAGGAAACATTGCCCGATTGGGTGATACGCCGGATGAATCTTACTGACATCCGTACGGCTATAGCCGACATCCATAATCCGCCCGACAAGGAGTCGCTTGACCGCGCCAGGTTCCGGCTGAAATTTGAGGAACTTTTTTATCTTCAGCTTGACATTCAGCGCTATGCCCGCAGGCGTCGCGGCTCGCTTCAGGGTTTCAGATTCTCAAAAATCGGTTATTTTTTCAATACGTTCTACAAGCAGTTTCTTCCCTTCCAACTCACCGAGGCTCAGAAGCGGGTGGTGCGTGAGGTCAGGGCTGACGTCGGCACTGGACGACAGATGAATCGTCTCATTCAGGGCGATGTCGGGTCGGGCAAGACACTTGTGGCGCTGCTCTGCATGCTCATGGCACTTGACAACTCAGCCCAGGCATGCCTGATGGCTCCAACTGAAATCCTTGCCACACAGCACTATGAAACCCTATCGCAACTTGTGGCTCCGATGGGGGTAAACGTCAAGTTGCTGACCGGCTCCACACCGGCCAAAGCGCGCCGCGAAATTCATGAATCGCTACTTGACGGTTCACTTCATATCCTTGTCGGCACTCACGCCGTCATTGAGGACACGGTAGAATTCAAGAACCTCGGTTTGGTTGTGATTGATGAGCAGCATCGTTTCGGTGTGGCGCAGCGGGCGCGCCTGTGGAAGAAAAATGTCATTCCACCACATGTACTCGTAATGACTGCAACGCCGATTCCCCGTACACTCGCCATGACCGTCTACGGTGACCTCGACGTGTCCGTAATCGATGAACTTCCCCCTGGGCGTAAGCCGGTGGTCACGCTGCTCCGCTATGAGGAAAATCGTTTCGAGACCCTTCAGGGCATCGGACGGCAGCTCCGTCAGGGTCGTCAGGTGTATATAGTATATCCGCTTGTCAAGGAGAATGAAAAACTTGACCTGAAATCGCTCGAGGAGGGGTATGAGTCGATACGCGAAACATTCCGTGACTATCGCGTGGCATACGTTCACGGTCAGATGAAACCGGCTGAAAAGGACTATCAGATGCAACTTTTTGCCACTCATCAGGCCGACATTCTTGTGGCCACCACTGTGATTGAGGTCGGCGTGAATGTCCCTAACGCCACCACCATGATGATTGAAAACGCCGAGCGATTCGGACTCTCGCAGCTTCATCAGTTACGTGGACGTGTGGGGCGCGGCGAGGGTCAGAGCTTCTGCATACTCATGACCAAGCGCAAAATCGCGGCCACAACCCGCAGGCGTCTCGAACTCATGACGGAGACCACCGACGGATTCCTGATAGCCGAGGCCGACATGCAGATGCGAGGTCCGGGTGACATAGAGGGAACAATGCAGAGCGGCATTGCCTTTGACCTGCATATCTCCAACCTTGCCACCGATGGTCAGATTATTCAGCTCGCCCGCGATTTGGCCAACGAGACTCTCGACGCCGATCCACGCCTTGAGTCACCTGAAAATGCCATTCTCCTTGCCGAACTCCGTCGTCAGCTTAACCGTCTCGTCGACTGGAGCCGCATCTCCTGACGCGATCGGGTTGCATAAGTAGGATATAAACGCCTGTTTCATGTCATTTATCTCTCTGAATGATTATTCGGTTGACTTGGATTTCATAAGAGTCCATTATTGGCACTTGTGACGGTAAAAATGTAATGTTCTTAGGTTATATCGGTGTTTTTCTTTTAAAAAGTTCTTTTTCCCAATAAGGCTCTTATTTTATTGCGATACGCCGCGCGATGATGGCATAAAATTTGGTGGTTTCATATTTGAGCAGTATCTTTGTGCGTAGATAAGTGTCAATGAATGCTGAACTTAATCTGCCTTTTGATGCTGTTTCAAACTATCGGAAAAACAAACATACGTATATAAAGACGGGAATCATGAAAAAATTCAAGGCTATCAAATACTCTGAAAAATTTGTTTTCGATGATAAAAATTCGGAATACGTTTTCAAGATAAAGAAGCGCAATTATCGATGGTTATGGCTTCTGTTGATAGCTCTTTTGTTGGGCCTGTTATGCATCAGGTGTACTAATGACATAACGGTTCATGTGGTTGACCACGTCAGCGGTGAACCTGTTACTCCGACATCAGTGACGATTGAATACACAGAACACGCATTGTGCAAAGGTGGAAAACTGTTTTATAATAACCCATACAGTAAGACACTTGAAACGGATGAAAACGGTGATGCTCTGTTTGAGGATATGCCATGCAGCGTATTCTCCTACATCTTCTATGCCTTTAGCAAAGCCTGTCTGACCGCCGAAAATGATTGCAACTATTTGAAAGATTCGCCTGCGACGTGTATATTCCACTATACATGGGACGTTACTCTAAAGCTACAGCCTAAAACTGAAGATATTCAGGTTTTAGTTACGGATAAAGAGACTGATGAACCTTTGGCCGGAGCTGTTATTCATTACGATTACTCGTTGAGCGGAGAAAATGTAACAGATTCAGTAAGGACTGATGCAGCCGGAGCAGTTTATCTTGCCGGAGTGCCTCGGTGCGGTAGCCTTCACCTTGAGAGAGTATCATGCTACGGATATGAGGATACGACTCACATAGACTTATCGGTTCTTGAAGTTATCAAGGACCCGACTAAAGCTGTTGTGCCACTTGTGCCTGTGAAACAGAGTTTCACATATTTTGTTAAGAATAAGTTTACAAAACAACCGGTTCCGGGTGCGACGGTTGAGGTTATTCTTACATCAGGTCACGGCACTGTTAAACGAGGAGAATCCACCACCAATGTTGATGGAAAAGGATGTGGCGTCTATAACGATGCTTTCATCCTCGCGGATCTCGTGATAAAAGCAAATAAGATTCATTATAAACCGGGGCAATTTGATAGAAAAATCACGGTTAAAGAGTTTGCTGAGTTACCCGATAGCAGTAGGGTGGTGTATCTTGAACCTGAACCATACATGGAGGAATTTCAAAATGTGGATTCTATCACCGGCAAACCTATTGCAGGTGTCAGGAATTCAATTAGTGTGTTCGCACAAAACGGTGAAACCATTGAGTATGTCGAGATAAGCAATCGATACGGTATCTTTTATGTCAAGGCAATGGAAGGTGACCATATTGTCATTGACTCGAAACGCGAACCTCAATACGAACCGAAGCATACTGACATTCCGTCGTTTGATGAGGGCGAAAAGATTCTGATGAAGCCTCGGGTTGCTGACCTGACATTCAGGACTGTTGTCGCGGGTACGGATACCCTCCTGCCTGATTGTACGTTAAGGATATATGATTCGGAATATAACAATTATAAACCGGATAATAGCGGAATAGGTGAATTCACACTCCGGAATGTTCCCCTGCATACCAATATATACATAGTGTCTACCAAAGCCGGTTATGATGACAATGATTATTCCGTCAGAAATAAAAATGTGAAATACTTATCGACTGCGCCACAGTCTGAAAGGGATATACCTATGACGGTAATGATACCACCGTGTAATGCAAGTGGGACAGGCGAAAATAATGTCAAGGCAGGAACAGTGTCATCTCCCGTATCATATAACATGGGTGTAGAACATGGCACGTTTGAGTTTACATACCAGACGGGTTCAAGCTGTCCTGACCAAATTGATATTTATAATCATGAAATGGGTGAACCTTACAATAGTCACTCACCCATTTGGTCATCCGGTATGGAAGCAACAGATGGAGAACGTGTGGTGAATATCAGCTTCAATTCAGGAAGTGTAATAACCATAGTGGTTACCACCGGTCCTAAAGATGATTCACTCTGGAATTACAAAGTAAGTTGCCCTAAGTGACGGTCGGTTTTGTTTACAAAAACACTGTGAACTTTCTTCCCGAATAAGGTAGAATGGTGATAAAGAAATGAGGCTGTCTAACTTTAACGTTAGACAGCCTATTTCTGTCAAAAAATGTCGGGGTGAGAAGACTCGAACTTCCGACCTCCACGTCCCGAACGTGGCGCGCTGCCAACTGTGCTACACCCCGAGGCCTTAAAAGTGATGCAAAGGTAGCGAAATTTTTTTGTTTCTACAAATATTTTTTCGCTACCTTTTGATTTTATTTGGCTTTGAATCGCTGAGCGAGGTTATTTGGCGATGAGGAGGTAGTAGTTTTTCTTGCCGCGTTGAACGAGGATATATTTGTCGTTCAGTAGCATATCGAGTGAAGCGGGAGCGTAGGGGTCGGTGATTTTTTCTTTATTGACCGAGACGCCTCCACCCTGAACGAGTTTGCGCATTTCGCCTTTGGATGCAAATACGGGGGCTGCGTCGGTGAGGAGGTCGACGAGTTTGATGCCGTCGGCTATATCCTGACGTGAAACTTCAAACTGAGGCACTCCTTCCATGACGGCAAGCAGTGTGGCTTCGTCGATGCGGTGAAGTATTTCGCCGGCTTTGT
>CAZKNK010000026.1:0-27320 GCA_964554195.1 uncultured Staphylococcus sp.
AAAATTAGTTAATCTCAGGGAGACTTCGGTCTCCTTTTTTGTATTGCTGTTTTTTCTCCTTGAATTAATCCTTTCTGACATCCACACTCGGGGACGGTCTCGCCCGTCCCCGCCGCTAAGGCATCCCCTCGCGAGATGAGTGAGGTATGTCTATCAGATGGTAACGACTAAAACTGTGCGTTTCTATTTGGATTCTCCAAATTAGAGTCGTAAGCAGAAACATTCTTTCTGAATGAATAAAAGCTCATTCGTAAATTAAAAATATGAAGTGTGAAATTTATTTTGACAGACCAATTCTGTTTTGTACTTTTGCGCTTCGGAAGTTGATACGCTAAACAATATATTTAGAATTTAATATTATGGACGGGAATAGAATTAAAGGATTTATTAATAATAGTTTAGTACAAATTATTGTTATACTTCTTACAATTATTGGTACCGTTATTGGTATAATTTCATATTTTCATAATAATGAACCGAATCTTGAGTATGAAATTGTTTCAAGAACGCAGATCTTTGATGCCACACAAAAAATCTCATCCTTAACCGTATTCTTTGATAGTTTAGATGTTCAAAAGAATAATTTAAACATTAGTGTCTTTACAGTCAAAGTTTTAAATAATGGTCAACATGTAAATCCCAATCTATATGATGGAGGTGACTTTGGATTAAAGATAAAGAATGGAAGTATTATAGAAAAACCATCAATAGTCAAAACTGCAACCGCACATATACAAGATAGGTTAGAGAGCCACTTTATTTCATACAATAATGATAGCATTTATGTTAGTATTCCAAAAATAGCTTTAGATAAGGACGAATATTACATAATAAAAATTGGAGTAATCCATAACAATGATTCTATACCCGAACTTTTTTGTGTTGGTAAGATTGTTGGTCAGAAGCAAATTTACATTAGGAATATGGAAGATCAGGAGGGTATATTTTATAAAGCATTTAATGGAGATTGGATATCGCAGATAATACGATTAATTTGCTATGGTATTGTCTTAATTTTGATTGTCATTGGCTTACTAATCCTTACTATTAGCATAACTGACCACGTAGAACAATCACATTTCCTCAAGCAAAATAAAAGGATAATGTCAGACATACAAACTAACTCTAATATTCAACAGACAGTAAGGGAGGACTTCTTGAAACTTGGAAAATATAAACTTCTCCGCTTCCAGAGAATCTTAAATGAAATCAGTAAAACAGACGAATATAATCAGTGCATTTTGAATATTTTGCCAACTCTATTAAAGAATAAATCAATGATCACAAACAATTCTGACAGCGGATTTATATGTGACATTTCTATCGAAAATGAGAAAGAAGATATAGAAATTAGCCTGTCTGAAATAACAGAATTAATTGACCGCTATTATATTGTTAGGAATAAAGTGGGCCGATTTAATATCAATGCCAAATTTAAGAAGTCATTAGATTATATACTTGATTTATATAATGACGATATCATTTACTCAAATTTGAGCGAAATTGAGTAATCCATTAATTCGGATTTAACATCGGAAGAAACTTGGTGAGGAATTAGAGATGCAAGTATCTCTATGGAGCCTTTGTGCTTGGTCTAATTTAAAGTGGTGATCATTATTTGTTAAGGGGTAGGACTGATATTTCAAGTCCGATTCCTATATATAGTTCTTCTTTTGAAGCTTCTTTAAGATCTTAGCATTCAGCCGGATTTAATCATCACCATCATCATCATCGTCATTATTATAATCAGCGTAATAGTCATCGTCGATATTGTCATCAGCATCTTCATATTCATCGTCGTAATAATGTTTTCGGTCATATTGATCCCAATCCGGGGCATTCGGATCATATAGCGGATCCTCTTCTTTGCAATATGGTCCTCCATCACGCTTATTCTTCAGCCCGTAGATGTCAGGATATTTCTCCATAAAATCAATCTGTGCTTTATACCATGCCCGGAATACAATCCAATCCTCCAGATGCCATTGAGGATAATTCCGAAATATGTCGTTCAATTCTTTAAGATTGTTCTCTATACCATTATATTGCATGATAAAAAGCATGTGTTCTTTTAGCTTTTCTTCGTCCGTCTCTAAGATTGCAAACAAATCCACGCCATTGTCATGCCTCCATTTTAACTGATATATACAGGGGACAATCATTGCTAAAGTTCCTGACACTAAACAAGCCATAAAAAGAGCCTGAATAGGTGTTGAGGGGTCAAGTTTGTAAAAATAAGCTGTTGTAATACAGGTTGATATAATAAACACCAACCATGTCAATATTTTCTTCATTCTTCAAGTCTTTTCATTATAATTCCGTAAGGGACTGAGAGATGGGCTGCCTTACCCGTGCGCATCCGATTCCTATTCCTCACGCCTCTCCATATTTTTCTGCCAAATTACGATTTTGTAGGACAAATTCAAAATAAACGATTATGTTATATAACACGTCCTACCCCTCCGAACCAAACTAAAGTGCAACGATAATGTCACCTCTTTTTTCTACTCCTGAAAAAACGATTGGCGAGATCATTCGGCCGACGGAGTTTGATCGCTGACGGTCAGCATGTAGCCGATCCCGCGCTGATTGATGATTGATATTCGGTTATCACCGCTTAGATAGTGTCGGAGTTTATGAATGAACCCATGAAGCGAGTTGCGGCTGTATGGGTCGTCGCGCTGCCAGATAAGTACCATCAGAGCCGAGGCGTCAACGGTGTGACCTTTGTTGACAATCAGTTCCTTTAACAATCTTGCCTCAATGCTTGAAAGCTCAATGTTCTTGTTTGAATTAATCAAGGTCTGTGTATCTGTCCGCAAAATATAATTCCCCACCCTATACTCATCATGTTCCCGGTCCATGGGCCGTCGCAGTAAGGCCTTGATACGGACAATAAGTTCAAGCATCCTGAATGGCTTCTTGAGATAGTCATTACATCCGAGTTCAAAGCCGGTGACAATGTCGTCTATTTCAGATTTAGCGGTAAGAAACAGCAATGGCACATCTTTGTCAATCTGCCGAATCTTCCTCGCCATTTCAAAACCGTCCATTTTAGGCATCATCACATCTGCGACTATGATGTCATGCTTCATTCGGGAGTAGCGAAGCAAGCCTTCCTCACCATCTGCTGCCGTAGTCACCTCAAACCCGTCACGCTGAAGTGTCTCCACAACAATCATGGCGAGTGTGTCATCATCTTCAACAAGAAGTATTCTGTTTTTCATTCCGCCGTAAATTTTATTATAAACCTTGTGCCTTTTCCTACCTCGCTTGTCACAGATATATCCCACCCGTGTTTTTCAACTATTGACTTGACATAAAACAGGCCGATGCCATAGCCGCGCTGATTCAGTCTGTTTCCCGAGGGGACACGATAAAATTTCTTAAAAATATCCGGTAAATGCTTCTTTGCAATTCCTATTCCATTATCTGCAACCGTGATTGATCTGCTATTTGCAATTATATCAATATCAACCTCATCTCCTGAATATTTCACACTATTGTCAATAAGGTTTGAAATTACGTTTGAGAGGTGAGTCGGGTCAGCTGTCACAGTCACATCTTCGTCACATTCCAGTGAAATCCTGCATCTCTTTTTAATCTTGATTTTTTGCTGATCAATTACATTTTTCAGAAAAGTAGCCAGACTGATTTTCTCTTTAACCATCGAAAGGTTTTTCCTCCGCTCCATGCTCATTGCCAAAATATTCTCAACAAGACCTGTCAGTTTTGTTAACTGTTCAAGTGCAGCCGTGAGATACTTCCTTGTTCGCCCTTCATCCGCAGGGTCAGGAAAATGAAGCAGCGAATCGTTTGCCGCATAAGCAATGGCGATTGGCGTTTTCAACTCATGTGTCATATTGTTGGTAAAATCATCCTTCATTTCCTCAATGGTTCGTTGACGGCTTATGACATGAAGCAGATACCAGAAGGCGAATCCCAACACAATAGCGATGGCTGCATTTACGGCTATCACACCGCTCATTTCCTGTAACACATTCCCGGCAAGAGGTGAGATATATGCTTCGTTGATAAGCTTACCATCAACCCTATTACCTATTTCCCACATATTACCCGAATACTCCAGTGTATCACCTTCCTTGAGAATTATAACATCCTCCGGGAAAAAGCCGGAGAAATTCATTTCGCGCCTGAACACTTCTTCAAGTAAATCAATATCCGGCTCACCCTCATCTCCGTAAGTGTCATGAAGATATTTTGTGATTACTGAAATCAACTGCCGGTCCATTCGCTTATAACCTTGCGAGTAGTTCACCTGAAGCAATTCATCGGGAGTTTTTGCCGCTCCCACGTCCGATTTTTGCAATCCGAGCCACACTCCTATCACTCCGTTTTCATCGCCGTAGCCGGCAGCGTTAAGCCTGTCAACAAGTTCGATCAGATCGGCCCGCATCAGACACTGTTCCACATCACCTATATAACGCTCCTTTATAGAATTATATAGCGATACCATAAATGCGACATCAGCTGCAAACAGACCCGCGAGGATTAATATTATTGAGATGGTTATGACCCTAAAGTGTTTCATGAATACAAAATTAGCATAATAATTTGAGAGGTTGAGCAGTGTGGCATTAAGATTAAGACTAAATAAGGCAATGTAAGCATTGATTAAGACTACTCCATCTAATTTTGCAACCATGAAAACTATACTTATCCCCACCCTCTTGGTTGCCTGTCAGGCATTCGGTCAGGCGACAGAACCGGATTCAATTCCGGCAAAGGAATTAAATGAAGTGACCGTCGTGGCAAGCAGTCAACGTGCCGACTCTGAAAAAACGGTCTACATACCGAACAATCGTCAGCGCTCTGCCGCATCAGGCGGAGTGTCGCTTCTGGCAAAAATGAATATTCCTCAGTTGGACGTCAACCCGCTTTCTGAAGCAGTCAAGACGGTCGATAATCAGGCTGTGACCCTGTTTATTAATTATCATCAGGCATCAAAGGAGGACGTGGCCGGATTAAATCCGCAGAATGTAAAAAGAGTTGAATATTTTGATTTTCCTACCGATCCTCGATTCATGCGGGCGCAACATGCGGTTAATTTCGTCACAAAAGAACAGATATTCGGTGGTTACACTAAACTCACCGCTAAGGAACGCTTCTTTGTAAAAAGTGGCTACGCTTCCGTCTATTCCAAGTTCAGCTATAAGGCGATGGAATATGACGTGATGGTTAACGGGGAGCATGATGACAATTCAAACATCGGCAGCCAAACCGTTGAATCATACCGACTTCCGGATAAAACGGCAGAACGAATATCCGGTGTATCTGCCGGCAGATACCGCGAGCGTAATCTGTTTGCCGGACTGCGGGTGTCATGGAATAAGTCCGAAACCTTTTCATTACGAAATCTTATCTCTTTCAGGCGAAATCACATTCCGAGCGATAACACTCGTGGAATTGTCGAACTCCACCCCGGAGGCAAGCCTGACGATTATACCTTTGACAACAACCGGTCATATCTGCAATCGGGTTGGGAGAGTGACCTGTACGCCTCGTTGGGCAGGGGATGGACACTCAACGGTAATATTCAGACTGAAATTGCCGATAACCACACCGGCAGCGTCTATCAAACCGATGAGACGTCAATTATGAACTATGCTGTTGAAAACAGCTGGTCAGCAAGATGTGACGTGCAGATTAACAAAGCAATTAATGACAAAATCTCAATTTTCTCCAATATTATTGCCGCAAGTGGCATTACAAAAATCAAATATTCAGGTTCTGATGATGCACGAAACACTTTCAAACCTCTATTCGGAGGAGCTTCGCTCGGAGCGGCAATATCGGCGGGTAAGTTTTCCGCGAATATTGACGGAGGTTACGCCATGGAATCAAGCACAATCAACGGCAAGACTGTTGACGACAACTATCCTTTCATCCACATCTATCTTCAATATACACCTGATCAGAAACACACTATGGGAATCTGGTTTCAGTATGCGGCATTTTCGCCCGACGCCTCAATGAAAAACCCAAATATGATTCGGCTGAATGAGTTGCTATATGTAGCCGGCAATCCGGATTTGCATAGTTCCAATCACATATCAGCCAATCTGACCTATACATTCCTGCCGGATAATATGTGGCAACTCTCCACGTATGCCACCATGTTCAGGATAATGAACCGTCAGGCTCCAGTCTATCTGCCCGAAGCTCCCGACGCACTGATGATGAAGAAATATTTTAACGATGGTGATTATAACCACGGACAAATCGGAGCGAGATTTTCCGGTAAATTCCTTGACGGACGGCTCTCAGCTTCGGTTGCCCCTCACCTGCTACTCTATCACACCACCGGGACCAACAGCACATCCCGCTATCCGTTCTGCTTCAGTGCAAATATTGATTACTATGCCGGGCCATTCTTTTTCAACATATTCTGGAGTTCAACAACCCGTTACGTTGACGGAGAAACATGCTATTACAGAAAGTTGCCAAGCGAATACTCCCTCTCGGCCGGATGGACAAATAAAGGCTGGAATATTCAAATATCAGCTGTAAACATATTCCGCTCATCGTGGAAAAGCAGCTATGACACATTTCAATCGAAATGGTTCGACAGCAGAATAACACAATTCGGACCCGATTATCACCGCAGAATATCCCTGTCAGTTTCCTACACGTTCAACTACGGGCGAAAAGTAAATACCGATAATCAACTGATTGACAACGGACCCGGAAATTCCTATATATTAAAGTAATAGCATTTTAGCTTTCAGAGTCAGATAGGGCATCAGTTTTTCGTATGGAACTATGAAATGGAATGAATAAAAAATCATCTGACCGATGGATTTTCGATTATTTAGTTTTATCTTTGCGCTTGAATCAGATAATTTATTCCGGTATGAACATGAAACTCTCCATCTCGTCACTGCTTGGATTTATTTCCATTGCTGTTGCCGCAACTGCATGCGGCAAGGCGTCTGACGCCAAGACCGAAAAAATTGAGGGCATTGAATGGAATGTCTCCGTAAACAAAGTTGTGGAGTATGACGACTCGATTTTTGGCATGATCTCGGACCAAATTTATAATGTGGCTGACACTGCTCGAATCAATGCCGAATTAATGGGCGTAAAACACTGCGGAAACATCAGTATCGGTTGGACCCTGCCGATGGCCGACGGCTCTATATGGCTGGTTGCTTATGAAAACGAGCCGCTGCTGTCAGAAAAAGTGCCGGTGACCGAGGCCAACTCTCTCCCAAGCTATGACGGGAATATCCAGGTGGCGTTTAAGTTTTCTGATGCCGCAAAATGGGCTACGATCACACGCGGAAACATCGGTGAACGTCTGGCGGTGATTGTGAACGGCCAACTGATGAACGCACCGCAAGTCAACACTGAAATTACTTCAGGAAACTGCTCGGTTGCAATCCCGCAAAATATGATCGGACAATTTTTACCTGAAGAAAAGGTCCGGCTCGTTATGCAGGAAAGCGGTGACAAGAATCAGATAGTCCGGTAAACAGTCATCTTTGCCCCAGAGGAGTTCCATGCCGAACAGCTCTGACAGCGTGCGCCCAATATCAAACCCGAACGCTTCAAGCGACGGACGCACCTTGTCGGGATGCAGACATGGCTTGTCGCACCTGCGCCGACATTCAGCACCGTTGCAGTAAATACAACTTCCAACAAAAGCAAATGCCCGTCCGCCATAACGGTGTTCCATCTCAAGCAGCTCCGACTCCATGCGCACCCGCTCGGGATTTATCACGGCACCGGATCTGCCTATCGGAATATTTTTATCTTCAGGCGTGATTTTGGTTGCGACAAGACGAGCATACTTATATCGGCCTAAAACTTGATCCGTGTCAAAATCAAACGGCGGACACCCCCATGACGCTCCGTAGTTTGGGCATTGCATACACAGTTTGAGAAACCGCTCTCTGTCACGAAAACCGGCTATATAATCCGCAACTGCAATGTCGGCTGAAAAATTTTCGGCCTTATAACGTAAATTCATCTTTCAAATCAGTCTGTTACAGCCAATTAACTCATAATATACTTCACAAAACATATTATCATTGCATACACGACCCATGACAAGACCGACGGCAATAATGAATAAACTTTAGAATATTTCTGATAAAGCCTTATCGATAATATAAACCCGCCGATCAACCATCCGGCATAAGTGTTTATCAGCATAAAACCCAGCGGAGCATATTTGTTACCGTTATCGCCTATGAACACCGATAAATACATAAGCAGCGGAGCAGCAAATACCGGTAAAACAAACACAACGGCAGTCCAAAAGAACCATCCCGGAACCTTTAATCGTTTTTGCATTCCTCGCCCGATAAGGAATATTACACCCGCAATCGCCACTAACGATATGACACCAAATATGATATTAAAGATCCTGACTGCGTCAGCGCCAATCAAATTATAAATCTGCTCCATATTCTGTCCATTTCAAGTTATCCCGTCATAAACGATAGCACACGGACAAATACGATTAAGATGTATCATCTGACCATGTCGGCAAAGATTCGGGATTCATGACAAATTTAGCAAAAAAAATTGACATATCTGACATAATTCAGAAACGTGATTTTTCGGCGTTACCTGCACCCGTGCCGCGATAACGGTCGCGTGTGGTGTTGAAGCGATATTGCAGCGTAAGCATAACCGAACGACCGGGCGAGTAGTTTTTCTGATCTATCCTGACCGCATCGCTATACATCACCATATTGCGCTTTCCCGAATCAAACAGGTCTTTGGCTTCGAGCGTCACGCTGAATGAATTGTTTAGTAGTCCTTTATAAATTCCGGCATTGACGTGCCACGGAGTGTTGCTGATCTTCATATTGGTGTCCCATGTATGCGTCATAAGTTGGGCGTCGATGTTAAACCGGATGTCAAATGGGAGTCGGACTTCATTCTGCCACTGAACCATAAAGCCGGGAGAATTCATTTTCATCGCTTCACCACCCACAGGGAGCGTCAGCCACTGCTTCATCACACCGACATTCACATTTGGCTGCCAGACTCCAACCTTGAACCGACCGCCAATGAAAGCCTCAACATAGTGACGGCGATCAAGATTGGCAGTCCTGATAATCATAGACTCGCCGTCAGCCCCATAAGGTTCGGTTGTATGATACACTCCATCCTTGAAATATGTATAGGTCACTTGGGCGAACAACTGCCGCCACTGTGCCATATACTCGATAGTTTGAATCTTTGTAGGCTTCAGATATGGATTGCCGGTTTCGTAGGTGAGGCGGTTGATGTAACAGACCGTCCCGTCAAGCTGACCATATCCGGGGCGCACCGTCTTTCCAGAATAATTCAATCCCATTCTGACCTGTCCGGCCTGAGTTGACACACTCACGGACGGGAAAACATTATCATACGTTTTGCTCTGCCCTTCCCTAAGCTGTCCCATTTCATAATATCTGAACTTCACATGCTCATAGCGCAGTCCCACTCCAATTTCAAACCGGCCGATATGCTGTCCTAACTCCACAAATGTCGCCATATTGCTTTCATCCACACGATTGTCGGCGTCAGAAATTTCAGGGGCGTTTGACGATGAGACATTCGTCGACCGGGTAGAAGTGTATTCCTCACCCAAATCAATTCCCCCTCGCCATAGAGGATAACTCAAAACCAGTTTTCCGGCAATCATGCGGTTTCGGTTGATGGATGTTATCGTAACGATGCGGTCATCACCATATTCGGCAATCTCATTGTTATATGAATCCTGACGTTGCTTAAACAACAGGTAATCAGCATTGAAATCCACTCCCAATTTACCGATTGAACCGTTATAGTACACGTTGGCGGAGTGTAAAGGCCCGGCATCCGATCTGTTGTTCATGTCAGTGCTTATCTGCTCGGTTATTGTTCCGTCAGTCCGAACCTCTGCGGGCGAAACTCCGGTCATCGAATGGCGGTTCCTCCCCATGCGGTAATAAGCCCCGATACTGTGATTGTCATTGATAATCCACGAAAACCCGATTTTCCCGTTCATGTCGTTATACTTCTCTTTCCAGTCCGAACCAATCTTCTGTGTATATTGGCCGGATGTTGTTGAAGTAATTATTTCGTCAGTCCTGTCTGTTAGATTGTGGCCGAACCACCATCCGTAATTGCCAAACAGTTCCAGACCACGTGTGCGGTATTTCAGATCCACGCTGTTCCCGGTGCGGAAATCGTGCTGAAACCCATTATCGGTGCGGATATTTCCACCCCATCCATCACCCTTCGGTGGCTTGGTGTGTATCAGGATGACTGACCTGACATCAGCAGAGTAGGCTGCCCCAGGATTAGTGATGACCTCCACATTCTTGATGTCTCCGGAATTGAGTTGTGAGAGTTCCTGAAGATCGTTGACCTTACGGCCATTGATGTAGATTGCCGGCGAGCCTTTGCCGAATACCTCAAGAGTTCCCCCATTGTCTACAACCATAGGCACACGTGCAAGAACATCGTTGGCAGTACCGGCAAGGGCGAGCGAACTCCCTTCTACATTGGTCACCAGTGCGTTGCCTTTCATTGTGGTGGTAGGGCGGATTGCCTTTACCACTACCTCGCCGAGTTTCACTGCTGAAGGACAGAGTGAAATGACACCCATATTGCCGGATTGCGGCACATTTACAGTTAGGGATTCATAACCTACAAAAGAGATTTTAGCCGTCAGATTGCAATCTTTATCCGTAGCAATGTAGAATAGACCTTCTGCATCGGATATTCCTCCGGCAACAAATGTTGAATCGCAGTAGAGGGTGACGTTTACAAAGTCAAGCGGCGCGTTATTTTCGTCAAGGATATATCCTTTTATGTCGCGACTAAAAGCCGGAATGACTGCAAGAAGTGCAATCAGAAATGCAATAGTATGTTTCATCGTGTCAGTTTTTTGATTTCGATTAATGCGTCTATAAGGCTTCCGTCAAGGTCAATGCCTTTTTCCTCCATTTTATCTTTTATTTTTTGTTTGGTGTCGCTGATTACACTGCTATCGAGATCATCCCATGAAAGGATTTCCGAGCCATCGCCGTTTGTGGTAACACGTGCATTATGCTCCGTCTTATTTCCGTCAGCGTCTACTACGTTATAAATAACCACAGCTTGGAATTTGCCGTTTTCAAGGACGTGCGTATCAGCCAATCCTATGTATTCAACATCAGGGATTGAGTCAAGATAATTGAGCGTAGCGATTCCGATATTACGGTCGCGATTGTCACCCTGACCGATATTCCAACCGCAAGACGTAACTGCGGCTTGTGCCATTATTCCAGCCAGAGTGAACATTAAGATTTTCCTTTTCATTTGCATCATTTTTTAAAGTTTTCTGACGCAAAATTATGTCTAAACCCATCTTAATGCCAAATATAAAAATCTTAATATAAGAAATGCAACCTACTGATTATCAGAGGCTGCATTTCATAAAAGTTTAAATTCGGCGGCGTGAGGTCTTAATGCTCCTTTAATGATTCAGATTACCGGTGATAAACTCCACAATATCCTCCTTTCCGGGGATTCCGAGCTTCTTTCTAATTGAGGATTTGCGCACATAAACGGTAGCGGTGGTCTGCGCCGTGATAACCGCTATTTCCTTAGTGGAGAAACCGGCCAACATAAGCACGATTATCTGTTCCTCCTTATGGGTAAGTGTTTCGCCATAGCAGGCATGGAGCCTGTCATAGAATCCGGAATATAGCGCATTGATGAGTTCAAAAACATTGTCCCAGTTCACGAGTGCGCCGTCAGTGTCACCTTCTATCGAGGAAATCTTGCGCAACATCTCACGATTCTGCTCCGTCGGTGTCTCCGCCACCATCTTGATGATGCCGAGTTGCTGAAGCATGGCCCGACGCAACGCCGTGGACGATGCCGACCCGGATGGCTGCGCGGCGGGGACTGACGTCAGTTCATCCACCATCTTTTGCAGCGCCTCGGCCCGCTCCTCATTCTCGAGTTCGCGCTGCCGGCGCCGCCTGATAATCAAACCGGCTCCGGTAAGGAGTAACACACTGACAAGCACTGTCACAAGAATTATCACTGTTTTGTGTTGACTCTCGGCTCTAAGAGCCAACGCCCGGCTCTGCTGCTCCAACGCCCCACGTTCCGACTCCCACTGCGATGCTTGCATTCGGTTATATCGCTCGCGCTGACGGTTATTGAGTCCGCTGACATACTTGAGTTTCATCTTGCCGAATTGTTTATAGTCAACCATTGTGTGCATTAAATTACTGAAACTGCGGTAATACGAATCATCATCCTGTCTTAGATTGACCGCAAAACTGTCGGCAAGAGCAATTTCACGCGATGCTCGGGCAATGTTACCGGAATTTAACGCATTCATGGCATGAAGCATGT
This sequence comes from uncultured Staphylococcus sp., assembly GCA_964554195.1. Taxonomy (GTDB): domain Bacteria; phylum Bacteroidota; class Bacteroidia; order Bacteroidales; family Muribaculaceae; genus Duncaniella. Next base: position 12,358 of record CAZKNK010000026.1, read on the forward strand.
GGAGATAGTCGGCGGCTCCGTTGTCGGCACCGGCATGTTGAAACACAAATTCAATCTCTGCGTCGCTTTCACTGTATCGACCCATTTCCGATAAGATCTGCGCGCGTTCAAGCGTCATCTGGAAGTCAAGCTCTGCTAAATGATTCTCACGTGAAAAGTCAATTATTTCATTTGTCAGTAAGAGGGCCGAATCCAGTTTCCCTGCATTCTCGTATGAACTCACCAGAACGTATTTCGCCTCAATCCCGCGCTTAGTATCTGTTTCGAGATTTATCAATCGCTTTGCTATCGGAATCAGTTCCTCTCCTTCATTCTCTGATGCACCAAGCAAAGCCCTGACCCGTAGCGTCTGCACCATCAATGAATCCGGCATATCCGTAAGGTTGCTGAGGGAGTCGAGTATTGCAATAGCACCCGGAGTGTCTCCAACCCAAAACTTATACCATGCCAACGCCGTTCCGCTACGCATATCTCTCACTGCATCCTTAGCTCGGTAATATTCATGAGCGAACCCGATGAGCGAGTCAGCAATCATCGAGCGGTTACGGCGCATGTGACCCCTAGCTTTCGGATAGTGATATTTTGCACGGATTGAGTCGGCCTTAAGTTCCGACGGCTCTATGGCATCCAATATACGCATGGCACTGTCAGGATCAGTTACCATCACATGTTCAGCTTCGTCTAAAACTCTGTTTTGTAAAGAATCTGAACGTGAACATGAAATCATGCTCACGGCCATCAAGGTCAATATTGTTACTACTATATTTCTCATTATAAAACCAAAACTACCGGGCTTGCACAAAATTACAATCTTTGGCATGAATGGACAAATTTTGAAATCAAAAAGGCTTTTATTTCAATTTCTGTCGTAATTTTGTATGACTTTTGAAAGATGTAACTATATGGACTTTAATATTAATACAGCTCGCATAATCCTGGCTATAATTTGTATTTACAGTATCATAAAATTGGAATATAAAGGCCAAGAAACTTTATGGATCAATATTATGTTTTTTCTGCTTTTCGCAATAATATATATGGCATTCATGTTTCATCCATCCGAAAACAATCGTTATGGCCGGATAATTCGTAAGATCGCCAGAGGCATTAGTGTTATCATTTGTATTGCATTACTTCTGCTGATAGTTTGGGCTATCCTTTTTGACATCTTCGGGGCAAGTAGCTTGGCCGTCACTCTCGTTGTCATAGTGACATGTGCCGTTGCCGGGATTTTCTATTACCGTTACAGGTGGTACAGATGGTGGATGAAATTCCTGAAAACGTTTATCCCTAAGGATACTCTCGACACATTGGAGTGGGACAAACTTGAAAAGCATTTCCGGGTTTATGATAACGAAACAAATGCCGTATACGGCTTAACAACTGCCGACGGCATTTTTTACGGCAACGCAAGAAGATGGCTTGATGAAGCTGATCCCGACAACCATGCTGAAGATATTATAGAAACCATTAAGGAGACATTAAGCGAAAACGGTATTGAAGCAAACGTGTATTCAGAACACATTCCCGGCTCCATCTACATATTAGTTTCAGCCCTTACAGACTACCGGTCCATGACTCCAGAAAAACTAATGGCTTTCCGCAAAGCGTTTCTCGTTACGGATGAAATGAATTTCTCCGATAGCTATTTCGTCAAATACCGTGGAGACGAGGGTACTATCTTATATCAGTGTAGCTACTGGAGCATTTTCATTCGTGCCATACGCATTGAGCCGAATAAAGAATATTATATCTACCCCGTCGACGATTCCTTATCCGCGGATGTCAATTTCTTCATTGAAAGTAATATAAATTGGAATGTTGGCACACACACTCTGATTTCAAGCGACGAGTTTTTTGAACAATGGCAAAAAAAGCCGGGTTATTCTGACGTCGATGAGGCCGTTTCATTCTTTAAACAGGCCGCGCTGTTTTATTTTGAATCTATTGGCGATGAAGATGATGAAAATAAGCGCATCAGCCGTTGGGATATTGAGAATGCAGCCTCATATCTGATTTATTATGACAAAAAAGAGGCTATGCTTGAACTGCTCAACTTCAACGTTCAGTGCATGTATTGGGCGATACGTCTGTTTAAAAACAATCTCTCCCTTTTCACATTATATTCGCCTGACGGCGATGCTTAAAGCGACAACTGTCACTTACACCACCATACCTTTATTTATTAGACAAAGAGAGACTGCGCCTTCCGACTCAGTCTCTCCTTTATGCTCTGTTATGACAATGAAGTGGATTACTTCTTGCGGCGGTTGCCATAGCGGCTCATGAACTTGTCCACACGGCCTGCGGTGTCGACCAGCTTCTGCTTTCCGGTGAAGAAGGGGTGAGATGAACTGGTGATTTCAAGCTTCAGAAGTGGGTAAGTAACGCCGTCAACTTCAATTTCTTCACGGGTAGCGACTGTCGAACGGCAGATGAAGATTTCGTCGTTTGACATGTCCTTAAACACTACTTCGCGGTAGTTTGAGGGATGAATATCTTTTTTCATTGTCTTTTGAAATTTTTAATTGTCGTTGTTTGGAAATCGCGCTGGTAAGACGCACTTTCTCGTAATGGCGGTGCAAAGATAGATATTATTCTTTAACCCACAAAACTTTATCACGATTTTCTTCATTTCCTAACAAATCTTTTTTCAATTTTTCATTCCCTTTCGATGAATTATGATTATCTTTGTGTTGATGAAAAAGAAAAACGCATCCGAAGCTTCGGCCAGGCTCACCCCACGGGGCCACATATCCCGTCTGATCGAGTGGATGAGCGCCGAAGTCTTTGAGAAGGACCAGATTATTGCAATGTCGCTGCTCTGCGCGGTGGCAGGAGAGAACATCTTCCTGCTTGGCCCGCCCGGAACAGCCAAGAGCATGGTGGCTGCCCGACTGAAGTCTGTGTTCCGCGACGCCCGCTCGTTTGACTATCTGATGTCGCGTTTCAGCACTCCCGACGAAATATTCGGTCCGGTGTCAATATCCCGCCTTAAGTCCGACGACCGCTATGAGCGTCTGACCGAGGGCTATCTGCCGGAGGCCGACGTGGTGTTTCTCGACGAAATCTGGAAAGCCGGACCATCCATTCAAAACACCTTGCTCACCGTCATCAACGAACATGTTTTCCACAACGGCGGAGTGGCTCAACCCTCACCCATGAAGGTGCTGATTGCCGCGTCAAACGAACTTCCGGCTCAGGATGAGGGACTTGAAGCGCTTTGGGACCGTTTTCTTGTCAGAATGGTGTCAAACTGCATTGAGAGTGACCGCGAATTCTTCAGGATGATTCGTGGTGAACGCAGAAAAGTGGCCCGGATTGACGAGTCACTGCTGATCGACAATGAACTCTACCGTTCATGGCAGGAGCAGGCCGCACAGGTGGAATGTGCGCCGCAGGTGTTAGCGGCCATCAAAGCACTGCGCCGCACACTTGGGCGCCTTGAGAAAGCCGATAATAACCGGATGCGCTTCTATGTCAGTGACCGCCGCTGGCGCAAGGCCTACCGCCTGATGCAAACGTCGGCCTTCCTCAATGACCGTCAGGAAATTGACCTGTCTGACTTCTTTCTGCTCATCCATTCGCTCTGGAATGATGTCGATGCCATTCCGCCGCTGACCGAAGCGTTTGCCGAGGCAATCATCCAACCCCTTGCCGATACTCTCGCATCCATCGAGCGAAATATCCGTCTGTCAATGAAACCGGCACCGAAATCAGAAAACAAGCCGCATGAGGCGCGCTCTGAAAAGAAAAACGCTCCGGAGTTTGCCGAATTTGACTATTTTTATTACAAACTTGAAAATCATCCCGACGGGGAGGTGTATTTCTCGAAATGGGACTATGCAACCCTGACCGAAACGCCGCGCGACGGTGTGAAGTACTTCGACACAAAGCGCAACAGGTTCTTTGTACGCGCACTCCTGCCGGGAACCTCTTTTGACGCCGCGTCGCAGAATGCCGAGCGTGTCACCAACGTGCGCCTTAGTCGCTGCCGTGGTGGCATGGTAATGGACCGCACTCCCTACTTTTTTGTCACCGCCACATCTTCAGCATCTTCCATGCTTGATGCCCATGCCGGAACCGACCTAACATCCATACCCGTCTATCGCCGGGTGGCCATAATGAAGCAGAATCTGGCCGACACTGTGGCCGACTGGAACCGCACTGTGGAGCAGACATGGAAATCATCGCCCAACATCTTCCTCTCGCCGGCCGACCGCGCTCTTGTTGACAAAGCTTTGACCGAGGCCACGAAACTCATCAAAACCACCGAAGTGAAGTTGAAAAATCTCGACTCGATGCTATGACCGATTACTCTGACACCGAGCGCTGCCTACAGACCTATACGGATACGTTCGATTTTTACATGGAATCGGGCCGGCTCCCTGACTCGGCCGACGCATCCGATCCGTTGCTCGACTTCATCTGCGAGGCTGTTGACCGCAATCCGGTTAGTGCTGATTCTGACCCGGAAATGCCTGAAATAGTGCGTGAATCCACCATTTCACTCCTTTCGGAGATGATCGGACGTATGGCCGAACTCCAATCTGAAGCGCAGAAGGAACTCGACCTTATCGACACATTTGAGTCAGCATCAATCGAGCAGAAGCGGAAACTCTGGCCGCATGTCAGGACTACCATCCGGAAGCGATACTCTGTGCTTGAGGTAAATCTTCCGGGCTACATCGGGCAGTTTGCAACCGATGACCGTGACGCCGTCTTTGCCGCCCTCACGAGCGACTGGCGGGCGGCCTGCCTTGAGCGCATGAAGCGAAACCAGACTGAAACCGCCGCTGCCGAGCGGCCACGGTTTGCAAGTTCGCTGCTTTTCAACATTACTTCTGACCGCGAGGAACGCCGGCGGGTCAATGCACTGATGTTTCAGTATCCGGCCCTCGCTGATATTGTCGACACCATCGGACGCGACAAGCAGTCACCCTCCGAACTGACCGATTCGGTGATTTTCCGCTTTCTGCCGGCATCAGTGGCCAGGCTCAGCGGATTCCGGGAGATTGACCGCGTGGAAGCAGGTGCCAACATCGAGCGGGTGATTCCGGCAGAACTCTCGCTCCCCGACGATCTCTTTTTCACAAACTTCGCAGAACGACGACTCAGGCAGTTTGGCAGCCCGCAGGCCGACAAACCACGCAAAATCGAGCAGCACCACCCCACCCCTCGCCTGTCAAAAGGTCCGGTCATCACGGCAGTGGACACCAGTGGCTCCATGCTCGGACACCCGCGCGAAATCGCATTTGCTCTCGTCAGGCAAATAGCTGCTATGGCCGCAAAGCAGCACCGTCCGTGCTATCTTATTCAGTTTTCCATCCGTACCCAAGCCATTGACCTCGCCATGCCGGTCAACCGCGGCAAACTGTCAGCATTCCTCAGCTCCGGATTCACCGGTGGCACATCGGGCGAACAGATGCTCTCCGAGTCACTGCTAATGCTCGACAGCCGCACATACGATATGGCCGACGTACTCATCATCTCCGACCTTCAATTTCCCGCTCCGTCAGTCGGTCTGGCCTCGCGCATAAGGCGCGCCCAGACTCTCGGCACACGCTTCTATGCACTTCAGATCGGCAAAAAAACTCATCTCTACACATCAACCCTTGACCGGATATGGCAGATATGAATCCGCAATTTCTCATCAACCCCTCGTTCCGGCTTTCCACACGCCATCTCACCCTGCGATGGCACTCCGTTCCCGCCGACACTCTCGAGGCGGAGGGCGCCGTAGAGATTCCGGGGCGCCACACCATCCGCTCCGCCGCGAAAGTGGAAGTGATCGTGCAGCATTTTGCCGACACCGTTGACGCCATATTCTCACCTGACACCGACTTCACCTCACCCGACATCCAGGAGAAACTCCGCAAGGTGTTCAAGTCCATAATCACTCATCGGGCAAATGAAATCCTGCCTGACCGTGTGCGCTATTGGGAGAATCTTAAAGGACTTCACGGCAATGGAGTCAAGGTGATGACCATGCGAAAAAACATCCTCGGATGCTGCACCGCCGACAATGAAATCCATCTCCCTCCCTACCTCGTCATCTTCAAGGAAGAATGGATGGACGGCGTGATACTCCACGAAATGGCCCATTACCGCTTCAAGCACCATCGCAAATCGTTCTGGGATTTCCTTTCACAACTAATCGGCTCAGATTCGCGCAAAGCCAAAGTCAAGGATGACATAGCCCTCTCACCATACTATGACTATTATTGCTACCTCACCCGATAACTTTTTTTGTCGCAAAAAAGGAGACATTTTATAGCATTTCAGCATTATTGCAGCTTTTTAACAAATTTCTTCTTACCTTTGTAGTCCTTTATCACCTATTATTCACCTGCAAAAATTTCAAATATTAAAAATTTAAGAACCATAATGAACAGAATTCTATTATTTCTCTGCGCTGCAATGCTCTCTACCGGGGCATTTGCACAGACAGATCCTGACGTGACCGTAAGTCTGCAAGGCAAGAATGGCAAGATGTCAAACGGCCTTCTGACCATTCAGTTCAACGAGACAGGCCGAGTCAGCATCATGAAAGTGACCGGAAATAACCTCAATCTCCTTTCGAGCAACGGTGTATATTTCGACTACACCGCCGAATCAAACTCAGGCCTGAGTCCCAACACGGCTGAAATCATCAGCAAAGACCCGGACTATGGCGAAGTGGTCTACCGCAGAACCACCGGCGACCTTCTTCTCACCCAGGGCTATATCCTTAGAAAAGGCGACCGCGGTTTCTACACCTATGTTATAATGGAAGGAACCGAAAATCCAGTCAGTGTCCGTGAAGCGCGTGTCTGCGTCCGCACCGCCGCCGCCATGCTCACCGGATATGTCGATGAGCGTATGCAAGGCTCCATCCCTACTACCGGAGAAATGCTGGCCGTTGAGAGCAGTTCTGACCGCACTATTCAGGATGCCACCTACCGCCTTGACGATGGCACAATCTACACCAAATATAACTGGGCGCAGTATATTGTCAAGGACAGCGTTCACGGTCTTATGAACAAGAGCTACGGAGTCTGGAACATCCCTTGCAGCTACGAGTGGCTCAACGGTGGCCCAATGCGTCAGGAACTCACGGTCCATGCCACCGGCAAGTCACCCATCACCATTCAGATGCTTCAGGGCGAGCATTTCGGCGCCGCTCCGATGACACTCGCACCCGGTCAGAAAAAACTTTATGGCCCTATTTACGTATATGTCAACAACGGCACTCATGAAGAGATGATTGCCGACGCCAAAGCCGAGGCATCACGTCAGATGGCAGCATGGCCTTTCGCATGGTTCCACAATGACCTTTACCCCCTTGATCGCGCCACCGTTTCAGGTCAGATCAACCTCACCGACGGCCAGTCACCCGAGGGTCTGCAAGTGGTTCTCGGTGGTCCTGAAGATGAAATCTACCGTCAGACCGGTGGATATATGTTCTGGGCCAAGACCGACAAAAACGGCTACTTCACCATTCCCAATGTCCGTAAAGGCGACTATACCCTCTATGCCTATGCAACCACCGGAACCATCACTGACCAGATGCGCGTGGACGACATCAGCGTGACCGATTCCGACACTCAGCTCGGTCTGCTCTACTGGCATCCGTCAACTCTCGAGAATCAGCTCTGGAGCATCGGTGTCAACGACCGTCTCAGCGACGGATATAAGATGAGCGACGACCTGCGCGCCTACGGACTCTTCTCACAACCCGAAGCCAACATCAACTTCACCATCGGCGAAAGCGATCCCCTCACTGACCTCTACTATGCTCAGACTAAAAACGGCACATGGACCTTCTCATTCAACCTTGACCGCGAATATGAAGGCGACGCAATCCTGACCGCGTCAGTGGCCGGAGCCACCAACAGCCCCAAAGTGGCCGTCGGAGTCAACGGTGAAACTGTGGACAACTGGTCATTCTACAATGATGCCGCCATTTACCGCAGCGCCCTGCTCGGCGGCCGTCACAGCGTATACTCCGTCAAGTTCCCTGCTGCAAAACTGAAGCCCGGACTCAACACCGTGACCCTGAAGATGTCGGGCATCAGCCGAAACGGCGGCGTGATGTGGGATTGCATCAAACTCGAAGCCGGTAAACCGGTCGAAGCAGGACTTGAAACCATCATGGCCGACTCTGACAGCGAACTTCCCGTTGAAATCTACACCATCACCGGAGTCAAGGTAGCCGAATGTGAATCACTCGGCGCCCTACCCGCTCTCACCGGCGGTATTTACATCTACCGTCAAGGCACCCGCACCGGTAAATTCGCTCTCTGATTTTTCACCGGACATCAATCCACAAGCGGCAGTCAGCACCCGTCGGCGGGAATCTGACTGCCGCCTTCTTTTTCACGACTCTTTAACGGGATTATTATTCGCCGTTAGGGGATTATTTCTTAACTTTGCACTCCGGTTTCCGTTTTGAAGCAATAATGAGATCGAGAGTCAGAAATTCCAACCATAGTGTGGACATGCTCCACGGCCCGCTTGCCGGCAAGATATTCGTATTTGCCATTCCGCTTCTGGCATCCGGTATCCTTCAGCAATCGTTCAATGCCGTCGACGTTGCTGTTCTCGGCCGGTTTGCCGGACCTGAATCCATGGCCGCAGCCGGAAGTAACGGAGTAATAATCAGCATACTTGTCAACCTTTTCCTCGGTATTGCCGTCGGTGCCAACGTGGTGATTGCCAATTATATCGGCATGAACAACAAGGAGGGAGTGCGTCGATCCGTCGCCACCGTCGGTCTGGTCTCGCTCATCAGCGGAGCCATTCTCACCGCAGCAGGCATCATTTTAGCCCGTCCCATCCTCGAAGCGATGTCTGCCCCACCTGATGTGATTGAACTTGCCCGCGTGTATCTTCAGATCTACTTCATCGGGATGCCCTTCATCATGATCTACAACTTCGGATCGGCCATCATGCGCAGTATGGGCGACACAAAACGCCCATTCTACTCACTGCTCGTGGCCGCCGTCATCAACATCATCCTCGACTTCCTCTTTGTAGGCGTCCTCGGAATGGGTGTGGAGGGAGTGGCCATTGCCACCGTCATAGCCAATGCAGCCAACGCTGTGATTATCATTGTTCTGCTCATGCGTGAGCCTGAACCCTACACCCTCCGTCCGCGCAATCTGTCAATATCGCGTCCCGACCTGATCAAGATGCTCAAGGTCGGAATCCCGGCCGGACTTCAGGGAATGGTGTTCTCCGTTTCAAATATTTTCATCCAGACCACCATCAACAGCTTCGGCTCGGCGGCCATAGCCGGCTCGGCGGCAGCTCTCACCTATGAAGCTTACTGCTACTATATCATCAGCGGATTCGCAGCCGCCACCATAGCTTTCACCGGTCAGAACTACGGCGCCGGACTATATGACCGATGTCGCCGTGTTGCAGCGATATGCCTGACTATGTGTGCGATCATCACGGCATCAGCCAATCTCGTCATCGCGCTGTGTGACAACACTCTGCTCTCACTCTTCACCGACAATGCCGAGGTGTTGGGCTTTGCCCGCGAGCGCATCCACACCGCACTGATGTTTCAGGCCCTTGCCTCATTCTATGAAATTCCGGGCGCCTTCATGCGCGGACTGGGCTACTCAATGACCCCGATGCTCCTCACCGTGTTCGGCACATGTGTACTCCGCCTCGTATGGGTATTCACTGTCAGCGTCCGCTTTCCCACATTTTCTGCCCTGCTGATGGTCTATCCCGTCTCATGGGGCATCACCGGCATCCTCGTTTCAGCGGCTGCCATCATCGTGGCACGAAAAGCCTTCTCCCGACCCCGGCCACAACCAATCTGAAAACCGACACGACGAATATTCTTTTGAAGTTTTGAGGATATTTGTTACCTTTGCGTTTGAATTATGGAAACTTCTACGATTATCCGGTTTACATTCATAGCCCTGCTCTGGCTGATACTCTGTTATCTCGTCATTGTCGGAAGGCCACTGAATCTCTACACGATTTTCATAATCGTCACATCCGGAATCATCGTATGGGTCCCTCTATATAAGAAGTATATTAAGAATGGCAGAAAGCAGAAATGACAAAACGGAACGGGCCGATGCGCCCTACCCGCTGCTCGAGCGGATCAACTCGCCTGCCGACCTCCGGAAACTGCCGGTCAGCAGTCTGCCGGAAGTCTGCGACGAACTACGCCGCTTTTTGATTGCCTCTCTCTCTAAAAATCCCGGCCACTTCGCCTCATCAATGGGGGCCGTGGAGCTGACCGTCGCCCTACATTATGTATTCAACACACCCTACGACCGAATTGTGTGGGATGTGGGTCATCAGGCTTACGGTCACAAAATTCTCACCGGGAGGCGTGACCGCTTCGAGTCTAACCGCAAACTGGGCGGACTGAGCGGATTCCCCAACCCGGAGGAAAGCGAATATGACACATTCACTGCCGGCCACGCATCCAACTCCATATCAGCCGCTCTCGGAATGGCCATGGCCTCCAAACTGTCGGCTGACTCACCCGAGCGCAACGTTGTAGCCGTCATTGGTGACGCCTCAATAAGCGGAGGGCTTGCGTTTGAGGGGTTAAACAATGCCGCAAACGACAACGCCAACATTCTCATTATCCTCAACGACAATGACATGTCCATCGACGACAATGTGGGTTCACTCAACTCCTACCTCGCCCACATGACCACGTCAAAGACATATAACAATTTCCGCTACAAGTTATATAGGCTTTTCAAGAAGGCTCATCTCATATCCGACCGCCAGAAAGAGAAGATTCTCCGGTTCAACAACAGTCTTAAATCCGTCATAACCGATCAGCAAAACATTTTTGAAGGCCTCAATATCAGATATTTCGGACCGTTTGACGGCCATGACATTCCGACTCTTGTCAATGTCCTCTCCGACATCAAGGACATGAAAGGACCACGAATCCTTCACCTGCGCACAGTCAAGGGTCGCGGCTATGCCCCCGCCGAGTCCGACCCCGCCCACTGGCATGCGCCAGGCCTTTTTGATCCGGCCACAGGTGAACGCATTTCAGCCCCGGGATCTCTGCCGAAATATCAGGACGTATTCGGCAAGACCCTTGTCACTTTGGCTAAAACCGACAAGCGCATTGTCGGCATCACCGCCGCCATGCTCTCCGGCACCTCCATGATCATGATGCAGAAGGCTTTTCCTGACCGCACGTTTGATGTCGGAATATCCGAGGGCCACGCCGTCACGTTTGCCGGCGGTCTGGCAAGCGACGGCATGAAACCATTCGTGGCGATTTACTCGTCATTCCTCCAGAGAGCCTATGACCACATAATCCATGACGTTGCCATTCGCCGGTTGCCCGTGGTGCTGTGTATTGACCGTGCCGGTATTGTTGGTGAGGACGGAGTCACCCACCACGGAGTGTTTGATCTGGCCTACCTCCGATCCATCCCCGGAATTGTGGTCAGCGCTCCGCGCGACCCTCAGTATCTTAGCCGGCTGATGCTCACGGCTGCCGGAAGCGATGTCACCTTCTCAATCCGCTATCCCCGCGGCTCGGGTCGTGACCTTGAACCGCAACAGCCCTTCACTCCGCTCCCCGTCGGTAAAGGCGAACGCCTGTCTGACGGAGCCGACATTTCGGTCATTTCCATCGGAACCGTTGCCGCCGATGTGATTGAAGCCATTGAAATGCTTAAGAAATCTCATCCAGATACCACGATAGCCCACTACGACATGATTTTCCTCAACCCGATCGACGAATCCATTCTTGAGGAGGTGGCACGTAAGGGCGCACCGGTCATCACCGTTGAGGACGGGACGGTCAAGGGTGGTCTCGGATCAGCCGTGCTTGAATGGATGGCTGACCACGGAGTTTCGCTTCCGGTCAGACGGCTCGGCGTCCCCGACAAATTTATAGCTCACGGCACTGTCAGCCAGCTCAAACATATCTGCGGATTTGATGCCGACGCAATCTGCCGCACAATGACTGAACTACTTGATATTAACAAATTGTCCGACAAATGAAAATTGTAATTGCCGGAGCCGGTGAAGTCGGCTCTCATCTCGCCAAGCTCCTCTCGCGTGAGGAACAGGACATCACTCTCATCGACAATGATGCGGAGCGTCTTGCCTCGCTCGATGCCAATTACAATCTCCTGACATTTCATGGCAGTCCATCCTCATTCCGTTCACTCCAGCAGGCCCGTGTGGGTGGATGCGACCTTTTCATTGCCGTCACGCCATACGAGACACGCAACGTTGTGGCATGCTCCATTGCCCGCAGCCTCGGTGCAAAAAAAACCGTGGCGCGTGTCGATAATTTTGAGTTCAAAATGGCCGAACACAGAGCTTTTTTCGCTTCAATCGGCGTTGACGACCTCATTTATCCCGAATTTCTCGCAGCCGAGGAAATCACTTCCGCACTCGAGCGTAACTGGGTGCGCCACTGGTTTGAGCTTCACAACGGTGAGCTGATAGTGGTCGGAGTCAAGATTCGTGACAATGCCCCTATCATCGGAATGCAGCTGAAGCAACTGGCTATGACAAGCCATAAGTTTCACGTTGCAGCCATCCGCCGCAATCATGAAACCATCATTCCGCGCGGTGATGACTACATGCAGGCAAACGACATTGTATATTTCGCAACGAAGCGCGAAAACGTCGACGAACTTATAGATATATGCGGCAAGGTGTCACGCCCGATCCGTGACGTCATCATAATGGGTGGTAGCCGAATTGCCATCCGTCTGTGTGCCATGGTGGGTGACAAATATAATTTCAAAATCATCGACTCTGACCGCGAGACATGTCTCAAGCTCTCTGAAAAATGTCCCGACGCTGAAATCATCAATGCCGACGCCCGTGACATCGACACTCTCCGCGAGGAGGGCATCGAGTCAGCCGACGCTTTTGTAGCACTGACCGAATCAAGCGAGACCAACATCCTCACCTGCCTGTCGGCCAAAGAGTTCGGTGTGTTCAAGACCATTGCCGAAGTGGAGAATCTTCAGTTCATTTCCGAAGCGGAAAATCTAAATATCGGAACCATTGTCAACAAGAAACTCCTCGCATCGTCGCGCATCTTCCAGATTTTGCTCGATACCGACACATCTACATCAAAATGTCTTGCGCTGACCGACGCTGAAGTGGCTGAAATAGTGGCCCGAAAAGGATCAAAAATAACCCGGGCCGCTGTCAAGGACCTCCGCCTGTCACGTGACATGACCATTGCAGGTCTTATCCGTGACGGCAAAGGCATGCTCGTGACCGGTAACACGGTCATTCAGCCTGATGACCACGTGGTGGTGTTCTGCTTCAACGGAGTAATCCACACTGTCGAAAAACTTTTCTCCTGACCTATGGCTTTTTCACGTCGCGCCGGCATCAATATCCTTGCACTGCTCCGTGTAATCGGGTGGCTCCTGCTCATTGAAAGCATATTTCTCGTTATCCCGCTCGCAACTGCGCTCTATTACAGGGAGTCTGACTGGCAAGCCTTTGCAATCACGGTGGCCATTACGTTTTCCGTCGGGTTGGGCATGACTTTCATCCGGCCACATTCGTCGCAGATGGGACGTCGTGAAGGGTTTCTGCTCACGGGGTTGGTCTGGATAGTGTTCTCTATTTTCGGCATGTTGCCGTTTCTGCTGATGGAGCAGCCGGTCACGGTTTCATCAGCCTTCTTCGAAGCCATGTCCGGCTTCACCACAACCGGCTCATCCATCTTCCCCACCATCTCGCATCTGAGTCACGGAATTGTGATCTGGCGCAGCGTGATGCAGTGGATCGGTGGAATGGGTATAATTCTGTTCACCCTGGCGGTTATCCCGATGCTGAATAACACCGGTGGAATGCAGATGTTTAACGCTGAAGTGACCGGAATCACTCATGACAAGCTCAGGCCGCGCGTCAGTCAGACGGCCAAAGGTCTGTGGACCACATATATTATTTTGACCGGGCTACTGTTCGGCCTGCTCATCATCGGCCCTATGGAGCCGTTTGATGCTTGTTGCCACGCACTTTCGGTGATGTCGACCGGAGGATTCTCCACCTCCGACGCCGCTATCGGGGCATGGCACTCTGACTATATACTTATAGTCCTGACCGTGTTCATGTTTCTCGGAGGCGTGAACTTCTCGCTTATCTTCCGCGGAGCGCACGGTGACTTCCGGTCAGTTTGGTCTAACGATATTTTCCGATTCTACCTGCGGGTAATACTGTTTTTCTACATCCTGTTTGTCATCGGCATAGTCGCAGCAGGTCAGGCTGTTTCAATCAAGTCAATCACTCTTGAACCTCTGTTCATGATCGTTTCGACGATTTCTTCTACCGGATATGTGATTGAAAGTTTTCCGAAATGGGGAACATTTCTGCTGACACTCGTTTTCATCATGATGTTTTTCGGAGCATGCGCGGGTTCAACAAGTGGTGGCGCCAAACTTGACCGAATGATTTTCCTGCTCCAGAACTGCCGCAATGAAATCTACCGCTGTCTGCACCCCAACAACATCTTCACCGTCCGCATCAACGGCAAGGTTGCTCCGCAGCAGCTTGTCACTAAGGTGATTGCATTCCTGTGTCTGTATGTTTTGGTCATCATTGCCGGCGGAATAATTCTCTGCGCCCTGGGAGTTCCTTTGGTCGACTCATTCTTCGCCTCGTTCTCATGCATTTCAAACACGGGTCTGGCTGCCGGAATCACAGGCTACGGCGGAAACTATGAGATTATTCCAGAACTCGGCAAGTGGGTTCTGGCACTCATCATGCTTATCGGGCGTCTTGAAGTATTCACTATCCTCATCATTTTCACCCCGGTATTCTGGAAAAAGTAGTCACGCACCCTCATCCGTTTGCAAAAATTTTCGTAAATTTGCACCCGTTATTTCATCACCCCTCCTCACGTTAATCCTATTAAACTAATTTTCAAAAACATAATCCAATGAAAGCTTACGTTTTCCCCGGTCAGGGCGCTCAGTTCGTAGGAATGGGCAAAG
>CAZKNK010000027.1:0-26712 GCA_964554195.1 uncultured Staphylococcus sp.
TCACAGGCGGAACCAGAATCCGACGTGCTACCATTACACCACAAGGCAGTGGTTTGTGTCGTTTTGTTTTTGACGATGCAAAGGTAGAATGTTTTTTTGTAATGACAAAATTTTTTGTGAAGTTTTTTTGGTTTATGAATAAAATATAATTCTAAAATATATTCCTACAGGACATAACTTATCTGACAATAAGGATATTGACGAATGAATTAACAATATTTAATCATTTGAGAAGCAGTATATCACATGTGAGTTCCTATCTTTGTAAAATAAATCAAAAACACGCTATGAAAAAAATTAATGTATTCTTAAGCATTGTGTTAATTATGCTCACTTCAATGATGGTTTCAGGGCAAAGCGTTAATGATCTTGCGAATCAAATGGTCAATGCCGGTCTGAAAGGTGCATTTGAAGTTGACTTGTTTAACAGGAACTACAACGGTGTATATAAGTTAGCCTACCGTAATATTTACGAGACAAAGGGGTGCGCCCCAATCTCATATTTCTTTATGGGCGCATGCCTTGAATTAGGCATGGGAACGAGTGAGGTCAGTCAATATAAGGCAAAAGCGCATTATGAAAGAGGAGCGCAGTTGGGTAGCCGTGAATGTCAGCAGCGGTTGAATGAGATTAATTCATCCGGATTCTGGACGGCAAACAGTGCAAACCGAGAGGCATTTGCGAGACGTTATGGAAAATCAGGCGGCGGTGTAAATCCGGCCCCGGCTCCGGCCCCTTCGCCACGAACTAAATATCAGTGCAGTTCATGCAAAGGGACAGGAGCGTGTGAGTTTTGCGGTGGGACAGGATGGCATTATAATAAGTATGACGGCAAGCGCCACATCTGTAACTCCTGCAACCATACCGGTAAATGTCAGAAGTGCAAAGGCAAAGGTACATTGTGATATAACCGACATATTCTGATAAAACATCGTGAGGCTGTGTCAAAAAATTGGCATGGCCTTACTTATGCCGGATAGATAATAGATATATGTGTAAGGTCAGGCAAAAATTGCCTGTTTACTTTTTTCCAATCATTATACAATCAAAGGGATAATCATACCGGCAAAGATCAGCAGAATGCTCCCTACGGCGTAGGTGACGGTGTAACTCATAGCAGGCAACGTGCTGTCAAGATTATCCTGTATAGCTCCGAGAGCAGCCACCGCATTACGGCTTCCTGCAACGCATCCTAAAGCGATGGCAGGGTGAAACTTGAAAAGTCTGGCTGCGATAAGTGTGGCAAGGATGAGCGGAACAGACGTACACACAATTCCTGCCAAAAAGAATTCTAATCCCACTGCCTTCAATCCGGACAGAAATGTCGGGCCGGCCCCAAGACCAACTACTGCTATAAAAAGATTGAGTCCAACATTATTCATAAACCAAACAACGGGACGCGGTATTCGTCCGAACGTGGGGCGCTTGTTTCGCAGCCATCCCAACAGCAGACCTGACAGAATGGCTCCGCCGCTTGTACTGAGCGAGACCGGGATTCCGTCATAGTAAAACGTCAAGGCTCCGATGAAGCATCCTATTGCAATGCCGAGGCCGATGAAAACCACGTCGGTTGACTCTGTCGGACGGTCAGAAAATCCGATTTCGGCCACGGCAACAGCTACATCCTGAGGAAGCCCGACGAGTGTGAGAATATCACCCTTTTCAAGACGAGTCTTGGCCTTCATCGGAATACTCATGTCATCACGTATGATTTTACGGACCATCACACCTCTCATATAATCTTTTGAGCGGAGTTCGGCGAGCGTCATTCCGGCTGCTCCGGATTTTGACACGGTCACCGGCAGATTTTCGGCTGTGAAGTTAAGAAGATCGTGATCCGTGACCTCCGACCCTATCCATCCGGCATTGTCGATGATTGACTCCCTTCGGCCACTGAGTACAATAATGTCACCCTTGCGCACCTTGAGGTTGGGTTGAGGATCCTCAATCTCGCCACGCAGGCGTAAGCGCTCTATAAAATGTCGCAAGCCAAGCTTTTCGATATGACGTTCGATCTCCTCAACAGTCCGGGGATGATTGAAATAGTCTGATTCCGCACGATAAGCTCTAAATGAAATCGGGCGGTTTGCCACGAATGTACCCGGGTCGGCCACAATGTCACCATTGTCCATTTCGGCTTCAAGTTGGGCTGTCTGGTCCTTCACCTTAGCCAAACCGCCAAGCAGTCTTGGACCGAGATTGGCAATGACCCATGCTGAACCGATTGTGCCGAATACGTAGCAAACGGCATAACAAGCAGGGATGATGGCAAGAAACTGATCGGTCTGATCCTGCGGCAGTCCGAGCGACTTGATGGTGCTTGAGCCTACTCCTATCACTGCCGAGAAGGCCTGCGATCCCGAAAACAGACCTACGGCCTGCCCCTTATTATAACCCATTATAATGCTTACTACTGCAACTGTGGCGATACACAGTATCACTTCCACACATGCAAATCCGATCTGTTTAAGGCCATCTCCTTTAAGTGACCTGAAAAACTGCGGCCCGACAGAGTAGCCTATCGCAAACAGAAAGAGCATGAATGACACCGATTTCAACGTGTTGGAAACCGGTATGTCTAATTGACCAATGATAACACCTACAATCAGGGTTGCGGTAACCGGACCGAGAGAGAATGACTTGATTTTCAATCCTCCGAGCCAGAATCCTAAACCTATTGTCAAAAAAATCGGAATGACCGTATTTTCGCGAAATATATCGGCAATGAAATCTATAAACATGATGAAACAATTTTTATTTTAAATAACAATTAATTTACTGATACTGTTTAAAAATCTTTATAATGGTTAAATGGATTGCGCTTCCATTCGGGAAACAGAAACAAGAGTATAACCCCGGGGGAGATTGAGGTGAAGATGGAGAGATCAGATGTGAGTTTGTCATGAAATTATTAAACAATGTGAAGTTTTAAGATGTTTTAATAAAAATTCAGGACAGTTTTATTTGCTCCATAATTACGAATCAAATTCACTAATTCATCAATAAACTTATAATGTGGTTCTTAGATGTTTTCCGGCATAATCCGGCATTGGCTGTCTTTCTGACAATCGGTGTCGGTTTCCTGATAGGTCGGATAAAATTCAAAGGGTTTTCCCTCGGGACTGTAACATCCGTGCTTATAGTCGGCGTAATTGTCGGCCAAATGAACATCAATGTCGGTGGGCCGCTCAAGACGTTTTCATTCATGCTATTCCTTTTCTGCATCGGATATAGTGTCGGACCGCAGTTCTTCAAAGCTATGAAAGGTGACGGCCTGAAGCAGGTTCTTTTTGCTTTGGTCATGTGTGTTATGATTCTTGGCATGTCATTGGTTATGGCTTTGTGGCTCGGCCTTGATGCAGGCCAGGCGGCCGGCATGATGGCCGGAGCTTCGACGGCCTCTCCGGTGGTCGGAGCAGCTGAGGATACCATCGCCACCCTTCCTGCCTCGCAGGAAAGCATCAATGCTATGGTTGCATCAATTCCCGTATGTTACGCAATGACATACGTGTTCGGTACACTGGGAGCAGTGTGGCTCATCGGTTATATCGGCCCATGGATGATGGGTGGACTGGACAAGGTGAAACGTCTGACCCGTGAGTATGAGAGCAGTATCTCTCAAGGAAGCGCCTCGGATGACCCTGCATTTTTCGATGCCTGCCGCCCGGTAGCATTCAGGGCTTTTAAAGTCAACGGGACGTGGATGGACACGCCGCGAACAGTTGATGAGATTCAGGCCCGCTTCGAGGAGACGGGACGGCGCATTCTGGTGGAACGCATCAAGACATCTGACGGCTCCGTGAGTGATGCGTCGAAAGACTTGATGATTCATCCCGGCGACGTGATAGTGCTGTCCGGTCGAAGGGAATTCATCGTCGGCGACAACGCATGGTTGGGTGAGGAAGTGGCAGGTATCGGAATCCTGACCTTTCCGGTTGAGGATGTAGAGGTGACCATGAGTAAAGCGTATGCAGGTGTGACGGTGACTGATTTGATGGAGAATGACTTCATGTATGGCGTGGAGATAAAGCGCATCCGCCGCGACGGACGTATTGTCACACCGGCCAAAGATGTGAAGATTAATGCAGGCGACGTGCTGGAACTCGTAGGACGTAAGAAATATGTTGAAACTGCTTCTGCCAATCTCGGATATGCCGACAAACCCACGTTGGCTACAGATTTCGTATTTGTAGGACTCGGTGTGCTGCTTGGCGGACTGCTTGGTTGCCTTGCGGTAAAGTTAGGAAATGTGTCAGTAAGCTTAGGCACAAGCGGTGGCGCACTCGTGATGGGACTTATCTTGGGATGGCTCCGGTCAAAGCGACCGGTCTACGGTGCTATTCCTAAGGCTTCTCTATGGGTGTTTAACAATCTTGGCCTGAATCTTTACATCGCGGTCATCGGCATTGCATCCGGTCCTACGTTTGTTGACTCATTCATGGCGGTAGGGCCTAAGATTTTCGTCGGCGGATTGGTTGTAACGATAGTGCCGTTATTCATTGGACTATGGCTGAGTTATAAGGTATTCAAATTCCATCCGGCTATTGCTTTGGGTTGCTGTGCCGGCGCGCGTAAGACAACTGCCGGCTTAGGTGCCATTCAGGAGCGACTTGGAAGTACTGTCCCCGCCATAGGCTATACGATTACGTATGCCGTCTCAAACACCGTGTTGATTATCTTCGGCATAGTGTTGGTTCTCCTTCTCGGATGATGTCTCAATGTTTTATGAGTATCCGTTTTTTCACAAGTCATCACTATTTTTTCTTATTGAATTTGAGTGTGAAGGAATTGGGTGGAGTTAATTGCGAGGGAATTGGAATAAATTTTGTAACTTTACCTCCTGAATAATTTTAGCGTTATGACGGAATGTAAGACTTACAGATTCAACAATTCGACTGTAAAAGTGATTTTCGGCGATTTGATGCAGTCAAAGGCCGAGGTGCTTTTGATTTCAGGAAGTGTCGGACTGCCGATGCAAGGCGGTTTGCCGGGATTGGTCAGAAGCCGATGCGGAAAGGCTGTGGCCGATGATGCCGCCAAGCATCCTGACGCCCGGCTCGGTGACGTGATTGTGACGTCGGCCGGAAGTTTGTCGGCTAAATATCTTTTTCAGGCTGTCACAGTGACAAATTACTGTGAAGTGTTGCCTCATAGGGATATTAAGGAGGATGTGAAGGTGTATGAATATATTGTAGGACATGCCATTGCCAAAAGTTTCCGTTTGATTTCGGCCATGGATCTGACGTCCATCGCCATGCCATGTCTCGGGTTAGGTATGGCAAATATGCCAATCGAAGCTGTAGCAAAGATCACGGCTAAGACCATAGCTAAGTGTCTGGCCAGAACAAATAAGTCGATGGAGGTTGAACTGTATATCCATGATTCATACGATATTTATAATCGGTTTGACTATCTGGCTTATTTTGAGTGGTTTGCAGCATATTCATTGATGATGAGGAAGGAGGTTGAACGCAATGACAATGCGGACACTGACAGAGGGGAAGCGGATTTTGAATCAGTCGAGGTGGCTGACTGCACGGCTCCGGTTGGCGGTCCGCATAAGGTTTTTGTCAGCTATTCACGTAAGGATTCCGAGAAGGCCCGCGGAGTGTGTGACCTGCTCAACAAACTCGGTATTCCTTACTGGATCGACATCAACGGAGTGTATAGCGGCGCTAATTTCAAGGAGGTGATAGTCAATGCTATATCCTCGTCGGAAATCGTGCTATTCCTTTCATCGGAAAATTCAAATAAATCTGTCAATGTGGCAAAGGAAATAGGGCTTGCCGATAAATATGGCAAGGTGATTATTCCTGTCCGCCTTGACCGATCGCCGTTGAATCCGAAGATGGACTATGACCTGTCGGGGATTGATTTTGTTGATCTGTTTACATTTGATGAAAAAAGCACGTCAAAACTTCGCAACGCTATTTTGGGGCATATAGCCATGTCTGCTTCAATATAAACTCTCAATAAGACGTCTGTATTCTGAGTTGATTACGTCAGAATAAGAGTTTGCGGGATTCTGATCGTTCCATCGTTTGCAACTGATTACAAGTTTCAATCCTTCAAGTCTGTCGGCTCCGCGCGTCGAGAGCATCAGCAGACTCCCCTTGAGCAGCAGGGCTTTATATATGTCGGTTACCTGTTCGAGATAATTGTCGGAGTTTAGTTCGGTGTAAATTGTCAGACATTCCTCGGCATATCCAAGCGGCTCCTTCAGAAAAGCGGGGGCGATAGGTTTGCGGGGATAGAGATATGTTGCACCCATGAGCAGTAGGGTTTCGGCTATGGGATTTCGTGACTGAGCCTGCCCGCTGACGGCATAACACTTGCGGCGGTATGTCAGTGCTTTCCCGCACCACTTTCGGCATTCCGGAAGGTTTCCCCGGAGTTTTGCTGCAAATGCGAGATTATGAAGTAACGTGCCTGACATGTAATCCTTATAGAATGTTGACATCCGGCTGCATTGGAGCCGCTGCAAGGTGTCATGATATATTTTTTCAGCCTCTGAAATCCTTGCTTCCGCATTGTCGCCCGGCAAGAGCGAGTCAAGCAATCCGGTGGCAACCGTGCAGGGGAATGTGCAGTAGATCTCATCCCAAATCCGATAGTTGACTTCAGGAAGTTTTTCCATTAATGAGTAATATAGGCGGAGAGCATTCTCATGGAGTGATCTGAATCCGGGGATAAGAGGACGGATACATAGCAGACCGTCCCACACTCTCATCCGGTCAAACGTCATGTTTGACATGGCGTCGGTGGAATAGTCCCAACGTGTGATTTTCTCATCGAGTTCGCGGTAAATCTTTATTGATTCCTCCACTTCGCCGAGTTCGCCTAACGACCGGGCATAGATGAGAAAGAGATGGGATATATAGCTGTGGAGCAGTTCGGAATCATCGTCGAGTTCTCGGATGTTGTTAATGGCGGTGTGATATGTTTTCAGGGCCTCGGCGTGACGGTTTGAGCGCGAGAGATGGTTGGCATAGTTCATCCTCATCATTTCCACTTTGGGGTCGATGATGGAATATCGGTCAGCTAACGATGCGATTTCGTAGTAGTGGTTATCGACATCAAAGCCCGTAGTCAGGAATATTTCAGGATTAGAGTCGTGACACTTCACAACCTCCATCATTGTAGCAAGAACTTTTCGCGGCGAGGTGGCTCCGTTGTCGAGAAGCTGACGCTCGATTTCTGATTTCTGAATATAGAGATCAGATATTTCTTTGATGTCACTCTTGTCGGGAGCAGATTTTTTAAGCAGATGGTCGAGCCTTGAATCGATTTTCCGGTCAAGTTCCGTCAAACGGGCCACTGCATCATGTTTGATTGCATCGGCTGCATCAATAGTCGTTTCAGCCTTACAGCGTGATTCCCTTATCGCGTCAATGTCAAGCCTGTTTGTCGGGTCAAACGAAGTGTCAGAAGTAGGGGAGAGCATCCGCCGTCCGATCATTCGTAGCAGGTCGGCCAGTTTTTCAGTATCGTCTGAGCCTTTCAGCCCGAGTGAGGATGCGCTGATGAGTGGATAGTCAAGAATCTTCACGATACCGCTTTCCACATTAAATCCTGTCTCTCGGTCAGGCGAAATGACATGACGTTGGATCAGCCACATAACCAAATTGTATTTCACACGGTGGAGTTCATCATACGTTGTGAAATATATGCCGTTGCTGTTGAGAAGCGACTTGATTTCCGGATTGCTGTCAAGGATGCCTTCACCGTTTCGCAGATATACAATGCTTTTTAGACCCTTGTCGTCGGGTTGACACAAGGCGCACGCCATCATCAGTTCCATTTTGTCGGAGTCGGCCAGACTGTCCTTCAGCACTGCGATATGATAGTGTGACTTTGTGAGCGAGGTCATATCCTTATGCAGCATTCGGCATCTGGAGTTAAGAAGCTTTTCAGAAATGTAGTCAACGCTTCTGATCATATTGCCCAGTTGTCCGGACATGTCAGCTGAGTCAGACGGCACCGTGGTATATATATTTCTAACCTGTTTATTTTGAATGGAGTCAGGCAGTTCGGGATGTGACATAATGTAGCTGTCAAGTATGCTTCTGATTTCTGCCATGCACTCATATTCATCGTTGCAACTGACGGGTACAATGGTCTCGTCTGCCATATATACATCCAGCTCTGGGGTCAGTCCGTCAGGCGGAAGCAGAATGATATGAACGTTTCCGCATCCTACAGCCGATTTAGCCACACCGATTTCCTCAACCGTCTTTTCACCGCAAAGATTCCGGAACAAAGCTACTGTGATGTTGCTCTCTTTTACGAGCTTATCATTATATTCGGTCTGCTTACTGACGCCGGCAAACTCCGGATACCAGTCCTCCCAGCAGTTAAGGCGTATGCGGTAGCCCGTCGGTTCGAGTTCGTCGCTCCACTCTCTGACAGCGTTGCCGATAGCGATTCGCAGATCAGACAATTCGCTGGATGATGCTAAAAAAATACTGATTGTTTTCATCTCTCTTGTCACACAAATTTACAAAAATTTCCTTACACTCTCAAAATCAAACGGAAATTCCTATCTTTGCGGAGCGAAAAATTTAACTTCAGAATCAGAAACATCACGATCATGAAAAATATTATTTTTTCAGCCCTTTGTTTGATATATGGATGCGTTTCGGCTCTGGCCAATGAGACGGAGGTGGCTCTCAACAGTCTGATAACCAACCCTCAACCCATGACCGGACTCGTGTTGTGGCCCGATCAGGCAAGAGACCTGAACAGCACTCACGGAAGCAGTATTCAGCTCGAGTTCGCCTATTGTCTACCCTGCAAGGTGGTGACCGGATGTGAAACTGACGGAACGGTTCGGTATGACTGGACATGGTTTGAGGATATTCTTGACGATGTAGCTTCCCGCGGCCATCAGCTCATTGCCCGGTTCCGCTACGAATATCCTAACTCAAAAGATGTCGACGGCAAGACTGCCGGAATGACTGCCGTGCCGCAATATATCAAGGACCGAAGCGACTATCATGAAACCTATAATAAAGTGAAGGGCGACGGCCCCACATGGTATGCCGATTGGAGCAATGCCGAACTCATGCGGTTCACCAAGCAATTCTACTCCGACTTTGCCGCCCGATACTCATCTGATCCGCGCCTCGCATTTGTGGAGGTGGGCTTCGGTCACTGGAGCGAATATCACATCTACGGCACCACCCTTCGGCTTGGAGTGAATTTCCCGTCGAAGGAATATCAGAAGGAATTTCTTATCCATCTCGAATTGGTCATGCAAGGAATTCCATGGGGAATTTCCATTGACGCGGCCGACGATGAATATTCACCCGTTGCTGATGATGACACTCTGATGAGCCTTTCGTTTGGCAATTTTGATGACTCTTTCATGCACAAAGACCACGAAATCGGCTCAAAGGACGGCTACAATGAGGAGTGTTGGCAGGCCATCGGAAGCGCCTACCGCTGGCAGTGCGGTTTTGCCGGAGGCGAAATAAGCTATTACACTGATTCGGATCAAAAAAACTTTCTCAACCCGGCCGGAATGTATGGCCACACATGGGAAGAACAGGCCGCCAAATATCACATCACCTTCATGATAGCCAACGATGCTCCCGAGGGACGCTACGGCACGGGTGACCGCTTCCGTTCGGCTTCACTCGCAACCGGTTACCGGTTCACGGTGAAGCGATGCACAACCGACGCCACTCTGACCCGGCTGCTCGTCGCCAATACCGGGATTGCGCCGATTTATCGGGATGCCTACTTTGCTATTGACGGCCACCGGGGCGATACCTCGCTTCGCGGACTTCTCCCCGGCAGCGAAATCACCGTCACAATCCCTGCGCCCCTCCCTCTTAACTCCGACGGCACCCCTTCCATCCTTCCCGAAATAGAGTCTGACCATATCCTGCCCACGCAGACCATCCAATATGAAGCAGCCATCACACCCTCCGGTCTGACGGGCATATCTGTCGACGCTGTGCCTGACGCTACACCCGCATACGATCTCACGGGTCGCCCCGTCCATCACCCCCTCCCCGGCCAAATCATCCTCCTCCCCGACCGCAAAATCCGTTATTGTAATTAATACGCGATTTTAAACTGACACAAAAGTTCTGCGACTTTAAATATAATGGATTCAGAAAACAGCTCAAATCCCATTCTTGTCATCGACTCTCCGGAGAGCCGTATGATAAAATATGCTGTCATTGATATTGAAGCAGGCATAAATGATTTAAAAATCCATGACATAGGTTCTATAAGATATGACGGAACCGCGTTTCATAAAAATTCAAAAAATGAGCTGTTTGATTTCATTTCAAATGTAAATTACCTTTGCGGCCATAATGTTATACATCATGATGTTCGCTATCTTTTCGGAGAAAGCTATTCCGGTCAATGGAAACTTGTCGATACCCTTTATTTATCACCGCTTTTATTTCCTTCCAAGCCATATCACAGACTCGTAAAAGATGATAAGTTGGTCACTGATCAAGTAAATAATCCCGTCAACGATTGCAAAAAAGCGCTTGATCTTCTGAATGATGAAATTGCGGCGTGGAATTTATTGCCCCAAAATAAAAAGTTGATATTTGCATCACTTTTGAGAAATCAAATGGAATTTGATGGATTTCTTCAGTTGGTCAGAGCAGAATATCCTGATTGCTCCATTTCCGATCTTATACGGAATCAGTATTCCGGGAAAATATGCAATCATGCAGATCTTGATGAACTTATAAGAAGCTATCCATGCGGATTGGCTTATGCCCTTGCATTGATTGATACAAGCGAAAATTCAATTACGCCCGGATGGGTACTATATAATTTCCCTGAAACGGAATACATACTGAAAAAGTTACGTTTCACAAAATGTAAGGAGGGTTGTGAATATTGTAACGAGAAGCTCGATGTGAGAAAAAACCTTAAATCAATTTTTGGTTTTGAAAAATTTAGATTGTTTGAGGGTGAACCCTTGCAAGAACGAGCAGCCGAAGCGGCTGTCATGGGCAAATCACTTCTGGTAATTTTCCCGACGGGTGGTGGTAAGTCATTGACTTTTCAGTTGCCGGCACTGATGGCAAGTAGGTCACTTCGCGGACTGACGGTTGTGATTTCGCCACTTCAGTCACTCATGAAGGATCAGGTTGATAATCTTTTGGAGAGAGGTATTACTGATGTTGTGACTATAAACGGTATGTTGGATCCGATAACTCGTGCATTGTTTATACGTCGCGTTCAGGACGGGGAAGCCTCGCTGTTATTTATTTCTCCTGAAATGTTGAGGTCAAAGACTATTCAAAAGATTCTGACAGGACGCAACATCGTGAGATTTGTAATTGACGAGGCCCACTGCTTTTCATCGTGGGGACATGATTTTAGAGTTGACTATCTTTACATCGGTAAATTTATCAAAGAATTACAGACCGCAAGAAAATGCAAGGAACCTATTGCTGTTTCATGTTTTACGGCTACTGCGAAACAAAAAGTAATTCAGGATATATGTGATTATTTCAAGTCAATGCTGAATATCGACTTGGATTTATTTGCAACAAGTGCAACAAGAACCAATCTAAAATATTCGGTGATTCACGTTGAAAGTGAATTCGAGAAATATGGTAAGCTACGTGAATTGATAGCTGAAACAGATTGTCCCACTATTGTTTATGTGTCAAGGACAAAGCGGACTAAAGAATTGGCCGATAAGTTAACTCGCGACGGATTCATGGCCCTCCCTTTTAACGGGAAAATGTTACCTGACGAGAAAATTGCCAATCAGGAGTCGTTTATGAATAATCAGGTTTCTGTAATTGTGGCGACATCTGCCTTTGGGATGGGGGTGGACAAAAAAGATGTCGGTCTTGTGATCCATTATGATATTTCGGACTCATTGGAGAACTATGTGCAGGAAGCCGGACGTGCCGGACGAGATCCAAATATGAATGCCCGGTGTTATGTGCTTTATAGTGACGATGATTTGGATAAACATTTCATATTGCTGAACCAAACCAAGTTGAGTATAAGTGAAATCCAACAAGTGTGGAAGGCGGTAAGAGAAATGACTAAACAGCGGAGTGAAGTAAATTGTTCTGCGCTCGAAATTGCTCGTAAAGCCGGTTGGGATGATTCGGTCTTTGATATAGAAACTCGCGTTAAGACCGCGTTGGCAACACTTGAAAACAGCGGTTTTTTGGTCCGAGGCAATAATGTACCTCGTCTATATGCTACAGGCATCCTTGTTAAAAATGTTGACGAGGCAAGAAAACGTATATGTGAATCTTTGCTTTTTGATAAGGATGAGACCGAAAGAGCTGTCCGAATAATTAAGTTGCTTATATCACAGAAGCACACTATTAAGGCCCGTAATGATGAGGCCGAATCGCGTGTTGACTATCTTGCCGATATATTGGGCTTAAATAAAAAAGACGTTATCTCTATTGTTGAGCGGATGAGACAAGAAGGAATTCTTGCCGACAGCAAGGATATTTCTGCATATATGCAGGATGCGTACAAGTCTGAGCGAATCACACAGGGGTTATTGGTTCGCTATGCAATGGTTGAAAAATATATTTTTGACCTTATTTCAGAAGGAACAGTCAAAATGTCAATTAAGCAAATGAATGATGAGGCTGTGAACAGGGGGATTGAATCATCAACTGAAAAGATTCTCCGTACGATCATCAATTTTCTTACTATGACAGGATATGTAAAAAAAATTGAAGATGGTTTGCATAATATAGAAATACGGTTACTTGCGAATTATGAAGCATCTTTTACCCGTTTGGGAAAACGGCTTGAAGTATGCCGCTTTGCTATTAAATGGATTTATCAGTTGGCATTTGATACTGAATCCAAAAAGAGAGCCGTATTGTTTTCAGAAATAGAGCTTCTTAACGCAGTGAATTCCGCTAATATAATGTCAAGTAGTGGCGTTGACAGCTTCACGTTGGAGGATGTTGAAGAAGCGCTGCTATATTTGTCTAAAATCGGTGCATTGAAACTTGAAGGCGGTTTTTTGGTCCTTTACAACGCAATGAATATTCGGCGGATTAAGGACTCAAAAAACAGGTTTAAGATAGAAGATTATCGGACTCTTGATGAATTTTACAAATTGAAAATCCAACAGATTCACATAGTTGGTGAGTATGCCAATATGATGGTAAGAGACCATTCGGCCGCACAGCAATATGTATTGGATTACTTTCGGATGGACTATAGAAAGTTTGTTGCGAAATATTTTAAAGGAGAACGAGTCCATGAAATTCAACGAAATATCACTCCTCAAAAACATCAACAGATATTCGGACAATTATCGAAACGACAACGTGAGATTATTTCCGACAGTAAGTCTCGTTGTATTGTCGTTGCTGCCGGTCCCGGAAGTGGTAAGACCAGAGTTCTTGTCCATAAACTTGCTTCATTGCTTTTGCTCGAGGACGTGAAGCATGAACAACTGCTTATGTTGACATTCACCCGGGCGGCCGCGACTGAATTTAAATTTCGCTTACTTGAACTTATCGGTAATGCCGCACATTTTGTTGAAATAAAGACATTCCATTCTTATTGTTTTGATTTATTGGGTCGGATAGGCAATCTTGAGGATTCGGACAAAATAATAACAAAGGCTGTAGAGATTATTCGTAACAATGAGGTCGAACCGAACAGAATAAGTAAAACGGTATTGGTTATAGATGAAGCTCAGGATATTGGGCCGGACGAGTATGCACTTGTCAAAGCATTGATGGATGCAAATGAAGATTTGAGGGTAATTGCAGCCGGTGACGATGATCAGGCAATCTATGAATTCAGAGGCGCTGATTCAAATTATATGTATGAGCTTGCACATGACAGCATGAGCGTTAAAATAGAAATGACGGAAAATTATCGCAGTGATCGACATATAGTTAAATATGCTGACAGTTTCCTCACGAATATTAGGAAGCGCATTAAGTCAGAACCGATTATGTCGATGTCTAACGAAAATGGTCGGGTTGAAGTAACCAAGCATTGTTCAGAGAATATGTATGATCCGAAAAAGATTAACCGGTTCGGTGTGCGTATTGACTCAAACTAATGAGGAGGCTCTTATTATCGACGCTCTTTTACGCCGAAACGGCATTAATAGTCAACTTTCTCAATCAATAGGTAACTTGCGCTTTGCTAATTTGGCCGAGATAAAATATTTCTTTAAGAAAATCGGCAGCTTGTGTGACACATCGCTGATCCCCGATGAGATATGGGGCCTTGCAAAAGAAAAAACGCTGAGTAAGTACGCAAACAGCACGGCAATAGCTTATGTGAAGCGCTGTTGGGATCAATTTGAGAAAACCAACAACGCAAAATATGTCAATGATTTCAGAGATTTTGTTTTTGAATCGTTTGTTGAGGATTTTTGTGATGTTGATGCCCGTGGTGTTTTTATTTCAACTATACATAAGGCAAAAGGAAAAGAATTTGACGATGTATTTATGTTGGTTTCTGACACAAACCGTAAAGGGATGGATGATAACCTCATGCGTCGTTATTATGTCGGCATGACTCGGGCAAAAAAGCGTCTTTTCATTCACACTAATAGCGATATTTTTAATGACATGGATGTTGATGGTTACTCCATTGACGACAAGGAATATTCTTTGCCTGAAGAAGTCGTTTTACAAACCACTTACAGAGATGTGAATCTTGATTATTTCATAGATAAAAAGAATGATGTGCTTGCATTAAACGCCGGTGACAGTCTAAAATCTGACGGAGTTTATCTATATATTCCTGCTACAAATAAGCCAATAGCACTGCTGTCAAAAAAAATGCAGCAGGAATTACTCGGATGGAAGGAAAAAGAATATAGAATTAAATCAGTGACTGTTAGTTTTGTCGTTGCTTGGAAACCGCATGACGCGCCTAAATCAGATCCTCATGTTGCAATTTTTTTATCAAAACTCGTGTTGTCAAATAAACTGCAATAAAATTCTCGCATTTAAAAATGATTCACTCCTGCTTTTCGGGGGGCATTTTGTTAAATTTCAGTATGTTTGATTGTGGGTGGGAAATTTTTGTAAATTTGCGGGAGCGATGAGTCGTTAACCATGAAATCAACCATTTTATCTAATTTCTATCATGAGAAAAATTTCTTCTTTGCTCATGCTTGTGATGACGCTGTTTACATGCGTCGGAGCTTGGGCCGCTGACGGTGACGAACATGTCACAACCGTCCGCTCCTGGAGTCTAACTCAGGGAAAAAATCACCAAAATGAAGTGAAAGACTGCGAATATTGGAAATCCGGTAGCAGTGGCCGCTATTCGTTAGCTAAGGCTCTCGATAATCAGGAGCTTCCGTCAAATACAGGCGGTGCGCTGACCGGGCTTGAAGGTCTTTACTTCACGGTCGGCTCCGGTGCTGTGTATGGCATAACCGGAAATTACTGGTTTCAAAACGGTAATATGACCATCAGGATTCCGGGTTGCGGTATCAATGACGAGATTATCGTTGACTTCTCCGGAGCAGGTGGCGATGCTACGGTGACTTCAGATCAGATCACGGGCGATCTTCTGGTGCCTTCAAGCATCAGCAAGCAGTGTGACGATTCAAAAGTGTCGACCCGTGTCAAGGAAAACGGCGATGTGGTTCTCAAAATGAACTGCGGAAAAGGTTTCCGCCTTTACGGCATCACGGTGAATCCATACGTTCCGAAAGAGCGTCATTTCACTGACTTCAAACTGGACTTCACCACTGACCCCTATACTGTTGTCATGCCGGCTGACGGAGTTCTGCCCGAGGGCGTGACTGTAGACGGTACATTCCATGACTCTCAGCACGGTTACAACTCCACCACTGTTATTGTGCCTGTGGATGGAGCCGTGAAGGTTACGTTTGGTGACTGCACCTATAATGGTAGCAATGCCACCATCAAGGTCGGTGACGAGGTTGTAGCTTCGCTTCCATGTGCCGGTAGCTGTGACACCTTCACCACTTGGACATATAACAGAGATGAGAGTGCAGTGCTGACCATCACCACCGCCTCTTACTGCCCCTCACTTTCAGTCGAGGCGTGCGACTTCCTCCCCGACGTAAAGGTTTCTTACTATAACACCAACGGCAAGCTTATCGGTACCGAAGAAGTTGCCGGCGGCTCTGCACTGGTTTATAAATATGGTGAGAGCGATGTGACCGTTCCGACCGGTGAAGCTTTTCGCGGATGGTTTGCTTCAAATAAGGCGTCAGCTGAGAAGGTAGCCGAGGGTACTTATCTCGAAACCGATACTGAGCTTTATGC
Source organism: uncultured Staphylococcus sp. (assembly GCA_964554195.1). Lineage (GTDB taxonomy): Bacteria > Bacteroidota > Bacteroidia > Bacteroidales > Muribaculaceae > Duncaniella. The sequence goes on from CAZKNK010000027.1 coordinate 16,251, forward strand.
TCATGCTACCAAGATTGAAGTGCCAACCCCGACATCACCTTTCATCGATGACCTCACAAAGAATTATTTCTATGTAGAGGATCATGAGGCTATTCAGATTGACGGACGCTATTATAACACTCACGGATGGCTTGTCAACAATGGCGGAGCCATCAAGGTCAACGTAGCCGGTAAATGCTATGTTTCAGTTGGCTGCTGCCTCTATTCCGGAGAATCTACAGCCGTTGTGACCAACGAATCCGGTGAAACCGTGGCCGAATTCCCCGTGAAGGCCGAGAGCGACGGCGCCGAGCAGACATTCCAGTATGACGGTGAGGCCGGATGGCTGACAATCACATTCCCCAACGGGGCTTATGTCCACAGTGTCAGTGTTGCAAACGTAGTTGAATTCGTTTCCTACGATGAGGCTTCCGGCTATTATGAAATTCCCGCCGGCGACGTGTCAAGCTTCCTTCTCGCTCTCAAGGCTGCCGCATCGCAGGATGGCGCCAAGATCTTCCTCCCCAACGGAACATACGACCTCGGCACTACAACTCTGACCGAAATTTCCGGTAAAAACATCTCCATCATAGGCGAGTCGACCAAAGGCACCGTCATTCTCAACTATCCTCCGCTCGAAGAAGAGGGCATCAGCAAGACTGCTACTCTCCTCAACCGTTCCGAAAACCTATACCTCCAGGACCTCACGCTCCGCAACGCTATGCCTTTTGACGGAAAGGCTGCCGCCGGTCGCGCCGTAACTCTTCAGGACAAGGGTAAGAACACCATCTGCAAGAATGTCAGCCTCGAATCATATCAGGATACCTACTACAGCAACAACAATTCTGCATATTTCTATTTCGAGGACGGAGAGATTCACGGAAGCACCGACTATGTTTGCGGAGGTGGCGACGTATATTTCAACCGCGTTAAGTTCGTAAACGAGTCAGTGAAGGATGCCACAATGGCAGCTCCCAACGGAGCCAAGAAATTCGGTTATGTAATGAATAACTGTACCATCGAAACCCTTTGCTCGAAATTCAACTTCGGACGTTCGTGGGGTACATATTCCGGTCTGGCTTGGCTCAACACTACCATTAACCAGCCGTCAAAGCTAATTTCTACCCGCTTCACAACAGGCGGTATGAACTGCGCTGCCGACAAATTCGTAGAGTATAACTCTATGGACACCAACGGCAACCGTATCTCGCCTGCATCTAACGTTCTCAATTTTACCCACTCGTCAGGTGATAAGAAGTATGAAACAATTCTTACCGACGAGCAGGCTGCTGAATATGCGATCGACAAAGTTTTCCCCGACTGGAACCCCGAAGCTATCGCCGAACAGGCCCTTTATAACAACGGCGAGGAACTTGCCGGAAACGTTTATCTTGTTGATGGCAAGGTATATGCCGGAACTCTCCCCGAAGGAAACAATCTCAAGGTGCGCAAGGCAAACGCGCGTGGTGGATTCGGTCCTGAAGTGATGGTTTCACTCTCCGGCGTCAATATGATCGGTGAGGAATCCGGCAAGGTTGTCAGCACTCAGTATTTCAATCTTCAGGGCATGTCGGTAGACAGCTCTTTCACCGGAATCGTCATCAAGGTCGACACTCTTGACAATGGCACTAAAGTGGCCACAAAAACCGTCAAGTAACAAATCCCGTCGCGGACACCCCACTGTCCGCTGATTAAAAACTAAAACCACTCATTCAGCCTGGAGTCTGCGGCTACCCCGCACTCTCCGGGCTGAAATTTATCCTGTGATTTGATATGGCTCCACTCATTACTAATATTCATTCCGGCAATTTTTTAATTGTCTCAGGAAATGATATCAGAGAGTGCGGTTCATCTCAAGCAGCGGGTCGATGAACTTGCGTGTGTTGCACAGACGGGGAACCTTGCGCTGTCCGCCGAGACGGCCTGTTGAGGCAAGCCAACGGTCAAATACTCCGGGTTTACCCATCACAACGGTCAGATTGTCGAGGAAAATGCCTCCCGAACGCTTGGCCTGATAGTCGCTGTTGAGCGATTGCAGTTCAAGGTCAAGATCGCGGGCAAAGGCATCCAGGTCAGCCGGCGGGCGGTAAAACTCGATAAGCCATTCGTGGCGTCCGCGTGAGCGGTCACCCGCATAGACCGGAGCTGCCGTATAGTTTGCCGTCGTGCAGTTATGACGGGCGCAAACGGCTTCAATAGCCCGGTCGGCATTGTCCACCATCAGTTCTTCACCGAAAGCATTGATAAAATGTTTGGTTCGGCCTGCTATGGTGATTCTGAGTGGGTTGACTGACTCAATTTTCACGGTGTCGCCGATATTGTAACGCCACAAGCCGTTGCACGAGCTGATGATCATTGCGTAGACCTTCCCCTTTTCCACACCCCATGCCGGCACTATGGCGGGATTGGGATTATCGACCTGTTCCACTGGAATGAACTCATAAAACGTCCCTGCATCCACTTCAAGAAGCATTGCACGTGAATCAAACGAGTCCTGCACTGCAAAGAACCCTTCGGAGGCATTATATGTCTCAAGGTATTTCATGCGCGTAGGGTCTGTGATTCGATCATACTGGCGGCGGTAGGGGAGCATGGAGATTCCGCCATGGAAAAATACCTCAAGGTTTGGCCACACATCATGGATGGTCTTGCGTCCGGTGCGCTCAAGTATTGTTTTAAGCACTGTCAGAAACCATGACGGGACGCCGGAAATGTTGGTGACATTCTCACCGATTGATTTTTCAACCAGTGCGGGCAGTTTTTCGTTCCAGTCGCGCAGCAGGGCGGTTGATTTATCGGGAATACGGAACAGGTTGGCAATCGGGTTGATGTTCTGAATCAGGTTGGCCGAGAGGTCACCCACACTCACACCGGGTTTGAGCGTAAGTTCATTGGCGAAACTCCCACCGAGAATGAATGATTTGCCGGAAAAAATCCTGCTGTCAGGCACTAAATCAAGATACATTGCCACCACATCGGCACCTCCGCGGTAGTGGCTTTCACGAAGCGAGTCAGCTGTGACGGGGATATATTTGCTCTTTCCGTCGGATGTGCCTGATGACTGGGCAAAGTTTTTAGTCACACCGGGCCAAAGAATGTCAGCCTCGCCGTCAATCATCCTCATCACGAATTCGCGCAGTTCCGGATATTCGGTCACATGAGGCTGCTGCCTGATGAAATCCTCATAGTTTCTGACTTTGTCAAATCCATGCTGCTTACCCCACAGTGTATTGCGCCCGCGGACCATGAGCCGATTCAGAATCTGCATCTGAATCTGCTCCGGATCTGTGAAACCGTGGTGCATCTTTTCGGCACGGTGTCGCATCAGGGCTGTGGCAAGTGGTGTGAAGTTCATGTCTATTTAAACAGCTGAATCGTGTTTCGGATGACAAAATTAAACATTTTTTGCAAGAGAAATGATTTTTCCGTGCTTTTTCATTACTTTTGCTGATATGACAGTCAAGGAAACTATATCTGAAATCACGTCGGCACTCAATCCGCTCTATGGACGTGGCGAGGCGTCGGCTATGGCGTCGATCATAATGGAGTATCTCAAAGGTTACTCAAAGGTGGATTTAATCCTTAATTCGGACAAGGAAGTCAGTGATTTTATTGCCGGAAAGGTGGAGGCTATTATGGAGCGGCTTCTCAGGCATGAGCCGTTGCAATATGTGATAGGGTATACCGATTGGCACGGACTTCGGTTTAAGGTTACTCCGGATGTGCTGATTCCGAGACCGGAAACTTCGGAGTTGGTTGATATTATTGTTGATCGTAATCGTGACAGGAGTGATCTGCGCGTGCTTGATCTCTGCACCGGCTCCGGTTGCATTGCCATAGCGCTTGCTCGGAGTTTACGATTTGCCCGGGTGACGGCAGCTGATATTTCGGCTCCGGCTCTTGAGGTGGCGTGTGAAAATGCCGCGTCGCTCCGGGTGCATGTGGATTTCCGGCAGGCTGATGTGACGGAATCCCGCTTCGGGAAATCTACGTATGATATAGTGGTTTCCAATCCACCTTACGTGCTTGAAAGCGAGCGCGCCGGAATGGACCGCAATGTTAAGGATTTTGAACCGGCGCAGGCACTATTTGTCCCTGACAATGATGCACTCCGGTTTTATAAAGCGGTTGAACGAATTGCCTCTGAATCACTTGTGGCGGGTGGACAGCTATATTTCGAGGTTAATCCGCTGACGGCTACCGAGCTTGAACGCTTTATGGTAGAATCCGGTTGGGATGACGTGACACTTTTGCCGGATATTCATGGTCGGCGAAGATTTCTTTCAGCAGTGAAGCGGATATGAAACAGGTTGGATATGATGAGGCGTTGGTAAGAATGGAGTCACTCTGCGCCCGCTCGGAGCAGTGTACAGCCGATATTTTGAAAAAACTTGCGGCAATGAAGTTACCGGCTGCTGACTCGGAGCGAATCATGGAGCGTCTTTATGAACTCAAGTTTGTCGACGATCGACGTTTCGCCCGCTCATTCTGTCATGACAAACTGGAATTTTCAGGCTGGGGCAGACAGAAAATCAGTCGTGAGCTTCATCTCAGACGCATCGACAGGACAGTTATAGCCGAGTCACTCGATGAAATTGACCCGGATGTTTATCGGAGCAGAGCGAAAACAATCGTTATGGCAAAAATCCGTCGATTGGGGCAAGATGCGTTCACACGCGAGGGCCGGCTAAAAGTTCTCCGATTTGCCGTGAGCCGCGGGTTTGAAATCGGTCTGGTGGCCGAAATAATCAGGGAAATTGCCAATGAGCCGTCTGACTGAAGTTCTGAAAGAGTGGGGCAGTGATCTGCTTGGAGTGCTGTGTCCGGATTTATGCACCGTTTGTAACCGCAGACTCGTCGGTGGTGAGAAGGTGTTATGTCTTGATTGTCTGGCCGGATTGCCGTTGACAGGGCATCATTCCGAACTCCATTCGCCTCTTCATGAGAGAGTGATTTCAACTTCAACACCGGTTGTCCGTGCCGCTGCCATGATGTGGTATGTGCGCGAAAGTCCTTACACATCTATTATTCATGATGCCAAATATCGGTCGCGTCCGTCGGTTGCCGCCTATATGACTCGTTTATATTGCGGAATGATTTCACCCGAAGGATTTTTTGACGGGATAGATGCTGTGATTCCCGTACCGATGCATATATTCAAGCGTATCGGTCGGGGATATAATCAAGCAGAAGTGATTGCACGCGCTATCAGTGAATCAACCGGTATTCCACTTGCCGATAATCTCAAATGTATCCGTCGTCATTCCACTCAGACACGCAAGAATGTTGCCGAGCGATACCGTAATGCCCTGGGTGCCTATACGGTTGAGGATGCGTCTGACTTGGCAGGTAAGCACATATTGGTTGTGGACGATGTGCTGACCACAGGCGCAACCATGCGCGCTTGTCTTGATTCGCTGCTTTCGGCTGAGCCGACGGTCAGGTTAAGTTTTCTTACGCTTGCCGCAACCAAACTTCGATGATTTATTTTCGGATTTTTCGGAATTTCTGCCCCAGAAAATTTTGTCCGAACCGTGCGGCTATGCCGTCGGGGTGGTTATCCATATAACGGAATATCATGTACGGAACCAGTATTCCGAATGAAAATGAAAGCATGGTATAGACCCACCAGGGGAAGTCGGTGAAGTGTGAAAGCACTTGTTGGCACCCGACGTTGAAGTACCATGATAACAGAAATATCATGTAGCTCGAGCCGGTCAGTCGGTCAAGCATCGTAATGTTGCGGCTCGCAAGAATCCTTGCGAAGCTGATACACATAGCTATTCCGCACAATGAGCATACCGGCATTATTTCAGTGCCTTCAAACACAAAGAATGTACTCACCCACAGTGCGGCACAGACAGTAAGCGTCAGGAGTGAGGTCGGATTCACAATATGCTCCAGTTTTTTACGGCTTGCGCTGAATATCATTCCTACTGCGAAGAATATGGCCAGTCGGCACGTTTCTCCGATTGAAAACCAGGGCGAATAATCGATTATGTAAGGGAGCGCGCCATACAGCGTTGTGATGAGGAGATATGTTATCCATCCCTTTATTCCTACACGGCTGGCTGCTATTAAAATCAGATAAGTTACTGTCAGAAGGGTGAAAATGGTCTGGAGAAACCAAAAAAACGGAATTACGAGTCTGCCACCGTGAAGCAGCCCCTCGGCAAGCGATTGCCATGAAAGAGTGATTCCGTCGTCAGCCATCCCTGACAAGAGTGAACGTGGTATGAAGGTGACCAAAGTGAGGGTGACAAAGGGTATGATCAATCTACGGATTTTGCCGCTGATAAATCCGTTTCTGCCGGATATGTCGCGCCGGATGGTGAGTGTATAGTCAAGCAGGAATCCTGATATGAACACAAAGAGAGGAATGTGAAAACTGTAGACCATGCGGTAAAACAGCGTCGAGTTGCCGTTGCATCCGTCGGGATATTCATGCACGGAGTGTCCGGCCACAACCAGAAGTATGGCAATGATTTGAAGATATGAAATGAATCGGAGCGGTTTGTCGTTGTTGGTTGCCATCCGGAAATTCATGAAATTCAAATGCCGTGTGCATTGTGGCTGCACACGGCATTATGAATGTTTTTACGTAGAATCATTATTTGTCATCAAACTCAATCATGGGAGCTTCGGTACCCACGACATCACCGAGTTTGACAAAAACTCGTTTCACTCTACCGTCATGTTCGGCCACCACGTCATTTTCCATTTTCATGGCTTCATAAACCAGAAGGATGTCACCTTTTTTGATTTCCTGACCATCCTTCACGTTCAGAGCCACAATGCGGCCACCCATCGGAGCTGTGACGACTTCACCGGTGATCGGACCCATGTCGACGACGGTTTCCTCAACAACTTCAGGTTGATTCTTGGCGTTTTCCGCTTCGTGTTCCGCCGTGCGACGCTTACGCAGGAATCCGTTTGCAACCGAAGGAAGCAATTCCATGAGCAGATACTCCTCGTTATTTGATGCAAGTTTGCGTCCTCCCAGTTCAGCAATTTCGGGATTCTCCGGGGCGCGGTATGAGCTTACGTCGTAAGGACGCTCTTCTGCATTGCCGGTGATTTTGGCGCGGAACTCAGGATCGATTGCCACGGGAGTGTGACCGTATTCACCTTTTATGAGTGAGATGAACTGGTTGGAGGGATTTGAATAGTCAGGGTTTCCTTTTTTGCGGTCAAGTGCGAGTGAAACGGCCTGACTGCCCACAATCTGACTCGTAGGAGTGACAAGAGGAACCAGACCGGCATCGCGGCGAACTTTCGGAATCAACTTCATGGCATCTTCAAGCAGATCCTCGCTCTTGAGGGTGCGGAGTTGGGCTACCATGTTGGAATACATTCCTCCGGGTACTTCCGCCTCCTTGACGAGCAGGTTGGGTTTCGGGAAACCGAAATATGCTTCGATGGCATGACAGGCTTCAAGCAGCCCTGCTTCGTCGCCCGATTTAGCCATGACGATGGCCTGATCAAAAAGTGCAAGCACCTCGGCAGGGAGTTGATCGGTCAGCGGGTCAAACTCGCGGGGGAAGTTATCCTTGTTCAGGTCAAAGTCGGCGAGTTCCTTGCGGGCATTGTAAAGCTCTTTGCGGATTTTTCCGACTGCTTCCATGTTACATTCCACCTCTACATCCATGCGCTGACAGAACATCCACACCAGTTCAAGGGCCGGAGCAGCCGAGCCGCCGCCAAACCACCAGATGTTGGTGTCGAGAATGTCAACTCCATTGAGGATGGCCATTACTGACGAGGCCAGACCATAGCCGGGTGTGCAGTGGGTGTGGAAATCAACGGGAACTGTGAGCTGCGACTTGAGCGCGGCTATGATGGATGCTGCACGTGATGGATTAACGAGTCCGGCCATATCTTTCAGTGTGATGATCTTGGCTCCGAGTCTCTCCATTTCCTTTGCTTTGCTTACGAAATACTCGTCAGTGAAAATCTTTTCAGGCTCCTTGTCCGACGAGAACATATTCTTGAGCTTTGAGAAGAATCCACCGTCGGGTTTCTCCTCCGGCTTGGGGTCTACGGTATAGCACACCGCTCCGTCAGCTATTCCGCCCAGTTCGTTGATCAGGCGGATTGATTCCTTTACATTGTCTATATCGTTGAGTGCGTCGAAGATGCGCATCACATTCAGACCATTGGCTATGGCTTCCTCGTAAAATCCTTTCAGCACCTTGTCAGGGTAGGGAACATAGCCGAACAGGTTTCGGCCACGCGAGAGAGCCGACAGAAGCGATTTGCCTTTCATCTCTTTGGAGATGATGCGCAGTCGATCCCACGGCGATTCGTCGAGATAGCGCATCACTGAGTCAGGGACTGCGCCGCCCCATACTTCCATAATATAAAACCCGGCGTCCTCATAATAAGGAAGCAGACGGTCAATCGTGGCCTGATTCATGCGGGTGGCAAACAGCGACTGCTGTCCGTCACGGAGCGTGAGGTCACGAATCTGTAACTTACGTTTTGCCATAATGAGAAATTTACGATGTTTCAACGCAAATTTAAAGAATAATTTCCATATTCAAGCATTTAATCACGTTTTTTTACGGTTAAATTGCAAATTTGAGTGTTATCGCAACTTTATCACGAATAAAATAACTATCTTTGCACTCCCGACAATACTCTCACATCCTTATCCTCATCTAAAAATTATCTGCCTCATGTCGATTTTCGATTTCTTCACTCGCAAATCTGAACCGGCCACTCTGCCGTTTGAAACCGATATTCACTGTCATGTCCTCCCGGGTGTTGACGACGGCTCACCCGACGTGGAAACTTCATGTCGCCTGATTGAGGAGATGAACCGATGGGGTATCCGTAACATTATCGCTACTCCTCACATTACGGCTGACACCTTTGAGAACACTCCACAAACTCTCGACCCGGCACTTGACGCTCTCACCGCTGCTTTGGCCGAGAAGAAGATTCCGGTAAGCGTTATCAGATCGAGTGAAAACCGTATCGATGACTTTTTCGTTGAGCAGCTTAAATCCGGCAATATCCGTCCGCTCCCCGGCAACTATCTCCTTCTTGAGAATCCCTGGCTTCAGGAGGCTTGGCAACTCGACAATCTGCTGTTCAACCTCAAGGTTCAGGGCTACAAAACCATAATAGCCCATCCTGAGCGTTATCCATACTATGCCCAGGCAAACCGCGACCGATACAAGCAGCTTCACAGTAACGGCAATCTTTTTCAGGTTAATCTCCTTTCGCTTGCCGGTCACTACGGAAAACTTGAGAAAACCACCGCTGAATATCTTGTTGAATCCGGTATGGCTGACCTTATCGGCACCGACCTTCATCACGAATACCACGTGGCGTCCATCAACAACTATCTCACTTCGCGTGACGCACACCGGATCTTTGACCGCCTACGCGGACGCCTGATGAACGAGCACATCTGGAGTTTGCGTAACAAGGATTGATTCTTGGTGAAATACTTATGCTGTGTCACGAATAGTATTCAGAAATCCGATTTGCGCCGCAATATTGGTGAGCATGATATTCGTGATGTCATGTTCACATTATCAAGGATATAAAAATGATGGCAAAAAGGTTACGTTTCACTCCTACGATTCCGGACTTCTCATCCCATACACTGTAGACGTAGATGCTGACCCGAACACGTTTGAAGCATTGTCAGAATTTTACGGACGGGATAAATATTACGTATTTCATTGGGGCGAGATTGTCGATGGATTTGATGCCGCTTCCTTCTGGATAATTCGTGATGATGACGACTATGCTTATACTGCTGATAAGAATCATGTATATCATGGTTACATGATCATCGAAAATGCTGATCCTGCAACTTTTCGAATCATATCAAAAGATCTGGCCGAAGATGGGAACGATTACTTTTGGAGAAATGAACCATTAAATGTGGCTGATAAGAGTTCCTTTGTCCTCGTCCCTGATAGTGAAAATGCTTCAGCATGCTACTGGGCGAAAGATAAATTCAATGCATACAATCTTCCGTGGCGTGTCTCTGTTCCGATTATTGACTATGACGGCTTCAGAGCTATTTCAGTCTGCTATGCTTCAGACTCTTGTCAGGTCTATTATCGCGGAAGTGTGGTGGAAGGAGCTGCTCCGAAAACATTTAAGGGAATTCTATGGGATTTCGGACAGGATGAAAATGGCATATATTACAAGAATCATAAAACAGATTTGGATCCGAATACCGTATTGGAGAAAGATAATGAAGGATATTACTTTAATAGCAATGGTGAAAAAATTGGTATATGGGATTTAAAACACAAATATGATTCCTGACTGATTAGTGTAAAAGTTAAAGTGCGTTCGAAAAAAATGTTAAATAATCATCTCCTGTTTGCATCTGGCGGTCAAAAATGCTAATTTTGTAATACTTATCGCCAAGCGCGAAATCAAAATATGGGGTTGACCGGTTTTGACAGCGTGTAGAAGTGGTGTGTAAGCATGCAGAGCAATGATGGCTACGCTC
>CAZKNK010000028.1:0-26392 GCA_964554195.1 uncultured Staphylococcus sp.
ATAGCCAAACGAGCCGTAGTAGGGGTGTTCCTGAATAGCCATTATCTGAATGGCATTATAACCGTCGGCGGCTATGCGTGGCAATATCAGATCGCGGAATTCGGCATAGGTTCCCACTCCCTCCGTCTGTTGGGCCATACCTATATGGCACTCATAGATGAGCAGCGGGCGGGTGTTGGGGCGGAATTTCTTTACTGTCCACTTATATTGTGTTTCAGGATGCCATACCTGAGCGGAGAATATATGCGTCTGCGGGTCCTGAACCACTCGGGTGGCGTAGGCGGGGATTCGTTCTCCTTCGCCGCCGTCCCATCTCACAATCATCTTGTAGAGGTCGCCGTGGTGGAAATCATTGGGTTTGAATTTTCCTTCCCACACTCCTCCGGCTTTGCGCTTGAGGGCATATTTTTTCATTTCTTTCCACTTGGAGAAGTCGCCGGTCAGAGTGACGGAGGTGGCGTTTGGCGCCCATTCACGGAACACCCACCCATTGTCGGTGCGGTGCAGACCGAAGTAGTTGTGGGCATTTGCGAAACTGTCAAGATTGCCGGAGGCCTGAGTGAGTTCGGCTTCTTTTTTAACGGCGTCGAGATGACGCCCGGTGATAGCGTCGCTGTAAGGCTTCAGCCACGGGTCGTTTTTTATGATATTCAGAGTTTTCATTAGACCGGATGATTATAAGTTTTATAAGCGGTTGAAATTATTACAAATTTAAGCACAAAATTCGTAACCGCCAAATCAAATTGACCACTTGGTTTGAAAATGCCTTGTTATTCACCGGTAGCGGGATTTTATTTGTGGTAATATAGGTGGAATTTTGGAAAAATGATTAATTTTGTAGTTCGGAAAACATTGAAACATTATCGACAATGAAAAATATTCTTGCAACGGTGGCAGCGGCAGGGGCCGGTCTGGCTATGCTGACAGGCTGCGGACACTCAAATGAATGGACGGTTAAAGGTAACATAGCCAATTCTGAGGGTAATGAGTATCTGGTTGAGGCTTATGACAATGGATGGTGGTATCTGCTTGATACTCTCAAGGTTAAGCCGTCAGGCGACTTTGCCTATTCCCATGAGGCTGCCGGTTTCCCCGATGTGTATCGCCTCCGGAGCGGCGAGGCTACAATCTATTTTCCCATTGACAGCATCGAAACGGTGATAATCAATTCCAAAGGTGACTCATTCGGCTCTGATTACCGGCTCGAAGGGTCGGACCAGGCGCTGACCATGATGAAGGCCGACTCGATTATCGGTGCGATGATTGATGGCGGCGGACTTGGCTCTGAAGCTGAAGGCGGAGCCAAGCGTCAGCTCTCGCAGCTTATTTTGGCCGATCCGTCATCCATTGTGGCCTACTATCTGATCAATCGCAAAATTGGAGGACGCTCTATTTTCAACGCTTCCGATAAGTCGGACCTGCGGATAGTGGGAGCTGTGGCCAATGCCTTCAATTCATTCAGGTCCACCGACCCCCGCACGGAATATCTGAAACGTCTTTTCCTCGAAAACCGCCGCAACCTGCATCCGCGTGACAGTGTGCGTACGGTGGTGGCCAACGAAATCACGGCTCCTGAAATCTTGCTTTATGACAATCACGGCAAGCAGCAGTCGCTCAACAGTCTTTCGGATCAGGGTAAACCGGTGCTTCTCAACTTCACCATGTATGCAGCTCAGGAGTCGCCGGCTTTCAACATGCTTCTGAAATCGGTATATGACAAATTTCATTCCTCCGGTCTTGAAATCTATCAGGTGGCTATTGATGACAATGAATATCAGTGGAAGCAGACGGCCGACAATCTCCCCTGGATAACGGTCCTCAACGATGCGGCTGACAGTGACCGCGTGATTCTTGACTACAATGTCGGCTCTATCCCTACCATCTTCATCCTTGACCGTCATGGAAATGTGGTGGAGAGAGTCACTGACTTAAACAATCTTGAGTTGCTTATCAGCAAATATATCTGAGGCTTCTGAAGTCACTTTATAAAATAGTCCGATTTTTATTTGTCGCGCTTCTGCTGGTTGTTCCGGTAGTGGTTGTGATTCTTTATGTGGCGCTCTCCATCCCGGGAGTGCAGAATCTCATACGTGACAGGGCCGAAAAGGAACTGACATCTCTGCTCGGCACCCGTGTGGAAATCGAAGAAATAGACATCGCTCCATTCAACAGAGTGCTGGCTACCGGTGTGACTGTGCGTGACGACCGAGGGACGGAGGCCTTGCGTGTTGACCATCTTGGAGCGGGCATTTCGCTTTCCGACCTGTTTATCAGAAAGAAATTTGTCATTTCCTATGCTGAAATAATCGGCTTCCGGCTCAATGTCAGCCGGGATTCGACCTCAGCGCCGCTCAATGTTGCCCCGATTCTTGAACGGCTCAAAGGCAAGGAGGGAAGCGAGAAGAAGGATTTTCAACTTGCGGTGACCACCGTGGTGATCCGTCACGGCGAGTTTAATTACGATGTCCTTGACTGTGATACACTCCCCGAGGGTGTATTTGATCCCAACCACTTGGCTGTGACCGATTTTAGGGCCGATGTCAAGATTCCGGCCATTGCATCAGACCGGATAGCCGTGGATGTGAAGCGACTTGGAGCTGCGGAGAGGTGCGGATTTCGTCTGCGTAACCTCCGGCTTAACTTTGAGACTGACAGTGATGCGACCCGCATCACTGATATGGCCCTTGAACTTCCGTCTACTTATCTGGCTTTCAACGACATCACTGCCTCGTTTTCATTGCTTGATTTAAATGTGGCTGAAATTGGAAACCGTGAGGTCGAACTGTCCACTTTGGCCGGGTCGGTGATTTCTCTTTCCGATTTTTCAGCTTTTTCACCGAAGTTGAAGGATTTGGATGTGAGGATCTCGACCGATATTGACATTTCCGGCCGGATTGACTCTCTGGCGGTAAGACGGTTTGAGTTAGGGTCAGATGACGGGCTTTTCAGTATGCTGGCTCACGGACGGGTGGAGAACGTGTTAACTCACGACTCACCTCTGACCGTGACACTTGACCGGATGAATATTGCTGTCAACGGCCAGTGGCTCGATGATATTCTTCATCGCATCGGGGTTGCAACGCCTTCAGCGGGTCGGTTGCTCAGAAACAGCGGTGATATTGATCTGCTCACATATCTTACCCTGAAGGCTGAGCCGCTTACTCTTACTGCCGACGGCACCCTGATGTGTGAGGCGGGCAGCATTGACATTGCCGGTCAGCTTGTGCGCGGGAATAGCAAACAGACGTTTGATGTGACAGGCAGGATGGAGACAAACCATTTTGATCCTTCGGTGATTCTTGGCCGGGATGTTCCGCTCACTGATCTGTCATTCACCGTTGACGCTGACGGAACCATAGCCGGGCTGAACTCTGGGGGATCCGTTGACGTTCATGTCCCCGACTTGCAGTGGCGCGGCAGTGAACTTGGTGGGATTGCCATGTCAGCCAACATGTCAGGCCGACGGCTGAATGCCGAACTTCGCTCCGAATCTCCCAGTATGAATTTCACTCTTGCGGGCGATCTCGATTTTCGGTCAGCTGATCCTTCGGCCAGATTCCGCGCCGAAGTCGACACTCTGTCCACAGTTCCTTTTGTTCCCAAAGGACGCTTTGCTGATAATCTGGTGTCACTTGTGGTTGATGCCGACATTAGCGGCACCGGACCTGACAATCTCGAGGGTTGGCTGAAGATAAGTGATTTCGCCATAAAGGACCGACCTACGGGAAAGCGGCTTGATATTACCGATCTTACGCTCGAGTGCGAGGTCACAGATTCGGTCAGATGCTACACCCTTTCAAGTGATTTTATCGACGGAAAGATTGCCGGCTGCTTCCGTCCGTCATCTCTCGGTCCGACGGCGAGAAATATCTTTGCCGAGATTTTCCCGGCTCTAATGTCGCCCCATCCGGACGTCGCTCCGGAAGCCGACGAGCTTACGTGGGAATTTACACTGAAACCCGACTCCCTCCTGACCCGTTACTTCTCACTCCCGGTGGAAGTAATCCATCCGGTCAAGGTGAGCGGGTTGATGAGCGAACCGCAGCAGTTGGTTGCGCTTACGCTCGATGCTCCATATATTCTTCAGAAGGATAAGCTGATTGAGCAAAGCGCCTTGCATCTTACTCTTGACGGGCAATCACATAAGTCAGACTTATACCTGACCACCGTTCTTCCCACCAAACATGGTCCGATGTCACTTTCGGTCACTTCTGACGGCGGATTGAATTCCACCGATACGGAGATTTCGTGGAACGTTAAGCGCGAGAGTGACTTCCACGGTGATTTCAGGTTCACTACTTCTTTTGACCGTGACGAGTCTGATAAGGAGATGCCGCTTTTGACCAGAGTTGACGTTAACCGGTCCACTATGATTTTCAACGACACAGCCTGGACAGTATCTCCATCCCGAATCGACATTGCAAAGCAGTATGTCAACGTTGACAATTTTCATGCAGGACGTGAGGGGCAACACATTATCATCAACGGTAGCGCTTCGGTTGATTCCACCGACGTAATCCGCTTGCAACTGCTTGATATTGATCTTGATTATGTGTTTGAAACACTGAATATCAGTAATGTGATGTTTGGTGGAAACGCCACGGGCGACTTCTTTGCCTCCGGTCTGTTTTCTAAATCGCCCATGCTTTATACCGACAATCTTTCGGTCAAAGGTCTGAGCTACAACGGATGCGTGATGGGCGACGGTGCAATACGCAGTTCATGGCTCAACGATGAAAAATCAGTTTCAATCTATGCCGACATCACGCAGTCTGACGGACTTCACTCCATTATTGACGGTATGATATGGCCTATGGCTGAGAAACTTGACTTCAAGTTTTATGCTGACCGCGCCCGTGTTGGCTTCTTGCTTCCGTTCATGTCGGCGTTTGCTTCGGATGTGAGCGGTTTCGCCACAGGATTCGCCCATCTTTACGGCACTTTCAAGCTCATCGACCTTACGGGTGACATTCTTGCGGAGGACCTGAAAATGAAGCTGTCATTTACAAATACGGAATACAGTGTCGAGCGTGATTCGGTTCATATCACTCCCGGAACCATTAATTTCAGCAACGTAACCCTCAAGGATGTATATGGCGAAACGGCTCTTCTTTCAGGCCAGGTACGCCACAAGTGCTTCAAGGAGCCTGAATTCCGCTTTGATATTACTGATGCCAACGATTTCCTCTGTTACGACGTCAGCGAGCAGCAGACCACCGATCCGTGGTATGGACGCATTTTCGGTAACGGAGGTGCTTCGGTCAAGGGCTATCCCGGCATGGTCGATATATCGGTCAGAATGTCAACCGCACCGCGGTCAACCTTCACATTTGTGCTTTCAGATGCAGAACAGGCCGCGGAATACACATTTATTACCTTCCATGACCGCGACAAGGCCCGCAAGGATTCAATAGCCCGGCTTGATCCCACCGTGGCTATGATAAATGATGTCCGAGCCAGACGAAATATGGAGGAGCAAGGACCTCCAACGGAATATGTGATGGACTTCGATGTGGATGTCACACCCGTTGCCACCCTTAATCTGGTCATGGACCCGGTGGGAGGTGATAAGATCAAGGCTAACGGAAAGGGGCATATACGCATGAACTATGCTTCGACCGGTGACCTGAAGATGTTTGGTGAATACCGGCTTGACAGAGGCAGCTACAACTTCACCCTTCAGGACATTATCATCAAGGACTTTACAATCGAGGAGGGGAGCAAGATTAAGTTTAACGGCAATCCTTATGCCGCGCTGCTCGATATTAAGGCTGCTTATACGGTCAATGCCAACCTGACAGATCTTGACGAGTCATTCAGTCAGGACAAGGAACTGAACAGAACCAACGTGCCTGTCAATGCCATGCTCCTTGTGACCGGTGACATGAGGCAGCCTGACATCAATTTTGACTTGCGTTTCCCGACGCTTACCCATGACGTTGACCGCAAAGTGCGTTCCATCGTTTCAACCGAGGACATGATGAATCGTCAGATAATCTATCTGCTTGCGCTTAACCGCTTCTACACTCCTGATTATATGAATGCTACCCGCGGAAATGAACTTGTGTCGGTGGCTTCGTCCACCATTTCGTCGCAGCTTTCATCAATGCTCGGTCAGCTCAGTGACAAATGGTCCATCTCACCTAATTTCCGAAGTGACAGGGGTGACTTCTCTGATGTGGAGGTGGATGTGGCCTTGTCATCTCACTTGCTTAATAACCGTCTGCTGCTAAACGGCAACTTCGGCTATCGTGACAAATCGCTCAACAATAATAGTTTCATAGGCGACTTTGACATCCGCTATCTTCTCAATCGCTCCGGTTCCATCTCCCTCAAAGCCTATAACCGATACAATGACCAGAACTATTATCTCAAGAGCGCACTGACCACCCAGGGAGTAGGCGTGGTGTTCAAGCGGGATTTCGACAATATCTTCGCGTTTCTTCGTCCGCTGCTACGCAAGAAAAAAGCGGCGGCCGAAACTTCTGAGAGTCAGGCCGCGCCTAATGATTCGATTTCAAATGATTCTTCCGCCACGGCCACACCGGCCGAGGAACCGAAATGACAACGTTTACTTCCGTTTGCCTGAATGTTTGCCGGCTTCAAGCTGTTCGGCAAATTCATTCGGAAATTTAATGTCAACCGCAGGGCGGCTCATTGCATAGATGACGAGTCCGATGCCGATGAGGATGAACGGAACGCTAAGCCACTGACCCATGTTAAGTGTCATTGAGGCCTCAAATGCCACCTGATCATTCTTGATAAATTCTATGAGGAAGCGCGGAAGGAAAATGCCTATGAAAAACACTCCGAAAATCAATCCGGGCCTACGCTCCGCGTTCTTTTTCCAATACATCCACATCAGCAGGGCAAACAGAGCGAAGTAGCATAGTGCTTCGTAGATTTGCGTAGGGTGACATGCCAGGCCCTCATACATCTGATGCCACTCGTAGGAACGCACAAATTTGAATCCCCAGGGCAGGTCTGTGGCATGGCCGAAGATTTCGGAATTCATTAGATTTCCCAGTCGTATGAGACCGCCTACAAGTGCTATAGGAATCACAAGCCGGTCAAACGTCCATATCGGATTACGCTTGGTGGTGAAAATAGAGTAACAGATCACTCCGATAATGATGCCGATAGTTCCGCCATGACTCGCCAGACCTCCCTGCCATACGTAGAGAATCTTGATCGGGTCCTGTGAATACACGTCCCATTCGTAAAAAAACACGTGGCCCAGTCGGGCGCCTATGATAGTACCGGCCACTGTCCACAACAACAGGATGGAAAGCCATCGCTCGGGCGCTCCCTCATGCTTGTAGATGCGCGCCTCTATTTCGTAGCCGATTATGAAGCCAATCATGAATGCAAGGCTATACCAGCGTATCTGGATAAATCCGTCATAAAGAAACGGACTGACATCCCATGTGATGAAATCGAGCATTGATTATTACGTTTTATTGTTATAATTCGGTTTATGTTTCAGTTGATCCTACACTCGTTCATTTCGTCATATTCGAGCCAGTCAGGATCATTTTCTGTGTATATTTTCAATGGAAGCAGCGGAAACTGTTCAAGCGACTCATTGAGCTTGCGTCCGAAAATGTGGGTCGAAAGTGTATAGAAAATCCAGTTTCGCTCGTTGTCGCCTGTAAAAACACCTGTCAAAACCGCCACAGGATCCTTTCTGAAAGTTTCTTCAAGCACTTCCTGTACCTGTTCCATCAGCCGCGACACATCGTCGGAAGGCATACCGGATGCATTTCCCTCATAGCTCCAAGTCACTTCCACACGGATTGTAAAGCGCGGATTTGTGCGAAACTTCTCCACATCCGTGCGACCCGACACCATTATCAGTGATCCATTTTCGCTCTCGGCCGGTGCTGTCCACCAGTTATTGCTGTCACTCATATTGTTAAGTTTTTGCTGCAAATTTAACGAAAATATTCGTACCTGTAAAAATTATTTTAACCTCCGCTTCTCCGGCCTGTCACCACAACTTTTGCTGCAAATTTAGGTGATGTATCAAAAAAAGTTGTAACTTTGCACCCGAAATGGTTGTTCCGTCATCCGGGAGCGGAGGCATTAAGGAACATCAAAAGGGAATGAGGTGAAATTCCTCAACAGTACCCGCTGCTGTAATTTCCGCTTGTAGATATGATTCTTCAAGCAGCCGTTTTTCGCAACTTGCCACTGGTTTACCGACCGGGAAGGCGCGACAAAACCGGGATAAGTCAGAAGACCTGCCATTTTCGCCTTTTGAAACCGCCTACGGGATTATGGGTATCGGTCTGACGATTTAAGCATCTGCTGTCTCAATTCAGTTTCTTATGGAAATTGTTTTTTGAGATTTTCAAATACCATTCAGGCTCCCGTAAGCACTTTTCATCAGTGCAAACGGGAGTTTTTGTATCTGTAAATCTCAAATAATGATAAGCAAATCGTTAAAATCCGGTGTTTTATTCTCGGTTTCCTTGTTCTGCAATTTTGTTTCAGCCGGCAAGCAGCCGGTTGACTCAATCGAGATGCAAAATTTGCAGGATGTGGTTGTCACTGCCCGACAGTCACGCAAGGAAACCATCCCCGTGCAAACCTTATCCGGTGAGGAATTATCGAAACTCAACAGCAACAGTGTGGCTGATGCGCTCCGTTATTTTGCCGGTGTGCAGGTTAAGGATTACGGGGGTGTGGGAGGCATAAAGACCGTAAATATCCGTTCGATGGGTACGAATCATACCGGAGTGGTCTATGATGGTGTGCAACTCGGAAATGCCCAGAACGGACAGATAGATTTAGGCCAGTTTTCACTCGACAACATTGAAGCACTGTCGCTGCACAATGGTCAGAAAAGTGCCTTGCTTCAGCCTGCCCGTGATTTCGGCAACGCCGGTACGGTCTACCTGCGGACACGCACTCCTAAGTTTAATGACGGGGAAACGTATCATGCCAGATTTGCCATGAGATTCGGTTCGTTTGACCTGCTGAATCCCTCGGCGCTTGTCGAACTCAAATTGTCGGATAATGTAAACGCCTCATTGAGTGCCGAGTGGCTTAACTCAAGCGGAAAATATAAGTTCAGATACCGAAGGGTGAATCCGGCAGGCGAGCTTGCTTATGACACAACGGCCGTCAGGCAAAACGGTGACATAAACGCCACCCGTATTGAACTTAATCTTAACGGCAATCTGCGTCTGGGGGAGTGGCATTTCAAGGCTTATAATTATAACTCCGAGCGAGGTGTGCCGGGGGCTATTGTCAATAATGTTTGGCGACGCGGTGAACGCATCTGGGACACTAATTCCTTTGTGCAGGGTTCGGCCATGATTTCGTCCGGTTGCTGGACATCCTTGGAAAATATCAAATATGCTTTTTATCGCACTCATTATGTCAATAATGATGACAAGCAGGTGAAAGTGGATAATCTGTATCGGCAGCGTGAATTTTATTTTTCGTCGGCAAATGAATTTTCCGTCATGCCGTGGTGGATGGCATCGGCCAGCTATGATTTCATGTTCAATTCGTTGGATGCTGATGTGTATGGATTTGCGAAACCTGATAGATTCACGAATCTTTTATCCGTAGCCACATCCTTTGATTTCAACAGATTATCAGTTTCGGCAAGCGGATTGATGACGTTTGTTCATGATAATCTCGAGCATCAGGAGGCTCCAGCGGATAAATCAGTTTTCACTCCGGCTATCTATGTGGCAGGTTATCCGATGCGAAGCAAGGCGTTTTCGATCCGGGCTTTTTATAAAAAATCCTTCCGTATGCCCACGTTTAATGATCTGTATTATGCCGACATGGGAAATTCAAAGCTCAATCCGGAGCGGGTCGAGCAGTATAATATCGGACTTTTGTTTGATAAATCCCGCCGCGGGTTCCTGTCGCAACTCCGGTTCAGTTGTGATGTCTATTACAATAAGGTCCATGATAAGATCGTGGCTTATCCGAAAGGTCAGCAATTCCGATGGACCATGTTGAATTTAGGTCTGGTGGATATTCGGGGAGTCGATCTCACGGCATTATTCTCGGTTAATCCATATCAGCATCTCGTTTTCACGCTTCGGGGGCAATACACTTATCAGAAAGCAATAGACATAACCAATCCGGCTGATAACTATTACCGCCATCAGATTCCTTATATTCCACATCATTCCGGTTCTGCGGTAGTCAATATTTCATGGCATGACATCGGACTTAACTACAGCTTCATCTACGTTGGTTCCCGCTATAATCAGCAGGAAAACATCCGGTATAACTACACTCAACCGTGGTACACGTCAGATCTTTCACTCAACTATGATTTTCATCTCGGAAAAGTTAAAACCAGGGCTTTGATCGAAGTAAATAACCTGTTGAGTCAGGACTATGATGTGATTTTAAATTACCCCATGCCAAAGCGAAACTATAAGTTCTCCCTCACTTTTGAAATATGAAACAGTTTTTCTTAATTATATTTTTTCTGCTGCTCCTGGCCGGTGCCGCAGGCTGTCGGGAGGACGAGCTTGTGGTGCCGACGGAGTATGAAGTGATAGGTGACGAGAGGCCTGGCAGTGAAATCCGTGGATTATATCTTGTGAATGAAGGAAATATGGGGTCAAATAAATGCAGCATCGATTATTATGACTACGTCACCGGACTATATTCACGGAATATTTATGCAGAGAAAAATCCTGACGTCATCAAGGAACTCGGCGATGTGGGAAATGATATTGGCATCTATGGCTCCAAATTATATGTGGTTGTGAACTGCTCGCACAAAGTTGAAGTTCTTGAGGCTCATACGGGTATCAGAATAGGGCAGATTGACATACCTAACTGCCGTTATGTCAGATTTCATAGAGGCAAGGTTTATGTCAGTTCATACGTCGGTCCGGTGCTGATTGATCCCGAAGCACCCAAAGGGGCCGTATATGAGGTGGATACTCTTTCGCTTGCAGTCACCCGAAAGGTTTCGGTCGGTTATCAACCCGAGGAGATGGAGATTGTCGATGATTACATGTATGTTGCTAATTCGGGAGGATATAGAGTGCCGAATTATGACAATACCGTGTCCGTCATTCAGATGATTGACTTCAAGCAGGTCCAGCAGATTCCTGTCGGAATTAATCTTCACAGATTGAAGAAGGACCGATACAACAAGCTGTGGGTGACGTCAAGAGGTGATTATCAGAGCCGCCCATCACGTCTGTATGTGATGCAAAAAAAACCGGGTTACAATCAGATGATGGTGACCGACACAATTCCTGTCGCTTGTTCAAACATGGCTTTTTATGAAGATAAGATGTATTATTATGCCACCGAGTGGAATAATTATACCCAGTCCAACACAATCAGCTACGGGATAATTGATGTCCGCACTAAAGAAGTTTTGTCAACCAACTTTATTAAAGATGGAACCGACAAGGAAATTCAGATTCCCTACGGCATAGCCGTCCATCCCGAAACCGGCGACATTTTTGTCACCGATGCCAAAAACTATGTTTCATCCGGTACACTCTATTGTTTCTCGCCCGACGGATATAAGAAGTGGAGTGTTCGCGCGGGTGATATTCCCGCTCACATAACTTTTCTGTTCAAATGAAGAAGTGTCTGATTTACTTGATAACCACATTTTTGCTCTGCGGATGCAAGGATGAAATTCCGATGGTCAATATCGGGATTGACGATATTTATTACATTTCCCGAATGCAGAAACTCGATCTGCATCCCGCTTTTACGGGTAAGGAATATAACTGGTATGTCAACGGTGAATTAGTCAGCAACGAGAGAGACTTTATATTCATTACGGCTGACGAAGGCTCGTATGATTTACGACTTAAGATAATCGATTCTATGACTCCATTTGATTTTGAGTTCAAGGTGAAGGTTATTCATGAGGAAATAGAATATAGTCCTTACATTTCCAAAGTCTACGAATACTGTCCGGCTCCCGGACAATTTGTCAATGAAATGCCTCGCTTCGAACCTGGTGACACTTATCAATCCATACTCCGGAAAGCTGAGGAATCCATATCAGGCACAAACGATATTATGATTACATTGGGCGGTTACGGGGGGTATGTTACTTTTGGATTTGACCACACGGTAATGAACATTGCCGGTGAAGATGATTTCCGGATATGGGGAAATTGCTTCTACGAATTGCTTCAACCCGAAAAGAAAGGCGGCTCCGCAGAACCGGGTATTGTGATGGTGAGCTATGACAGAAACTGTAACGGTTTGCCTGACGATGAGTGGTTTGAACTGGCGGGAAGTGAATACGACTCGCCCCTGACACGTCATAATTATTCCATTGTGTATCACCGACCCGACCCGTTGAGGCAAGTGATTGCGGATGAGGATAATAGCCTTGACGATGTTTATTATATCCGTTGGGAGGATAGTATGGGAGGCTCCGGATTTATGGCTAAAAATATGTTTCATAATCAGGACTATTTTCCGAAATGGATTTCAGCCGACTGCCTGAATTTCACCGGGACTGTTCTCGCTCCCAATGCAGAGGATATAAGTGGTAACGGAACATATTTTGTCCTTTACAGCTACCCGTGGGGATATGTGGATAATCATCCGAATGAATATCCGGAACTCAATTCGTTTGACATCTCCCGGGCTGTGGATTCAGACGGAAATCCCGTCAATCTTCCCGGCGCTGATTTTATACGGGTTTATACAGGTGTTAATCAATATTGCGGGTGGCTCGGCGAAACATCCACGGAGTTGAGCCGCGCCCGGGATCTCCATATCGACCTGATGAGCATACAGAAGTGACAAAACTATATCTAATTGATTATAAATTAATAATAAACTGATCATGAGAACAAGACTTCTTTATCTCTCCATCGGGTTGACGGCTCTCTGCGCAGCCGCACACCCGGTTGAGTTCGACCGGATTCAGCATTGGACCGGTAGCGGACCAAACAAAGCTGCATTGGTCATCCAGTTTAACGGCGATGCCTATGGCTCCGACGCATACGTGTGGGGCTACCGTTGGGAGAACGGAGAAAATCCTTCCGGCGAAACGATGATGAAAGCAATTTGTGAGAATTCATCGCGGCTTTCCATGCTGACTCAGTACACCGGAAGCATGGGCAGTACACTGTGTGGCGTGGGCTATGGTTTGAATCAGACTGTGCTAAATCATGTTTTTTTCAACTTTGAGAAGGCCAGAACTTTCGAGTTTATCAATTTTGATTACTACTCGCCGAGCAGCTTCATGGGGCAGACCGAAGCACCGGGCGACAACTCCCCCGCATTGGCTCAGGCTGCCATTGACAAAGCCATTGCCAGCTCACATTATATTCAGCATCCGTTTGATTACGCGACGTATGGCTATCCGGCCTACGATTATGACTGTTGGGATATAGATGAAACAATCGAGGAAAAGTGTGGCCCGACAAAATATGAACCTAAATGGCTTTCGGCTTGGTATGAAGGATATTGGAGCTATTGGTGTGCGAACAATCCGTCACAGGAATGGATGTATTCCGGTGCGGGTTTTTCCGGACGCGCTCTTGTTGACGGTTCGGTCGACGGTTGGAGTTTCACGCAGTTTGAAAGTGCAATGGTAGGAGGAATGGGCGAGGGCGTTGCTCCGTGTGAAGATGGTGAAATCGTCTATATGCCTGCGCGCCTTCTCGATTCGTCTCTGAATCCTTCCAAATGTGTCAGGGAAATCGGAACCGGTGGAAACTCGATTCCGCTGATAGTCCGATTCAACAATTCCTCAAAAATTGACAATGTTGTGTTGCGCCTGAATTTCAATTCGGTTTTGCCCAATGTCTCCGTGGTTTTGGATTGTCTCAATCAGGATCCGGCATTTAGTGTAAATGGCGATAAAATCAGCATAGATGCCGACGGTGACGGTTTGTTTGACAATTCCGGTGATGACACAAATTGCTCGGGTGAATGGAAGTTGACCGAATATGAGGAGTGTGTATTGCTTTCGTGCGATAGTCAAAAACCGGAATATCTGCTCTATCTTCCCGCTCCAGGAATGGCAACCGCTGTGGTTCCCGAAGAATTGACTTTTGCACTTTCGGATGAGAAAAATTTTATCCCCGTATTTGTTCAGCGTGAAGAAAGTTATGATGCAATCAATTATTCATGGTATATCCGTAATGATGAATCACTTACCCATAGCAGTAATTCTTCCGATATTGTCAAATCCGTTTCCACTGCGGCTGCTTCATTCGGACAGATGACTTATTCTGGCAACAAAGCCGGCGATCTTTTCATTCACGCAAGAGTCAGAACCGGAAAGGGTGCTTCATATTCTTACAGCAACGTTTGCCACTTCACACTTCTCCCTCCTGAAATTCCCGTTGAAAGTGTCCGGTTTGCTCTTGAGTCGGTTGACGCTCCTCTTAATTCCACAATCACAAATGAATTAACCGTCACTCCCTCAAATGCAACTTACACGGCCTTGACCTTCTCATCCACTGACACAAAGATTGCCACAGCAAGCGCCACGGCTATCAAGACAACAAAGACTCCGGGTAGCGCAACCATTACGGCTGCTTCAACTTGGAATCCTGAAATCAAGGCTGAATTTGAAATTGTTTCAGCGCTGCGCCATCCGGTCACTGACTTTGCGATTAAGGGAGTTGACGGTGATGTCATCATCCTCAATCCCAAGCAGATGATCGGTGTGATTGCCGATCCTGTTCCGGCTGATGCCGACATTCCCGATTTCAATGTTACTCTTACGGACAACGGTACCGACCGGACTGATTACATCGCTACAATGTATAAAGTCAACTATTGGGATGAGAATAATACCCGACTACAGTTCTATGAACTTAGCGGACATCGGTCCGGTGAGTGTACGCTGACCCTCACTTCCACCGATGGCAGTAATGTCTCAAAGACTTATACTGTCAGAGTTGAGGAGCAGGACCGGACTCCGATTGAAAACGGTTATGTTGACGGTACTCTCATTATTAACGAGGAGTGGTTCGGACATACTAACGGCGGTATGAATTACATCACTCCAGAGGGCGAAATGATGTATCAGGTCTATGAGCGCGAAAATCCCGGAATGTCGTTCGGCTGCACGTCTCAGTATGCAGCCATTTGGGCCGATAAGCTTATTGCAATTTCCAAGCAGGCTGCCGATGGAGGTGACCCGCTTCCCGGTGGCGGCAGGGTGGTTGTGGCTGATGCCAAATCACTTAAGCGGATCGGTTCGATTGATGATCTGATATTTGGCGACGAAACCAAGAGTGCCGACGGCAGGGCTGTTGTCGGTGCAACTCCCGATAAGGTTTATGTCGGCACTTCAAACGGTATTTATATTGTTGATCTTGACGAAGTGAAGGTTATCGGTAAAATCACCGCTTTTGACGAATCCGGTTCTTCCGGTGCTGACCTGTATTCAGGTCAGATCGGCGATATGATTCACGCCGGAAAATATGTGTTCGGTATCAAGCAGAATACGGGAGGCTTCGCTATTGACACCGAAACTGACCGGGTGGTTAAGAATTATCCTTACCAGACAGTTCAGGGTGTGACGCAGACTGCCGATGGTCATGTGTGGCTCGCTGCTGTCTCAAATGGTCGTGGACGTTTTATCTGTATTGACCCTGAAACACTCGACGAAGTTGAGGACATGAGCGTAACGCTGCCCGAGGGTATGTCATATCCTACTTGCTCATGGGGTGCATGGAGAAACACTCCATTTGTCGGTTGTCACAGCCGTAACACCATCTGGTTCTCAGCAGGAGGTGGAATTGCCGGAGGTTCATCAACCGACAAATATTATGGTTGGGATGTCGGCACTGACCCGGCTGCTCTTGTCCCTGTTTTTGATATGGGAGCGGAAAATCTTGTCGGCTCTAATCCGAGAGTGAAGCAAAAAACGTATGGTTCATTGCGCTATGATGACCGTTCCGGTGAACTTATCGTCATGACAACTGAGGATTCTTCTTCCGGACACTATCGCTACAACTGGACTCATTTCATCAATCCCGAAACCGGTGAGATTGTCCGCACCATTGCCTTGCGTCCATACTATTGGTTTCAGGCATTCGCCGTTTTCCCTGACAAGCACAGCGCTGTCATCAATCTGGAAAATATCAACCTTGACGTGAATGACGGTGAAACTGTCATTGACCTGACAGAGTATGTTTCTGACGCTGACAACATCGACTCCAATATTAAATTGTCACTCGTCGGACAGCCTTCTTTCTCTTACTCTGCAACCGCCGAAACTCCTCATGCTGCCGTGACTCTCTCAGGCAAAACACTTACGGTTTCACCTCTTTCAGCCGGAACTCATTACTTCACTTTGGCCGCCGAATCAAACGGTCGAACCGTAAGCAAATCCGTTACTGTTAATATCGGTGATATCAGCACCGGACTAAGTGAGGTTGCATCACTCAACCGCTCGGTTACCTGTGACGGAGAGCGCATATTCGTAAGAGGATTCTCCGGAGAGAATCTCAGCGTTTATGACGTAGCAGGCCGTATGATACACTCATTCGTTGTTGACTCGGATTCATATCTGTTTGATTTCGGACAGCATCACGGCATCTACGTAATCCGCACCGAAAGCAATTTCTCAACTAAGGTGATTATTAAATAATGAAGAACTCGCTGATAATTTTATCAGCTTTATGGGCGGTAACGGTGCAACCTGTTGCCGCTCATGAAGCGGACTATACTCAAGGTATCATTTGGGTGAACGAGGATTGGTATGGACATCAAAACTCCACCGTTAATTATCTCCTTCCGGATGACCCGGAGGGTGACTATTGGCGTTACCGCATTATTCAGGCCGAAAATCCGGGAATGGAACTCGGATGCACTAACCAGTACGGAGCTTTATGGCATGACAGGCTCTATCTTATAGCAAAACAGGCTAAGGATCCCGGAGCGTCAATCACCGGGGGACGAATCACTGTAGCCGATGCCCGTACAATGAAGATTCTACATCAGCAGGTGAATATCGATCCCTCCGGCGCGCAGTGTGACGGCAGGGGATTTCTCGGCGTTGATGAACACAAGGGGTATATCTCTACCAGCAACGGTGTTTGGATTTTTGATCTCGACACATTCACCGTTACGGGGCAGGTGGAGGGTTCGGCAAATCCTAATGCCGGAGGTGACGATGATAAACCAAACACTGACCCTACCGGATCGTTATATCACGGTCAGTCGGGTATGATGGTTTCCGCAGCCGGAAAGGTTTTTGTTGCTCATCAGCAGTATGGACTGCTTATTGTTGATCCGGCTTCCGACAAAGTCATTCAAACAATTTCTATGGACATTGTTCAGGCGGGTGCCGGAATTGGCTCTATCGTCAGGTCAAAGGATGGATTTCTTTGGCTCTCGATCGCTAAGAATCTTCAAGGAACCGGCACTTTTCTGAATTATATTGTTCGGGTTGACCCGGAATCGCTCAATTATGAAATTATCCCGATAGCTGAAGGCATGTATCCTCCCTCTAATTCATGGTATGCCTGGACTCCTGATGCGTTTGTAGCTTCAAAGGTGCAGAATTGCCTGTATTGGAAGGGTGGACCTAACCGTTGGTTTACAGGCACTAAAATCTATAAATTTGATTGTGATACTAAAGAGCTGTCTCTTTTCATAGATCTGGAGGAAGATGGTGCTGACTGGAAACTTTACGGTTGCGCTCTTGGCGTGCATCCGTCAACCGACGAGATTTATATGGCTCTATATCATGAGTTCGGCACTCCGGCATATATTACCCGACGCTACTCTCCGACGGGTAATAAAATCCGTGATTATGATATGATTATGAATTATTGGTTTCCGTCATTACCGTTGTTCCCTACATCAGCCGACTCCGGTTCCGCTTTGCCCGTGGTTTCACAGGATTTGACAGAAAATGGTGTGTTGTATAATATACAAGGCATCCCTGTTGCTTATTCAGTCATATTTGGTGAATGGCCTGATTTGCCTGCGGGCATTTATATTTGGAAAAACAAAACCACCTGTCGGAAAGTACGCATCGGGTAGCTTGGAAACATATTTGACTTCTCATCCACATCCTCGTCGGCGCGCTCCGGCGGGGGTGTGGTGTATTTGTGTGTCAGAACGGTTGCAAAATTTTGAGGCGGACGGGGAATGTGGTATTTTTGTTAAAGTTTTTCAATATGATGATTATGAAGAAATATATATCACTTTTCATTACACTTATTTCTGTTGCTGTGATAGTTGCCTGCGGGCGTAAGGCTCTCACTGATAATTTTATTGTGACTGAGCGCATTCCGGAGTTTACGGTTGATGAACTGATGAAAAGCCCTCAGGCATTTGTTGACTCCATTGTCACCGTCGAAGGTCGGTGTATTCACATCTGCCGCATGACCGGCAACGCTATGTATATTGTGTTTGACAATGATTCGGTTATGCTCCGTTGCATCGCAGCAGCTCCTGTCGGGGGTGCGTTTGATGACTCTATCATGGGGCGCCGTCTGAAATTTTCAGGAATGTTTCGTGAGGAGCGTCTTACCAAAGAAGGAATCGGTGACCTCCGCGAACAGTATGCCGGCCACCTTCAGATGATTTCGTCTAATGAGAATCCTGACACAGCGTTGTTCATGTGTCACCGCCGATGTGAATTTGAAAGGCGTTACAGAAATCAGGACAACATTGTGGGCTTTGAAGAGGAGATGAATGACTACTCGCGACGCATCGACCACATGGCAAAGTATGACGGAAAAAACTATCTTTCGTTCTACTATCTTGAGACAATTAAAATCGAGGACTAACTCTTCGGTCGTCAGTCGGGCCTAATGCCGATTTTTTGAATGGCATCCTCTTTTATTCAAATCTGATTGCCTCAGCGGGTGATATACCTGAAATAATCCTGCTCGGCAAAATGAGAATGATTGCGGAAATCACTATCACTCCGAGGTTTATGCCCAGTATCCACCACCAGTTTATCTCAACCGGAACTGTGTCGAGATAATAAGCCTCAGGGTCAAGCGGAATCAGCCGGAGAAGTTTCTGGCCATAGAGCAATGAAAGTCCTACGGCATTTCCGATAATGAGTCCTGTGATGACAAGGCGTTCGGCCAGAATGATGAATACGCGCCTGATGAGCGAGTTGGATGCGCCAAGCGCTTTAAGTACTCCGATCATGTTGACTCTTTCAAGAACGATTATAAACAAACTCGATATGAGAGTCAGACCCGACACAAGAATCATCATTACAAGGATTACGGCCACATTGGTGTCAAGCAATTCGAGCCAGTTGAAATACATCGATGCGGTCTGACGGATTGTCGAGACAGTCAGTATCTCCTTACTCAATCCGGAGTAATAGGCGTGTGATAGCCGGTCGGCGAGCTTTCGGGCCGCATCATCAATCTCACGGTCAGTCGTCAACCCGGATATTTCAATGGTCGAGGCTGATTCCGGGTCCTGTTTGTCCATGCGGCGGAGCATTTCGATATTCCCGAATAAGATGTTTCGGTCATAATCGGTGAAGTGGGTGTCAAATATCGCCGCAACGGTCAGTTTTCTCGGCCTGGCGCCGGAATTGTCAATGAAGAATGAGTTGATTTTGTCACCGGTATGGAGGTTGAGTTTGTTGGCCGTAAGGCGTGATATGGCTATATGATATAGGGTTGAATCAGATGAAAAGTCAGGTAGTTGGCCGCTGACTATGTTTGACGAAATGAGGTCGAGAGTGTTGTCAGGTGCAATGCCTTTTAGCATCAGGCCGGAGAAGTCAGAATCGGTTTTAAGAATTACCGGCCTGAAGAGCGAGGGGGTGATTCGGGCATTTTCTGGCAGTGCTTCCGCCATTATCTCACGGAGCTGTGGAGTGAGATTGACCGATTTATGTTTGCCGGATTCAGGGCTGTAGGCCGAAACGGAAATCTGGGCCTCGAATCCCATTACTTTTTCACGTATCTGATTTTTAAAACCGAGCATTACGGCGACTGATGCGATCATCACACATAGAGCAAGCGCAACACCGGTCACGGCAATGATTACCCCGGCCGAAATCCGTCCGGATTCGGGCCTGAGTCTGATACGTCGGGCAATAAAAAAATCAGTTTTCATATCTTCGGGGACAAAATTAGTGAATATTCGGCGTCCCCGCAAGAGGGAATGAAGTCACATCCGGCAACGGGTGCTGATAGTCATGACCGCTCCGTGTTGCGTCGGCTATGCCGGTTGCGCCTGATTGCTTCGCGTCGTTTGAGATAGAAGTGGAGTATCACTATGATCACGAGCGTGATGCCAATCACTCCGAAATAATAGAGATAGTTGCCGTTTTCAAACTCCGGATACCCGATGTAACTCATGACACCGAGGTATATCAGCAGAATGATCGGGATAAGGGTTGAGAGTCGAAGTTTCATGTGTTATGGTTAGATTTAGGTGAGAGCTGGTAAATGAATGTTTCAAGTTTCCTGAGGCTCGCAGATGGTGGCGTAGGGCGATTCAGCCGGTGAAAACTCTCCCGACTGGAGGTAATGGTAGATTTTCAGGCAGGCCCAGGCATCAATCGAGGCATAAATCTGCTGGCTCTCGCTGAGAGTGGGGGCTTCCCAGTTACTGAGACGTTTGGCTTTGGAGATTCGTCCGTCAAAGAGTATGCCGTAGATTTTTTGCAGACTTGAATCGGTGATGTGATATTTTCTGACCACATCCTGAAGGTCAATGAAATTCTGTGGCTCAAAAGAGCCAATACGATGAAGGACGTGGAAATCATCTTTAAGCGACAGTCCTACTTTCACGGTCGACTGACATTCCAGAAATTCGCGCATCTCGTCAAACAGACCGAGAATATTGATTCTGAACAGAAATGACTTCTCGCCGGTGGAAATCTGAATGAGGGAAACGGTGTTGGTTTGTCCCTTACGGAAATTAGGCTTTGTTTCGGTGTCAAATCCGACCACTTCCTGTGTATGCAGATACTCAAGTGCTTTGAGTGCTGCCGGAAGAGTATCTATAACTGCGATGGTACCCGGGAAGCTCACTACCGGCATGGCGGCAAGCTGTTCTTTTGATATTGATATATTAATCCGGTTTTGGTCCATCATGAGTTTTTTGGTTATGCAAAGTTAAATGTTTCAGCGCGAATTACCGATTATCGGCACTCTAAAAAATCCGATTGTTAAACTTTTTTAAACATTCTCAACACGAGGTACTCTGAAAAATTCCGTCCCCGGCAGATTCCTGTTTATGTAACGCGAAATAAAGCCGGCGGTGTCGGCGGCTATCACCGGGTCTGTGTCATAAAATTCGTTGTATGCAACGGCGGCGAGTTTGATTCCACGTGCTTTTATTGCCTCAATGGAAAGGATGGTGTGATTGATGGATCCGAGTATGCCGTTAGTGACAAGAATGACCGGTAGATTACGTGACGATATATAGTCTATGGTCAGAAATTGGTCGGTCAGAGGTACCATCAGGCCGCCGGCTCCTTCAATAAGCACCGTGTCATACCGCGTGGCGAGTGTGGCGGTGGCGCGGTCTATTGCCTCGATGTCAATTTCACGCCCGTCAATGCGGGCTGCTAACTGAGCTGATGCGGGATAGGTGAAGATCACCGGGGCAGTGGTGTGGTCAAGATCTTCAGGAAAAGGATTCACTCCCATTATTCGACGGTGGAGTTCGATGTCCTCGGAATATAGTTCATTGCCGGTCTGAATAAATTTCTGTGTTACCGGTTTTTTACCTTGTTCCATCAGTCGGCGGGCAATGTAGCCTGTCACATAGCTCTTTCCGGCATCAGTGTCAATTCCTGATATGAAGTAAACTTTGCTCATTGTTTTTTGAGAATCAGATAAATAGGGTGATAGGTTAGTTCGGCTTTGCCATCAGGGGTAAGGGGATAGGAGTTGAGTATCCGTCGGGTCTGTCCGGCTGGAAGCGGTGCGTGGAGGGCATTGACGCCGGTCAGGCTGATGTGGCGGAGCGCATGTGTGGCTGACGGAAAAGTGAGTGTCAGCCGTTCCTCATGTACCATGATTTCTGTTAGAGTGTCAGGTATCATGGCTCTGACAGCTTCAAGCGACGGGAATGTGGGGTGGGAGTGTGATGCAGCGCTGAGTTCGGGGAAATTGTCAGGCCCGAATGTGGATACCGCTATTATTCCGCCTCGGCGGAGCGCACGTGAGGCATGGCGGAAAAAGCTTGGTAGGGAGTTGAACCACTGAATTGTCGATGCGCTGAAAATCACGTCGACCGATTCGCTTTCGGTTTTCATTATCTCGGTCTCGGCGTCACATTCCTTACATTCTGCTCCCTCCGGCGGGTCAGTGATATTAAAATCCCATAACCGAAGTGAGGCAGGGGTGATTCGGCTGAGAATTTCACGGGTGGATAGACCTGTTCCGCATCCTATTTCAATAATGTCGGGTTTTGAAGCCGGAGCCGGATTCCATAGTTCCACAAGTTTCCGGGCCACTGCCAGCTGCACGCCGGCATTATCATTATATGTTCTCACAGCATGGCGGAATCTGTCGGCTACCAGGGGCTTGTTTGTTAGCAGAGATGAGATAAGTGACTGAAAGTCGGGTAGATGATGGCCGGGTTCGGAGATTATCCGTGTTCCGGAGAGGGTCCATGCACGTTTTTGATTTTCAGCCGGAATTATCCGGTCGTTTTCTGAAACTATGGCCACGTCCCATCGGCTTCCGTCAACTGATTCGCGGGCGGCGATGGATTTGAGTTCCTCTTTGAGTTCCTCAATCGCTCTCTCGGGTGGTTGAGCCATGAATTCCCTGAAGGCATCCGATGAACCTGACATGCGGCGGTAGAATTTCCTGAGTGTATCATCACTGAGTCCGGCAAGCGTTCCGCTGAAAATGGCTTCAGGTATTCCAAGCTGATCATCGACAGGATATGTGGTGCCGTTGATGGCAATGGTGGATGTCACCGGTAATCGGGGATTCGATTTCATGAATCTTGTGGCCGACACTACGCCAAACGACCATCCAACCACCACTATCTCCTCATATCCTTCAATATCAGCCGTGTCGGCAATCTCGGTTCTGTAGTCCCATACCACGGCAATGTCATAGCCCTCAACGCTGAGTCGGCGGAATGGGGCCGGATCGGTTCCCCATCCTGAAAAAATCAGAATCAGACGTTTGTTGCCGGCGGCAGAGATGATTTTCAAGTTCATAGGATTTGGCTTAGTTTGGTGAGAAATCCTGTGATGTCGGTTTCAGTCAGGCCGGCTGACAGACTGATGCGGAGCCGGTCAGTGCCGGGTGGAACGGTAGGAACGCGGATCGGAAGCACCTTATATCCTTCAATCATAAGTCTTGACGATATTTCTACAGCCTTGACCGGGTCACCTGTTATAACCGGAATGATATGGCTCGGTTCGGTGAGTCGTCCTGTAAGTGAAGTAATGCCGTCGGCAAGCAGTTTCGATATATGCTTCAGGTGGCTGCGTTCTGCGTCCATTCCTGTGATTTTATCAATCATAAATCCGGTCCATGCGGCTGTCAGCGGAGGAATAGCGGTTGAGAATATGAAACTTCGCGCTTTGTTGACTGCGAAATTGCGGATAAGTTGTGAGGTTGCGCAGAATGCTCCCATCGAGGCGCATGCTTTGCCGAATGTTCCGATCACCACATCCACTTCCCGGTCAGTATCAGCGTCACTCACAAGTCCGAGTCCTCTGTCACCTTCCACCCCGAAGGCATGCGCTTCGTCCACATAGAGAATCACGCCCGGATAGCGGCGCTTGAGTTCTATCAGTCGGCGAATATCGGCCCGGTCTCCATCCATGGAGTAGATGCTTTCAACGGCCACAAGGATTCTGTCATAGTCAGCGATGTTGGTGACTATGATTTTTTCAAGTGCGTCGAAGTCATTGTGTGGAAATCGCGTGAATCGACATTTTGACAGGATTATTCCGTCAATGATGCTTGCGTGGACCAGACGGTCGGCTGCAATGAGTGTTCGTCCGTGGGCCAAGACCGGAATCATGCCGGTGTTTGCATGATAGCCGCTGTTAAATAGCAGGATGTCACGCCCGTAGAGCGAGCGGAGCTGCTGCTCGAGGCGGTCATAGTGAATCTGGGTCGATGCGAGGAGACGTGCTGCCGCTGATGTCATCGGAATGTTTCTTACGTCCGGTTCAGAATAAAATTCGTCGCGCAGGTCGGAGCGCATAGCCAGTCCGAGATAATCATTTGTCGAGAGGTCTGTCACAGCCGGCTCATAGGTTGAGTCGGTCGGGATTACCCGCAGGTTGCCTGATTCGGCAAGTCTTTGGAGTTCCTTGTCAAGACAAGATTCTAATGGATACATTCGATTGTGCGTGAGATGAGAGTTTTGAGATCTTCGTCAGAAATAATGTACGGGGGCATGAAATAAACATTTCTGCCAAACGGACGCACCCATATTCCGAGCGAA
This sequence comes from uncultured Staphylococcus sp., assembly GCA_964554195.1. GTDB lineage: Bacteria > Bacteroidota > Bacteroidia > Bacteroidales > Muribaculaceae > Duncaniella. The sequence continues at coordinate 24,364 of CAZKNK010000028.1, forward strand.
GTGCATTTTTTCTGAAATTCACCCACATTCACCGGCTCCTTCATTTCTATTACTCCTATGGCGCCAAGCACTCTGACATCAGCCACATTCTCAAGTTTCCCGGCCGGAGCGATATATTCCTTTATGAGGTTTTCAATATGGCTTATCCTCGCCTCCATGTCTGACTCGTTGAGCATCCGGAGTGACTCTGCGGCCACTGCGCATGAGAGCGGATTGGCCATGAACGTCGGGCCGTGCATCATAACTCCGGCTTCCGATGTTGAAATGGCGTCGGCAATCCGGCATGATGTCAGCACGGCACTCATGGTCATGTAGCCGGCAGTGAGTCCCTTGCCGATACACATGATGTCAGGCTCGACTCCGGCGTGTTCCCATGCGAATTTTTTGCCCGTTCGCCAGAATCCGGTGGCTATTTCGTCAAAAATCACGATGACGTTATGTTTGTGGCAGAGTGCAACCGCCTCACGCAGATACTGAGGATGATAAAACCACATTCCTCCGGCTCCCTGCACTATCGGTTCGAGAATAAGGGCGGCTATTTTGTCAGATTCATGTTCAAGCAGTTCAGCCAGCGGTTTGATGTCGGCCTGATTCCATTCCCCGTCGAAGCGTGACCGGGGCTGCGGCACGAAATAGCGAACGGGGAGCGATGAACCGAATATGGAGTGCATCCCGGTGACCGGGTCACAGACGCTCATGGCGTTCCACGTATCGCCGTGATAGCCGGAGCGGATGGTGACGAAATTCGTCTTGTCAGGATTGCCTGAGAGCGACACTGCCGCCTGCACGGCCATCTTCATGGCCACCTCCACTGCCACCGAGCCGGAGTCGGCATAGAATATGTTGTTCATCGACGGTGGAGCGGCTTTGAGAAGCATTTTGCCTAAGGTGATGGCCGGCTCATGAGTCAGTCCGCCAAACATCACGTGACTCATGCGCGCAATCTGGTCGGCTACCGCGCGGTTGAGGCGCGGATTGTTATACCCGTGAATCACGGCCCACCATGATGCCATTCCGTCGATAAGTTCCGTCCCGTCTGTCAGGCGGATACGCACTCCGTCGGCGCTTTCTACTTTATATGTGGGGAGAGGATTGATGGTCGACGTGTAGGGATGCCATAAGTGGTCGCGGTCCCACTCGTCATGAAGGTCTGATGTATGGCTATTTTTCATCTTCTTCAATCCTTGAGGTAATTATCGGTTTGAGCAGATTATAGAACTCGTTGTAAAAGGAAAATTTCCGCTTCACTGACTCCACGGCCTTTGACAGTCGGGGCAGATATGAATCCAGACAGTCGTTTCGCTCAAGAAACTCACAGGTCTGCTCAAGCAGTGAAGCCGTGCCGCGCATAGCTCCCGGTGAATATTTATCACCTTTCCCGTTGATGATCAGTTGCTCCACGGTTTCCACCATCAGTTGAGCCACCGATTCATAGCCCGGTTCGAGCATGGCGAATTTTTTGATTGATGCCTTGATGCGTTGAATTCGCGGTGCCGGAGAGCGATGATAGATACGGTTTACTTCCTTATTGATTTCCAGAGAATATTTCTCATGGACTTTGTCAAGATCAGGCTCGGCAAAGAAGTCAAGATACTCTTTTGCGTCTTTATATTTGGAATATATATCAAGAATTAACCCCCGAAGTTGGTCGGGGGTGAATTCTTTTATTGCTTTTTTGAGCGATGTCTTTGACATTATTCAGTTTTGTCTGAGGACTTTTCGGCAGGCTTGAGCCACTTGTCAAACCAGCGGAAGAAGAGGCGCTGCCAGAGTATGGCGTTCTGCGGCTTCAGAATCCAGTGGTTTTCATCAGGGAAAATCACCATCTCGGCGGGAATTCCGCGTAGTTTTGCCGCATTAAACGCCATCTCGCCCTGCGACGAGAGGATTCGGTAGTCAAACTCGCCGTGTGAGATCATGATAGGTGTGTCCCAACGGTCAACGAATTTGTGGGGTGAAGTGGCGAATGTGCGCTGTGCCACAGCGTTGTTTTTGTCCCAGAAAGCACCTCCCATATCCCAGTTGGCAA
>CAZKNK010000029.1:0-25780 GCA_964554195.1 uncultured Staphylococcus sp.
AATCACTGACCCGGCTCTTTTTTTTGCATAATTTCTTGCAAGTCGCCCCGTTATGATGTAACTTTGTGGCCGATTTTAATTAAACATATATGTCAACTTATATTAGTGAAGATCAGCGTAAGGTGACCACTCGCCGCCTTGCTGAAATGAAGCAGCGCGGTGAGCGTATCGCCATGCTGACGGCTTATGATTATTCGATGGCTAAATTGATCGACGAGGCCGGAATGGATGTGATTCTTGTAGGTGACTCGGCGTCAAATGTGATGGCCGGCAATGCTACAACACTTCCAATGACTCTTGATCAGATGATATATCATGCAAAGAGTGTGATGAAGGGTGTTAAGCGCGCACTTGTTGTGTGTGACATGCCTTTTGGTTCTTATCAGGGTAACTCTAAGGAGGCACTTGCTTCGGCTGTGCGTATCATGAAGGAGAGCCATGCCGAAGCAGTCAAGATGGAGGGTGGCTCGGAGATTGTCGAGTCAATTGAACGCATCCTCTGCGCCGGAATTCCGGTAATGGGTCATTTAGGACTCACCCCGCAATCAATCAATAAGTTCGGTACATATAATGTACGTGCAAAGGATGAAGCTGAGGCTAAAAAACTTATTGAGGACGCTAAGCTTCTGGAACGTACAGGCTGTTTTGCACTCGTGCTTGAGAAGATTCCGGCTAAGCTGGCTGAACAGGTGGCTAAAGAGCTTACAATTCCTGTAATCGGTATCGGTGCAGGCGGTGGTGTTGACGGACAGGTTCTCGTGATGCACGACATGCTTGGCATCAACAAGGGATTCTCGCCCCGATTTCTCCGTCGTTATGCCGACCTTGCATCAGTAATAAACGATGCTGTAGGGAATTACATCAGTGATGTCAAGGCCCACGATTTCCCCAATGAATCGGAACAGTATTGATGTCGTTAAGAAAGTATTTTTCTACATACATCTCAATTCTTAAGCTCGGGTTGCCCCTGATTGTGGGACAACTCGGCTTGATTGTCACGGCCTTTGCTGATACAGTGATGGTTGGAAACTATTCCACCGATTCACTCGCATCAGCCTCATTCGTGAACAATCTTTTTAACACTCCCCTTATGGCAATCATGGGATTCACCTACGGACTGACTCCTCTTGCCGGAGCGCTGTTCGGACAAGGGCGGAAAGAGAGGATCGGACAGATTCTGAAGGTCAGCATGATTGTTACGACTCTGTTTGCGTTTCTGGTTGTCGGCATAATGTACTGGCTTTATTGCAACATTCATATATTTGAAGCACCCGAACATCTTTTGCCAGAAATCCGTCCCTACTATATGCTCTATCTTGTTGGACTGATTCCAATGGCAATGTTTGGAGTCCTGCTTCAGTGGAGCTATGCAACACGGCGCACTGTTTTCCCAACCGTGCTTCTGCTTGCTGCGAATCTGTTTAATATTATAGGAAACTATGCACTGATCTACGGTCATTTCGGATTTCCTGAATTGGGATTGACAGGGGCCGGTATCTCGACTCTTATTGCCAGAACTCTACCGCTAATAGTATTTGCTGTGGTCATAATGTTACGTCGCAGTGACGCTGACTACCGCGCCGGTGTGGTGATGGGGAGGATTACGAAGTCGGATGTCAAGCTTGTGGCCAATACTTCATGGCCCGTCGCTCTGCAACTTGCTCTTGAGAGCGGTTCGTTCACACTTGCCGCCGTGATGGCCGGACGTCTCGGTGTAGTTCCGCTCGCGTCGTTTCAGGTTGTGGTTGTGACAGGTATGCTTGGATTTTGTATATATTATAGCATAGGCAATGCTATTGCAATCCTCGTCGCTAACGATGCCGGTAAATCAGACACTGCCGGTATGCGTGTCGACGCATGGGGAGGTTATCACATCATGCTTGTTTTTACGGTTGCGGCATCGGCAATGTTTTATTTTGCAGGACACTCCATCATGTCAAACTTCACGAATGATCCTGAAGTTCTTGCCGCATCGCTGCTGCTCATCGTGCCGCTTATAATTTATCAGCTTGGCGACGCCACGCAGATCACTTTCAGCAATGCACTCCGCGGCACATCGTGCGTAATGCCGATGCTATGGATAGCATTTGTTGCCTACATTGTGGTCGGAATTCCGGCAATGTATCTTTTGGGGTTCACATTTGGATTGGGAGTCTACGGAATTATTCTTTCCTTCAGTGTCAGCCTGTTTCTGGCTGCCGCACTGTTTCTCTGTTACTTCTTTCATACATTGCGTCGCTTTAAACCAAACGCCGAATCCATTGTTATTTCATAAAGAATCACTATATTCGCAGATATGATTAAGAATCTGTTGTTTGACCTCGGCGGCGTCATTATGGATATTGACCGCCTTAACTGTGTCCGTGCTTTTGAGAAGCTCGGATTCAATGATATATCCGAGTATTTGGGTGACTATGGTCAGAAAGATTTTTTTCTTGGTCTTGAGGCGGGTGAGATTTCCGAAGAGGAATTTTACAGCAGAGTCCGGGAGCATCTCCCTAAGGATGTGACTGATCTACAGATCAAGGAGGCTTTCAATGACTTCCTTACAGGAATACCGGTCCATCGCCTACGCCAGCTTTCCGAATTGCGCAAGCATTATCCTGTTTATCTTCTTTCAAACACCAATCCGGTCATGATGAACTCCAAGATTGCCGCGGAGTTTCGGAAGGACGGATTATCGATTGACAACTATTTTGACGGTACAGTTACTTCATACGAGGCAAAATGCTGCAAGCCGGGCCGGAAGATATTTGATTATGCTGCACAGAAGTTTGACATCGTTCCAGGTGAAACATTGTTTTTTGACGATTCTCAAAGCAATGTTGACGCTGCGCGCAGCTATGGTTTCAAGGCTGTGCTTGTACGTCCGGGCGACGAATTTGCTGTTCTATTAAATAATTTCCTCCAAGATGAACAGGTTGACTAAATCAGACAAGAACCGACAGCGCGTTGCAGCTGTCGGAATGTGGGACGGAGTCCACGCCGGACACCGGTTCCTTATCGATTATATGAAGGTGGAGGCCGCCTATACCGGATTGACACCTTCAGTGATTACGTTTGGTTCACATCCTCTTTCAGTTGTGCGTCCGCTCGAAGTTCCACTTCTCATAAACACGTTTGAGCAGCGTATGGAGAATCTCGAGAAGGCCGGGGTGCAGGACTGTATAATTCTTGATTTTAACGATAAGATGCGCCGTATGTCGGCAAAAGAATTCCTCAAGATGCTTCGCAAGGACTACAACGTGCGTAAGCTTGTGGTGGGATTCAACAATCGTTTCGGACATGATCGTGTGGATGGTATAGAACAATACCGCGCGATGGCCTCTGAACTCGATATGGAGATTATTGCCGCACCGGAATACAAAGGTGAAGGTGCGCCCATAAGTTCATCCGGAATCAGGCAACTCATCAATGAGGGTAAGATGACGGAGGTAGCAAAGCGGTTGGGCTATAACTTTACAATGCACGGTATAGTGATTGACGGCAATAAGGTGGGACGTACATTGGGCTTCCCTACAGCCAACATTCAAGTGAACGAAAAGTCAATTATCCCTGTTGCCGGTGTTTATGCGGCATGGGTCACTACTCCCGACGGAATTCGCCGCAAGGCAATGGTGAATATCGGGTTCCGTCCTACTGTAAATCAATCTGACAACAAAATCGAAATGAGCATCGAGGCTCATATTCTTAATTATGTGGGCTATCTCTATGGTGAGGAACTTAAACTCGAAATAGTTGACCGCCTCCGATCTGAAAAAAAATTCTCATCACTCCGGCGTCTCCGTTCGCGTCTTGAGTCAGATGCAAAACAGACCGAAGCCCTTCTAAAAGACTGATTTTAAGTCAGAAGGGCTTCGGAGTTAATTCATTAACAGATTTCCCGTCAAGGTATAGCAGCAAGAACAGCCTCGCTCAGAGTTGGGTGGGGATGAACGGTTGCTTTAAGATCGGCACAGGTAAGACCAGCTGACATTGCCAGAGCTACCTCCTGAATCAATATGGCTGCTTCAGCCCCGCAGATATGACATCCGAGGATTTTTCCTGTTACGCAATCTGCAATAACTTTCACCATCCCTTCCGTTTCGCCGGCTGTCACGGCTTTTCCATTAGCCCGGAAAGTGGATTTACCGACCACATAATCACGGTTTGTAGCCTTGCACTGATCCTCCGTAAGGCCAACTGCACCACACTCCGGATGCGTGAAAATCGCTGACGGAATCACGTCGGTATTTACATTCTCACCGAGAAATTTCAGTCCCTGGGCTGTGGCCGCATGAGCAAGCATACATAGCCCGTTGACATCACCGATGGCGTAGATTCCATCCAGATTAGTGGCATACGTTTCATCCACCGTGATGAAACCGCGACTGTCAATCATACCTCCTGCTTCAGTGAATCCATCGGGGATAACCGCTTTTCGACCTGTGGCGATAGCTACTACAGCTGCCTCAGCAGTTCGGCTCTTACCTTTTTCGTCGTATTCAACAGCGAGACATCCGTTTGTCTCGCGTATTTCCTTGACAGCGGCAGATGTTATGATATTTATGCCGCGTTTTTTTAAAGCCGTACGTAACCGTTTGGCAACCTCTGAATCAAGCGCCGGAATTATTTCGCGGCAATACTCTATTACTGTTACTTCCGCCCCAAACGAACGGAACACTGAAGCAAACTCCATTCCGATCACTCCACCGCCTATGATGATAAGCGATGACGGTATGTTGGTCATTTCAAGAAGTCCGTCGCTTGTAACAGCCAATTCTGAACCGACTATAGGCGGAATTGCCGGAGCCGATCCGGTTGCTATTATGATGCGCGGAGCAGAATACTCCTCTTGTCCGACCATTACAGTGTGGGCAGCCGTTATGGATGCCTGTCCTTTCACAATGGTTACTCCTTTCAGAGCCATTTCCACGCCCTGACGCAACTGATTCACAATTTCGTCTTTACGGGTCATGACTGTGTTGAAGTCAACACGCGGAGGAGTGGTGATAATCCCGAATTCACCTGCATGACGGACGCTTTCAACCGTGTCGGCACTCGCACAGAGAGTTTTTGTCGGTATGCAACCTCGGTTCAGGCATGTTCCTCCGAGATTATCCCGTTCAATGATGATCACATCAAGACCGGACGCGGCGGCCCGGGCGGCGGTTTCGTATCCGCCCGGACCGGCACCGATTATTATTAGTTCAGCCGATGTCATAGCTCATAAAACGTTGTGATCGGATTCAGAGCCGCTTTTGTATCGTCAGGACGACGGATGGGCGTGTCGTGAGGCGCACTTTTTACAAGGTCAGGGTTTTCGGCTGCCTCACCGGCAATGGTCCGCATGGTTTCGATGAATCCGTCAAGAGTTTCACGGCTTTCTGTTTCGGTCGGTTCAATCATGAGCGATTCATGAAACAGAAGAGGGAAGTAGATGGTCGGGGCGTGATAACCATAGTCGAGCAGACGTTTGGCAATGTCAAGAGTGGTTACACCGTTTGATTTATCTGTCAATCCGTCAAACACAAATTCGTGTTTGCACACACGGTCAATCGGAAGCAGATATAGATCTCGCAATGATTCCTTGATATAATTTGCATTGAGTGTGGCGAGTTTTCCGGCCATCTCCAGACCGTCTGCTCCCAATGACAATATGTAAGCCAAGGCTTTCAGTTCCACAGTGAAGTTGCCGAGGAAAGCTGAAATCCGACCAAGTGCATCCTTGCTCTCTGCTTCTACTGAGTAAAATCCGTCCTTTTCCACTACGCGGGGCGATGGCAGAAACTTTTCCAACCCTTTCCTTACACCGACAGGCCCGCTACCCGGACCTCCGCCGCCGTGAGGTGTGGAGAAGGTTTTGTGAAGATTGATGTGCATCACGTCAAAACCCATGTCGCCGGGTCGGGTGATTCCGAGAAGCGGGTTGAGATTGGCCCCGTCATAATACATCAATGCACCGCACTCATGTACCATAGCAGCAATCTCCGGAATGGAATATTCAAACAGGCCGACTGTATTCGGATTGGTCATCATCACGGCAGCAACCGTATCGTCGAGCAGCCCGGCCAGAGCTTTAGTGTCGACAGTTCCGTCAGGCAGACTTTTTACTTCCACTACACTGAGTCCGGCCACAGCCGCACTCGCCGGGTTAGTTCCGTGGGCCGAATCCGGTACAATCACCTTTGTCCTTTTCAAATCGTTGCGGCTCTCGTGATAAGCGCGAATCACAAGCAAGCCGGTCAGCTCGCCGTGAGCGCCTGCGTATGGATTTAGCGTGAACTCACTCATTCCGCCGATTTCACTCAGGGCAAGTTCAAGGTCATGGTATGCTTTCAGCACACCTTGTGTGGTTGATACCGGCTGGAGGGGGTGGAGTGAGGCAACAACGGGTGATGCTGCTACTTCTTCATTGATTTTCGGATTATATTTCATCGTGCATGATCCAAGAGGATAGAATCCGGAATCAACTCCGAAGTTATTTGTCGACATATTGGTGTAGTGACGTGCCACGGTCAACTCATCCACCTGTGGCAACCGTGGAGCTTCTGTCCGCATCAGTCCGCTCGGCAGTGCTGAAAATGAATCCTGTACTTGTGATGATGGCAGACTGTATGCTCTTCTTCCGGGCTTGGATAACTCAAAAATGAGTTTGTCATATACTTTTCGGTTCATAACTTAGCCTTTTTTAGGAATGAGACAAAAATGTCGACGAGTTTGTCCATCTCGGCAACCGTTCGTTTCTCCGTTACTGCAATCATCAGCCGGTTATCGGCTGTCTTTACTCCTGGCAGAATTCCATCGGTCACACAGCGGTCAATGAGAGCATCCGTATCGCCGTCAATCACAACCTCAAATTCATTTAAATAAGGTTTTTCAGGATATGCGAGTCGGGCCACTCCGGCGCTCTCAAGACGTGATGCCAGATAGTGAGCCGAATCGCAACTCATACGGTTCACCTCCGTCAGACCTTCCGGTCCCATAATTGAAAGATACACTGCGGCATAAAGAGCCATCAGTCCTTGATTGGAGCAGATGTTGCTTGTGGCTTTTTCGCGGCGGATATGCTGTTCGCGGGCCTGAAGAGTCAGAACGAAAGCGCGCCGGCCTTCATTGTCGGCAGTAGCTCCGACGATTCGTCCCGGAAGCTTACGCATCAGTGCTTTGGTGCAGCACATATAGCCCAGATAGGGACCGCCATAGTTGAGAGGCATTCCAAGTGACTGAGCTTCACCCGCAGCTATATCAGCACCCCATTGGCCTTGATTCTTTATTACACCGAGAGCAGAAGCCGGCGATGAAATTATAAACAGCGATTTGAGTGTATGACATCTGTCAGCGATGCCACTGAAATCTTCAAGGATTCCGTGACGGTTTGGAGTCTCGCAGATCACTCCGGCCACATCGTTGCCGGTCATCATATCTTCAAGGACCGAGAAATCTGTCACACCATCCTTTTCAGGCAGTGTGTCAACTTTCACGCCGTGATAATGGGCGTAAGTGTCAACCACTTTGCGGTAGATTGGATTCAGGGTGGAGGAAACAAGCACCCGATTGCGCTTGCGTCCATGAGCCACAGCCATCAGCATGCTTTCGGCCACAGCCGTAGATCCGTCGTACATCGAGGCGTTGGATATTTCAAGACCTGTCAGCTCTGTCATCATGGTCTGATACTCGAAGATATATTGCAATGTACCTTGCGAGATTTCCGGCTGATAGGGAGTATAGGCGGTCAGAAATTCGGAACGTGAAATAATGGATGATACCACAGCCGGCGAATAATGATCATAGAATCCAGCTCCTGCAAAGCATGTAAGCGGAGTGTTGAGCTTTTCGAGCGAACTAAAATATTCCCTTACTTCATGTTCACTCATCTGCGGATGCAGATTATACCCTCCGCGCAGACGGAGCTGTTCAGGAATATCGGCAAACAGCTCCTCCAAGTCACCGACGCCACAGCGTTTGAGCATAGCTGCAATATCGTCGGGAGTATGTGGAAAGTAGCGGTGTTGTGTCATAATCGGATGGCTGATCAGTGCTTCTCTGCTTCACAAACAGCTTTATAACCGGCTTCGTCGAGCAGCGATTCCACCTCGGCAGGGTCTGACATTTCCACCTTGATTATCCATGTGTTCATCGCGTCACTGTTGATCATACCGGGATTATCGACAAGAGCTTCGTTTGCCTCGATCACGGTTCCGCTCACCGGTGAAATCAGGTCGCTTGCGGCCTTGACACTCTCCACGGCTCCGAAGTCCTCTCCGGCGGTCACATCGTCGCCTTCGTCGGGCATATCCACATACACCACATTGCCCAGAGCATGCTGAGCATAATCGGTGATTCCGATAAGAGCGATGTTGCCGTCGATTACGGCATATTCATGGGTAGGGGTGAAATAAGTCTTTTTCATGATTATAAGTTTGATATGGTAATGTTTATTGTTTATTTTTTATAGCTCTTTTTGTAGAATTTCTTTGACGTAACGGTGGCGGGGAAAATCTTGCGGCGTATGCGAATTCGCAGTTCCTTACCCTGTTCGGCATATGAGGAGTCAACAAGTGCAACAGCTATGCTCCCGTCAACCGAAATACCCTGATAGCCTGTGGTGACCGAACCGATCACCTCATCGGCGTCGTTAAGCACTTCATAACCGTGACGCGCTATGGCACGATCATGCAGTTTGAGTCCTACGAGTTTGCGCGGCGCACCCTCGGCTTTCATTGCTGCCACTGCCTCCTTGCCGATAAATTCAGGTTTGTCAAGTTTGCAGAACATTGTCAGACCCGCTTCAACCGGGCTGATGTCATCGGCCAGTTCATCGCCGTAAAGTGGCAAACCCACTTCAAACCGAAGCGTGTCACGGCATCCGAGACCACAAGGTTCAACTTCGCCCGATTCCATCAGTGTGTCCCAGAAAGCCGGAATGGCCTCGTTCGAAGCATAAATTTCAAAGCCATCCTCTCCGGTGTAACCGGTCCGGCTTACAAGCAGATGAATACCGTCCACCATTATTTCCTTAAATGTGTAGAATGTAAGGTCCGAACAGTCAATGCCGAGAACCCGTTTCATCACATCCTCTGACATCGGTCCCTGCACGGCTATCTCACCCAGTTCATCGCTGAGATTATCTATTTCCACATCATAGCCTTCAGCATTCTTATGAATCCAAGCGAGATCCTTGTCAATGTTTGAAGCATTTATTACGAGGAAAAAGTTGTTTTCGCCGCGTTTGTAGACCAACAGGTCATCCACCACGCCGCCATGGGGATGAAGCATCATGCCATAGAACACCTTTCCGTCAGGAGCGCCGGCAATGTCATTGGTAAAAATATGGTTGACAAACTTTTCAGCGTCAGGTCCGGATATGTTGACCTCACCCATGTGTGACACGTCAAACATTCCGCACTTGTTTCTGACGGCATTATGTTCCTCGACGATGCCGCGATACATAATCGGCATATCATATCCCGCAAAGGGACTCATTTGAGCGCCGGCCGCAATGTGGCGGTCACGGAGGCAGGTGAATTTCAGTTCTTCCATGTTATAAGTTCTATTAATTTTTCATTCGTAAGATTGGGTATCACTTCCGACACATCGACATCCGCCAAAGCCTTACATACTGAATCCCGATCATGAGCAACGCCTCGGAGTTTACCGAGCAGACTGCTGTCAATGTCTGCACTCATGAAGAAGTCACCCGACAGATTCACCGCAGTGATTTTCCCGTGGCTGACAGTTACCGAGGCCTGAATTTCTCCTACACCGGCAATCCGCTCCTCGCGGTGAAGCGTAGCAGCCGGATTCTGTTTCGTCAGCCATTCAGTTGTGTGATAAGGGAGGGCAAGTTCGTCAATAATGCTTTCTTCAGCCGATGAAAGGCGATATGGTTCTTCGTCGCAGAGATTCTCGCTGACAAAGCGTTTAAATTCATCGATTGTAAGGTCGGGTAGGTGTTCGCGTAAAGTAGTGATTCGTGAGCGGACCGAGCTTACGCCCTTTGATTCCAATTTGGAAGCTGATGGCGTGAGCGCTCCCGCCATCAGTTGGCGGTCAGTGTCATATAGCATGGTGCCGTGGACTATGGATCGTTTGCCGACATGATAAAATGCATTGCCCGACACTTTCTGACCCTTTATCGTCACGTCGTTGCGTGATGATTCGGTGGCATCAAGCCCAAGACCGCGAAGCAGCAAGGCAATACGGGAGGTATAGTCGCTAAATACTGTTGCCACACCGTCGGCCGACGATGTGATATAGGAAAACATAATGTTGTTACGGTCGGCAAACACAGCACCGCCGCCGCTTTTGCGCCGGAATATCCTGATATTGTTCCGCCGGCAGAAAGCGGTGTCAATTTCCTTTTCGAGAAGTTGATTTCGACCGATGATTACTGTAGGATCAACCTGCCACATGAAAAAATAGTCGTCCGTGAATTCCGTCCGTGCAAAATATTCCTCCATAGCCAGAAAATATGGCAATGAATGATTGATGGTCTCGTCGTAGATCACAAGTTTCATGGCAGGTCTGAATGACGAAAGCAAAGATAACGCTTTTTGCTGAATCCACCACATATTCCTGACTAAAAATCTGTGTCGGAAAACGGCACCGAGGTTTTTGTATCAGTCAATAGGATAGATAAATGGTTGAGTCAGCTGCTTCGGAGCTATCCGTTTAAATTGTAGCAGGCATGAAAAAAAGATTTCTGCCGGATAATAAAGGCAACCGAAAGTGCGTTATAACTACAAATCAACCAATAAACTATCTGCCTATGAAGAAATGTTCTACTTCTGACATTCCCACCTTGCCCGGCGCTGGGAAAAAAGCGCAGTCATCGTCTGCCATGCGTCCCGGCAAATCAGCCATCGAATTTATACGCCAGTTTGCACGCAGCTATCACTTTGAGCCGCGGCTGGCATCCCTCGGTTCGATGTCAATAAACTGAACGGTTTAAACAGCGAAAAGGCGTTATCTCCTTTGAGATAACGCCTCCTCACGTTTCAACTATTTATTTATGAGAGCCTAAGAGCCTAGTTTCACAACTCGACACTTAGGACGAGGGATGTAAAAACATTGTCAGATTATTAATCTTTCAAGCTCTTCTTCATAAACTACACTTATAGAACAACTGAAACGACTGTTTTTATCACTGCGGACCTGCTAAAAGAGATTAAAATACATTAAAACCGGCTTATGAATCTAAACATATATGAACTCAGGCGTTACGGCGTCATCGGATTCCTTGTGGTTTCGGTGATAGTTGTGGCCGGTTTCTTATATTACTCCAATCTGCTTGTCAAGGATCTGTCGGAGCAGGAACGCGCCCGGATGCAGATTTGGGCGGATGCTACTAAGGAAATCATTAATCTCAACAATTCGGATAATCCGGAGGATTTTCAGTCGGTCAACATTGACTTCTTGCTCAGCATTATTGAGGAAAACAGAAACATTCCCGTGCTTCTGACCGATGATGAGGGTAATATCCTTAACCATCGTAACTTTGATCTCCCCGAGCCTGTTGATCCCGCGATGCCTTATTCCTATCTTAGCGAAGTCAATCACCTTTTTCTCCTCAAGAAACTCGAGATTCTGCGCAACGGCCCAAACGTGATCAATATCATCATCACGCCGACCAACTGTCAGCATCTATATTATGAGGACTCAAAGCTGCTCAAGAGTTTGAGCTTTTATCCGTATATACAGGTCATAGTGCTTCTTGCTTTCGTCCTGATAGTGTATTATGCAGTTTCATCCACCAAAAGGGCAGAGCAGAACAAGGTTTGGGTCGGACTGTCAAAGGAAACCGCCCATCAGCTCGGCACACCGATATCATCATTAATGGCATGGATGGAACTTCTCGAGGGCATGGGTGTGGACAAGGATGTGGTGACCGAGATGGACAAGGATGTGAAGCGGCTCTCCACCATTGCCTCCCGCTTCTCCAAAATCGGTTCGAAACCTCAGATGGAGCGTGAGAATCTCAATGAGGTTGTCAGTGCATCCGTTTCATATATGCGAACTCGAATTTCAAGCCGGATAACTATTACGGCCAAACTTTGTGACACTCCGCTTGAGGTGAGTCTGTCGCGTCCGCTGATGGAGTGGGTGCTTGAAAATCTGATCAAGAATGCCGTGGATGCAATGGAAGGGTCCGGTGCGATAACGATAACCACCGGATGCGAAAAAAACAAGGCATTCGTTGAAGTAGCCGATACCGGAAAGGGCATATCGAGCAGAAATTTTGACACCGTGTTTCATCCCGGCTATACCACCAAGAAGCGCGGATGGGGACTCGGTCTGGCTCTTGCCCGCAGGATTGTGGCGGAGTATCACAACGGAAAGATTTTTGTCAAGTCATCAGTGCCGGGTCAGGGAACTGTTTTCCGTATTGAGTTGCCACGTGTTGAATGATTAATTCATTTTTTTCATGGAATTGAATTTTGAAGATATTATTAAGGGAGCGGCTCCTCATCTCGAGGTTATCACTCTTGAAGCCGAGGTGACAAACTCTCCATCAGATGCGCTCCTGTGGGAAGAAATAGACTCTGCGGCATCACGCCTTCGTGCCGAACTCCCTCTTGGTGAAATCAATAAGCGTCCCGGTATAAAAGCTACACGTGAGGCATACAAGCGTCTGGGCAAGGAGCCGAACCGTTACCGCCCGTCGGCTGAGGCTCTGTGCCGCCGCATTGTGAAAGGAATGGAACTCTACAGGGTTGACACTCTTGTGGATTTGATAAATCTGCTCTCATTTACATCAGGCTACTCGATTGGCGGATTTGATGCTGATAAGATAGACGGTGACACACTCACTCTCGGAGCGGGTCGTGACGGAGAGGACTTCGATGCCATAGGTCGCGGTAAGCTCAACATAGCCGGCATGCCTGTGTATCGTGACCTAACCGGAGGGGTGGGAACTCCTACGAGTGATAACGATAGGACAAAGTTGAGCCTGTCAACCCGCAGGCTGCTTATGGTTGTCAATATTTACGGAGAGGAAACTGACCCCGAAACTTTTATAAATGAAGCTGTCAGGCTGCTCCGCACCTATGCGTCGGCCGGCGAGATTACTATTAAACGCTACAGACCATGAAACTGCTTAAAATGTATGAAACGAGTATCAATGAGCGATTCATTGATGAAATTGTCGCCACTCTGCGCGACGGCGGCATCATTATCTATCCGACCGATACGATCTATGCTATCGGATGTGATGCACTAAATAATCGCGCCATTGAAAAGGTTTGCCACCTCAAGGGCCTCAATCCTGACAAGCAGACTCTTTCGGTAGTCGTTTCCGGCATATCTATGGCAAGTGACTATGCACGGATTGACAATAAAGCATTCAGCATACTCCGCTCCAATTTTCCGGGACCTTTCACGTTTATTCTTCCGGCGTCGACCCGTTTGCCAAAGATATTCAAGGGGCGCAAGTCGGTTGGCATCCGTGTTCCTGACAATAGGATCGCATGCGAGATAGTGGAGCGTCTCGGTAACCCTGTTTTATCCACCACCATTCTCCCTGATGACACGGGCGAATATCCTGTTGACCCTCAGGTGATGGCTCTGGAGTATAAGGATAAAGTCAACCTTGTGATTGACGGCGGCGAAGGTGGTGAGATGCCTTCTACGGTCGTGGATCTGACTGATTCATCCGATCCGGTAGTAGTCAGGGAGGGGAAAGGAGAATTTCAGCAATGATGGCGGCTGAGCTGACGGAGCGTGAATACGCGGGTCTGTTTCGCAGTCATGATCATTGCTACAACAGTGCTGCATTTATCGCGCTTAACGCCGGAAAATGTGAGCGCTTGCGTCGCTTCGCCTTTATGGATGGAGCAAAACCGCGTTTCGGCATCACATTTGGCGAACGTCAGGGGCGATTGTCGAGTCCGTTCTCTGCTCCATTCGGAGGATTTGATTTCATTCGCAATCCGTCAGTGAGTGCGTTTGATGAGGCACTGGAGTTGCTGCGACGTATAGCTGAAGATTCCGGAATGGATATAAGCGTCACGTTGCCGCCGGCGTTTTATTCACCTCGCAATCTGTCACTCCTGACCACAATGCTTGCCAACACTCGCGGAATTGAACTGACAGCCGACTATAATTATTATTTCATGTCGGCAGACTTCCGTGACTATCAGTCAGTGCTTCGTGACAACGGACGAAAGAATCTCCGTAAAGCCATGACTCATGACTTCCGTTTTGTCCCCGTAAGTGCCGATGACATTGCCGGATTGGAAAGAGCATACGAGGTTATTCGTTTTAACCGCGAGCAGCACGGCTATCCTCTCAGAATGACACTCGATGAGGTGAAAAAGACCGTGAAAATAGTTCCGGCGGAATTTTTCATCCTTTCACTTGACGGAGCCGATGTGGCAGCCGCTCAGGTATATTTTCCTGCTCCCGGAATCGCACAGGTTATATATTGGGGAGATGTGGCAGGATATTCCGAGGCGCGCCCCATGAATATGCTTGCACGCGAACTGTTCGGTTATCTGTCGCCGAAAGTTGGAATTGTGGATGTTGGTCCGTCATCGGTAGATGGAATTCCATCCATCGGTCTGTGTGATTTCAAGGAGTCGGTCGGTTGCCGTGTCATTCCGAAATACCGGTTTTTATTTCCCGGTAAATGAATTTTATTCGGGATTTTTTGCGGAAAATTGCTAATTTTGTGGTTTGAAATCATATAACCACTGCAATGCGAAACAGTAATGAACTCGACGGTGTTAGCCTTTTGGGTGACACCGGTGTAAAATATCCAACAGAATACTCACCGGATTTGCTTGAGACATTTGTCAACAAGCATCCTGACAATGAGTATGTCGTCACATTTAATTGTCCGGAATTCACTTCACTTTGCCCCAAAACGGGTCAGCCTGATTTCGCTGAAATCATTATATCCTACATTCCACGTGTCAGAATGGTGGAGAGCAAGAGCCTGAAACTCTATCTGTTCAGTTTCCGCAACCACGGCGACTTCCATGAGGATTGTGTCAACATCATCATGAAGGATCTGATCCGGCTGATGGATCCGCGCTACATTGAGGTGACGGGCTATTTCACCCCCCGCGGAGGAATTTCGATATATCCTTTTGCCAACTTTGGCGACGATGACCACCGTGAATTGGCCGAGATGCGCCGTCGCGAGCAGTTAAAAACCGTATTATCAAGAAAATGAAAGATTCCATTCTCGTTCTTTCCGGAGGCATGGACTCAGTCACCATGCTCCATGAATATAAAGATATTATAGCTGCGGCTGTGAATTTCAGCTATGGTGCCAATCACAATGAGCGCGAACGCCGTTGCGCCCGAATCAACTGTGAGCAGCTCGGAATTGAACTTGTGGAGATTGACCTCGGTTTCATGGGGCGATATTTCGAAAGTTCGCTGCTTTCAGGCGCTGATGCTATTCCTGACGGGCATTATGCAGATGAGAACATGAAATCGACTGTGGTCCCGTTTCGTAACGGAATCATGCTCTCTATAGCCGCAGGTCTGGCCGAGAGTCGCGGGCTAAGGCGGGTAATGATCGCTAATCATGGCGGCGACCATGCCATTTATCCGGATTGCCGGGGTGAATTTATTGATGCGATGGACAAGGCTATTGCCGCCGGAACTTATGAAAATATACATCTCTTTGCCCCCTATACCGGTCTGACTAAAGGTGAAATCGCATGTCACGGACGCGATTTAGGTGTGGACTACTCGCTCACCTATTCATGTTATCGTGGCGGCGAGAAGCATTGCGGCAGATGCGGAACTTGTGTGGAGCGCCGTGAGGCCCTTGAATATGCAGGAATAGAATTATCAGACGTCTGACAGATGGAAAACCGACGAAGGAAACCACGTAAGATTCGCCGCCGGCGATTCAGTGTCCGAAAAACCGCCCGTCTGATTGCAATTATAGCTGTTTTCATAGTAGTGATTGTGCTTCTGACCGGGAAGAAAAAGGAGTCTGTCGAAGCCCCGGTTGCCGTCGTGTCCGAAACTCCTGTAACGGAGCCGGAAACGGATGTCACTCTATCTGCACCTGATGTTGACACGATTACCGACTATTCGCGCTGTCTTGAAACAATGCCCGAACCTACAATTAAAATGAAGGTGAACTATTTCGGCAATCCGAAGCAATATTTCAATGACAGCAACCATGTTCATTTTGCTGAGGCTACCCAAATCGGCATTACTCCGTTAAATGACAGTCGCTCACACTGGAAGCTCCGCCGTCACATCGTCAAGGTGGAATCATGTGAGGATTATTATGTGGACCGACTCACATTCTCGCGTCCGTTTCTGATACCCGAAGCGGAGAAAACTCTGCGTGAAATCGGCCATCGCTTCCGTGACACCATTGCTGCCCGCGGTGGGGGTGCCTATAGAATAAAGATTACGAGTCTGCTCCGCACACCTGAAGGTGTGAAGAAGCTGCGCCGTCGTAACCGAAACGCTGTTGATTCATCAGTACATCGGTTTGCAACTACATTTGACATTTCTTATGCCTCATTCATAGCCGATTCCGACACATTGCCCCGGAGTGTCGATGACCTTAAGGGGGTTCTGTCAGAGGTGCTGAAGGCTATGCGTGAGGAAGGGAAAATCTGGGTGAAATATGAGCGCAAGCAACCCTGTTTCCATATCACAGCCCGTCGTAGAGATTTATGAAAGATAAAAGTATCACTGACAACGAAACCTCAGTCAAACGGAAGCCGGTCGTGTGGCGGGTCCTGAAAATTATCGGATTCTCGCTGCTTGGAGTGCTGCTTCTCATTGTCGCGGCTATCTCGGCAATGGTATGGATTCTGACTCCGGAGCGTCTTACTCCTTTGGTTGAACGAATTGCATCTGAAAATCTAAACGCTTCGGTTAGCGCTGATCGGGTTGAACTGACGTTTTGGTCAACATTCCCGGATGTGACGGTGGATGTGACAAACCTCCACGTCGTGTCAAGTTCATTTGACTCGCTACCAGATTCGGTGAAATCCAATCTTCCTGTATGGGCCGATTCGCTATTGACAGTTGGACGGTTTAACGGTTCGCTAAATATGGCGAAAATGCTTGGCGGTACCATTGCTATAAATCATATCTTGATAGAACGGTCGGCAATAAATCTGTTTCAGGCTACTGAGGATATTTCAAATTTCGATATACTTCCTCCGTCGGAGACTGACGATGAAGAATCAACCGAATTGCCTGACTTCTCGTTTGGAGAGATCAACATTGCAGGTATATTACCCGTAAGATATGTGTCGTTGCCTGATTCTATATCTGTTTCTCTTTCGCTCAATGAGTTGTCAGGTAACGGAGTTGCAAGTCCGGACTATTACCTGAGTGTTGACGGACAAGCACTTCCGTCACTGGCCGGTATCAGTCTTGACCGGTTGCGGTTTGGCCTTAACGGAGCCGTAACATGGAATCATGACACCCCGCACAAGGTCTCGGTCAACGGATTCCGCGCTTGGCTGGGAAGCATCAGCACTGTCACGGATGTTGACCTGGATTTTTCTGACGGGTTGATGTTTGACCGATTGAATTTCAAAGTCAATCCTGTGGAGATTGACAGCCTGATGGCCATTATTCCACTCGAGTTCAAGGAGAAGATCGGATCGCTGGGGGGGAGTCTGAAGATCGGGACTGAGATTAAGCTGACAAAACCGTTTCGCCCCGGCGGATTACTTAGTTTTCCGTCATTAGTTGCTGACATCACTCTCGGTGATGGAAATTTTAAGTATGAAAGACTTAATCTGAAGGAGGTGACACTTGATGCCATAGCGGAGATTGACGGTGATAACCTTAACAACTCCGTGTTGACGATAAAGAAAATGAATGTGGAGGGTAATGCAATCAGTTTCAATCTGAAAGCAAATCTCACCCGTCCACTCACCGATTACCGCATCAAGGGGGAATTTAAGGGTCAAATTCGGACCACGAGTCTGCCGCGGAAGTTCCTTTCTCGACTTCCCTTTGAAATCAGAGGATTGTTTGAGGCCGACTGTAGTTTTGATATGCGCAAGAGTTTCCTCACCCGAGAGAATTTCCATCGGATAAACTTCACCGGCAGGGCGCGACTGAATGATTTTGCGTTTAATATGCGTGATGCATCTGCCGGCCTGGAAATTACGGAAGCGGAAATGAAACTCGGCTCTACTACCACCATTAAGATTGGTGATCATAGGGCTGACTCACTCCTGACCATGTCGCTCGACATAGATTCGTTATCATTCTTTACTCCGGGACTTGAAGTCACAGGTAAAAAGTGGCGTATGGGGTTGGGTACACTCAATGCTGCCGGTGGTACCGACACTACGGCTATCCGTCCGATCGGAGCCAAAATCATGGCCGAGAGAATGACAATGAAAAACAGTCAGGACTCAGTGGCTGTACGTCTGCGCGACGCTACGGTGAGCGGTTCGCTGACACGCTTTCATGGCGACCGACACAAACCGCGCCTGAAGTTTCAGATTTCTACCCGTCGCGCCGTATATGCCGACAATTCCATGAGGGCATTTTTATCTGAGGTTGAAGCCGGATTTAACATGCAACCTGCCGCTCCCCGAATCGGGCGCCGAATGAAGATGCGCATGGACTCGATCCATGCGGCACATCCCACGTTGCCGTTTGATTCGGTCTATGCTATGGCCCGCTCCGGTCGCAACCGAGCCATGACAGATTCGGTGGCGGGGGAGAATGCCTTTGATCTCGATGATTCAACAGTTGAACTCTTTAAGAAATGGAATGTCAGTGGCACATTGAAGGCCCGGCGCATATCGGCATTCACACCACTTTTCCCCATCAGAAACAATCTTCGGAATCTTGACATCACGTTTTCATCGGACTCCGTTCTGGTGCGTGACACCCGACTGACACTTGGCAGAAGTGACTTTATGATAAACGGTCGAATCTCAAACATAGCTCGGTCCGTGACATCGCGCCGTGGGTCTCCACTTAAAATGGAACTCTCGCTTACAGGTGACACGGTCGATGTCAACCGGATTGCAGCCGCTATGTTTGCGGGCGCCGCATACAGTGAAAACTCCGGCCAGGCTTCAGCTATTATTTCCGATACGGATTCCGAGCAGCAGATGCAGGCGATGGTCGACGAGATTGCGGCCACTGACACCGTTGCTGCGATAGTTGTTCCGATGAATATAGATGCAGAGCTGCGTCTGAATTTCAAGACAGTGCTTTACTCCGATCTCCGGCTCAATGACCTGCGTGGACGGCTGATGATGTATGGCGGAGCGGTGAATCTGCGCGGACTTTCCGCCAGAACCGATGCCGGCTCAATGACTCTCAATGCGCTCTATTCAGCTCCTGACCGTGATGACCTGAAGTTTGCTTTCGGAATGTCACTTAAGGATTTCAGGATAGCCCGGTTCATCAAACTGATGCCGGCTATTGACTCCATCATGCCACTTCTCAATGACATCAGCGGAATCATTAATGCCGAGGTGGCTGCCACGTCGCAGCTAAGACCAAACATGGATATAGACATTCCAACCCTCTCTGCGGCGGTTAAGTTGAGCGGTGACAGCCTTGTGCTGCTTGACAGCGAAACATTCCGCACAGTGTCCAAATGGCTTCTTTTTAAGGATAAGAAGCGTAACATGATTGACAGCATGAGTGTGGAGATGATTGTGGAAAACTCTCAGCTTGAGCTGTTTCCGTTTGTGTTTGATATTGACCGCTACCGGCTCGGAGTCATGGGTCACAATGATCTCGACATGAATTTCAACTATCATGTGGCTGTACTGAAGTCACCGCTTCCATTCCGTTTCGGCATTAATATTTCAGGAAACGCTGACAAGATGAAGGTGAGGCTCGGGGGTGCCAAGCTCAATGAAAAAAATACCGGAAAGCTTGTCAGCATAGCCGATACTACGCGCATCAACCTTGTGCAGCGCATCGAACAGGCATTTATCCGCGGGGTGCGTAACTCTGATGTGGGCCGGATCCGGTTTGGCTCGGCTGCCCGGGAGAAAGTGCCTGAATCGGAGGAAAAAATATCGGCGGCTGACTCCACTCTCTTTATCCGTGAGGGCCTGATCGAGGCTCCTGCACCTCCTGTGGATGATGTTAAACCAAAAAAATCAGGACGAAAATGACAACAATAGCACTTTATTCAACCGAAATACAGCGGTTTCTTATCCGCCACAATTATCATTGCTTTCAGCCGGAGGCTGCGCTGATTGATATGGACGGCACACTTTATGATTCGATGAAAAATCATACCGCCGCGTGGTATCAGATGGTGACTGAACTCGGGATAGAAGCCACACGCGACGAATTCTATATGTATGAAGGTCGCACCGGTGCCTCAACCATTAATCTTCTTTTTAACCGAGCTTACGGGCGTAATGCCACTGATGATGAAGTCAAGGAGCTTTATCACCGCAAGACCGTGCTTTTCACTCAGCTCCCACCCGTCGAACCAATGCCAGGAGCAGCTAAAATGCTAAGGACATTTATGGATGAGGGTATGAAGCGTGTGCTTGTGACCGGTTCAGGGCAAAACACGTTGCTCAATCGGCTGAACGATGATTTCCCGGGGGCGTTTGAAGATGGTATGCGTGTCACCTCGCGTGATGTGCGCATCGGCAAGCCTAATCCCGAGCCGTTTCTCCGCGCTATGGAGATTGCCGGAGTGAATCCGTGGCAGTCAGTAGTGGTGGAGAATGCCCCTCTCGGTGTTGAAGCCGGCGATCGATCCGGGGCTTTCACAATCGGAGTCACCACCGGCCCGATTCCGCGCGAAGCTCTTGAGGAAGCCGGGGCTGCTATAGTGTTCGGGTCGATGTCCGAGTGCGCCGATTCGCTCCCTTATTTGCTCCGATCTTTGCGTAAGGTCAAAAATGAACTATGATGGAGAGCAGGTTGATTTTCACTGACTCGGCATCCGATGCTGTAAGGGGTTTTCTCGAGCAGACGGAGCATGATGTTGCAGTGATTGTAACCGATTCCACCGTGAGTCGACTCGTACTTCCTTGTCTATCCCTTCCGGACCTTCCGGTTGCAGAGATTAAGCCGGGTGAGGATAACAAGAATATCGAAACGCTCCAATCAGTCTGGCAAACATTTATCAGATCAGGGCTGACACGTAATTCCATTATAATAAATGTTGGTGGGGGAGTGGTAACCGATCTGGGCGGCTTTGCCGCCGCCACTTTTAAGCGTGGGCTACGTTTTATAAACATACCGACAACTCTGCTCTGTGCAGTCGATGCAGCTGTCGGAGGAAAAACCGGAATTGACTTTTGCGGATTAAAGAATGAAGTTGGGGCTTTTGCTCCGGCTGAAGCTGTGATTTTTGACTCCAATCTGTTTGAAACTTTACCTGACACCGAGTTATTGTCAGGATTTTGTGAGATGGTTAAACATTCACTCATTGACTCTCCGGAAAGTTACGCTCAGATGCTCGCTACTGATATTTTCACCGTAACATCTCGGGAGTTAAACTCACTTCTGCACCGTAATGTGACAATCAAAAAGTCGATTACGAATGCTGATCCGCTTGAGAAAGGTCTTAGGAAATCACTAAATCTGGGCCATACGGCAGGACATGCCTTTGAATCATTCATGCTCCGTCACGGACATGCCGTGACTCACGGGGCCGCCGTGGGCTGCGGACTTCTGGTTATGATGATTCTTTCAAATATGATTCTTGACTTTCCTTCCACCGAGTTATCACGTTATGCCTCTTTCATTAAGCGTTACGGTCTGGAGCGCACCGTAAGATTCGGATGCTCGGATTATGATGAGCTGATTGAAATTATGGGGCATGACAAGAAGAATCCTTCGGTCGGTGAAATTTCATTTACACTTCTTGAAAAAGTGGGTAAACCCGTGACGGATGTGATCGCTGACCGTGACAAAATTAAAATTGCATTTGATATTTATAGAGATTATACAGGATTATGAACTATGAATCACTTATGGCGGTGATACGCGCCAACCGATCCTACCGACGCTATGATTCGTCGGTCAAGGTGACCGACAGTCAGTTGAAAATGATGGTGGAGGCTGCTCGCTTCTGTAGCTCAGGCCGTAACCTTCAGCCGCTGCGTTATCGTCTTGTGACCGATGTCCGGGAACTCGATGCCGTGTTTGAGGCCCTGAAGTGGGCCGGTTATCTGACTGATTGGGAGGGACCGGCAAAGGAGGAACGTCCGACCGCTTATCTGGTGCAGTGTCTTGATACTGACCTGACAACAAACTGCCTTTGTGACGACGGCTTGCAGATTGAGGCAATCACATTGTCAGCCGTCACACTTGGTCTGGGTTGCTGCATTATTAAATCATTCAACTCTCAGAAGTTGGTTGAAACACTTCGTATTCCATCTAACTACAAACCCCTATATGTGATAGCGGTTGGCAAACCGGTTGAAACCGTGGTGACGGAACCGATGAAAAACAATGATGTGAAGTATTATCGTGACAGCGCCGGCGTTCATCATGTCCCGAAACGCGAACTCGATGATCTAATTCTTGGCTGATTAAGAAAATTTTGCTAATTTTGCGCCGACAAAAGGGGTGCCTGGGTTCCATCGTGTGCCGAAGCTGAGATTTACACCCTTGAACCTGATGCGGATAACGCCGCCGGAGGAATTGTGTCACTGTGGATTCGCGTGTTCGCCACCCTTATGTCAAATAGTTATTAAAAGAACTTTGTCATATCTGCAAAACATTAACAATGAGGGAGAACCCGCTCCGAATTGCCATAACGCCCGAACGCCCCGTCGACCATGAGTCGCGGAAAATTTCCGTGCTTCTTTCCGCCGGATGGGACAGGGTGCATCTACGCCATCCCGCTGCTTCTCGGCGCGAGATGAGCGAGATCATAGGACGGATTGATCCTCGACTTCACAGCCGGATAGTCCTTCACGGGCATTTCGGTCTGACGGAAGAATTTAATTTGGGTGGTTTGCATCTTAACAGTCGCTGCAATTCAGTGCCTGCTTCCTATCATGGACCGTTGTCGCGTTCATGTCATAGCATCGACGAGGTTCTTGCTTCAGATCGGGCTATGAGTTATGTCACTCTCAGTCCGGTGTTTGACAGCATTTCAAAATCAGGTTATAAAGCGTCATTCACGTATGCGGACCTCATGCGTCTTGCCGACTCTCCTGTCAGAGTGATAGCTCTCGGAGGTGTTTCACCCGAAACTCTCCCGGAGCTTGATTCCTTACCTTTTGCGGGCTATGCGGTATTGGGAGCATTGCCCTGGGAGGAAAATGAGACGCAGTTTATCACTAAAGCGAAAGATTTTCTCGGATAATGTTACAGTTTATCACACATCCTAATGACCGATATTCGATAGCTGAAGAAGTGCAGATGGCTATTGAAGGTGGTTGCCGTTGGATTCAGCTCCGGCTTAAGGATGCTTCGGATGAGGAATTTACAGCCGTGGCACAGGACATTATTCCACTCTGTCAGGAGAGCGGATCATTTCTTGTGTTTGATGACAGGGTTGAGCTTGCCATACGGCTTGGCGTTCATGGTGTTCATCTTGGAAAAAATGACATGCCACCCGCACAGGCCCGCGAAATGATGGGAGCTGAAGCTATTATCGGATGCACTGCCAACACGGCCGATGATATTCTCGCCCTTAAAGGACTCGATGTGGATTATGTGGGTCTCGGTCCCTATCGAACCACCACAACCAAATCAAATCTCTCGCCGGTAATCGGACTTGATGGCTATCGCAGGATTGTGAATGAAGTGTCTGCGGCCGGAAATAAACTCCCGATTGTAGCCATAGGCGGTATCACAATAGATGATATTGAGCCGCTTGTCAACTCCGGTGTTAACGGTTTAGCCGTCAGCGGAGCTATCATCAATGCCCCTGATCCGGTGGAATACACATCACGGATCATGAAACTGCTAATGAAATTGAATCCACGTCTTAAACAGGAATAAAATACATTAAGGACTAATGAAAGATATACTGACCATAGGCGGACGCGACTTCACTTCGCGCCTTTTCGTCGGAACAGGAAAATTCTCATCAAACAAGGTGATGCTTGAATCCATTCTCGCTTCCGGCTCTGAAATGATTACGGTGGCCATGAAGCGCATTGACATGGAACATGAGGAGGAGGACGACATGCTTCAGCACATAAATCGCGATCATGTGCAGTTTCTCCCGAACACATCCGGAGTGCGTGACGCTTCCGAAGCAGTACTTGCCGCCCGTCTGGCACGTGATTGTTTCGGAACTGATTTCATCAAACTCGAGATTCATCCAGATCCCAAATATCTTCTCCCCGATCCGGTTGAGACCTTGAAAGCTACCGAGATTCTTGCCGGTGAGGGATTCAAGGTGCTTCCTTATATCCAGGCTGACCCTGTGCTGTGCAAGCGTCTTGAAGAGGTCGGGACGGCTGCCGTGATGCCGCTTGGCGCGCCTATCGGAACAAATAAGGGCTTAAAAACCCGTGATTTACTTGAAATAATTATTGCCGAAAGCCGTGTGCCTGTAGTGATTGATGCCGGACTTGGTGCGCCCTCTCATGCCGCCGAGGCTATGGAAATGGGTGCTGATGCCGTGCTTGTCAACACCGCCATTGCCGTGGCAGGAGATCCGGTTGAAATGGCTGTTGCATTCAAAATGGCCGTTGAAGCCGGACGTAAGGGCTATCTGGCCGGACTCGGATCGGTTTCCTCATCGGCTGTTGCCACAAGCCCTCTCACTTCTTTTCTTGATATATAAAAACATCAGACCATAATCACAGTAATCTGAAAAATGGAAATTGCTAACATTGATGTCAATTCCTATCCCGGGAGCGACAAAGTTTATGTGGACGGAAAAATCCATCCGGTCAGAGTGGCAATGCGCCGCATCAATCTGACTCCGACGGTTAAAATAATCAACAATGAACGAATCACTCGTGAAAATGATCCTGTATATGTATATGACACAAGCGGTGTCTATACGGATCCGTCTGTAGAGATTGACATTAACAGAGGTATTCCACGTATCCGCGAGGAGTGGATCAGCCGTCGTGACGATCTGGTGCAGCTTGATGGAATTTCGTCGGACTACGGTCGCCGCCGTGAGGCTGACAGGAGCCTTGATTCCATTCGTTTCTCCTATCGCTATGCACCCCGCCGGGCTGCCGAAGGTAAAAAGATAACCCAGATGGATCTGGCTCGCATGGGTGTGATCACTCCTGAAATGGAATATGTGGCTATCCGTGAGAACGGTCAGCTTGCCGCACTTGGAATTGAAAGTCACATCACTCCTGAATTTGTCAGAAAGGAGATTGCCGAGGGACGTGCCGTGTTACCTGCCAATGTAAACCATCCCGAAGCAGAGCCTATGATCATTGGTCGCAACTTCCGGGTGAAACTCAACACAAACATCGGCAACTCGGCTCTGTCATCAGGAATTGAGGAGGAAGTTAAGAAGGCTGTGTGGAGCTGCTATTGGGGTGGTGACACCCTTATGGACCTCTCCACCGGCGACAATATCCACGAAACCCGTGAGTGGATCATCCGTAACTGTCCGGTACCTGTTGGCACTGTGCCTGTATATCAGGCTCTTGAGAAAGTAAACGGTGATGTGGCTGCACTTACTTGGGAAATCTATCGTGACACACTTATCGAGCAGGCCGAGCAGGGTGTGGATTACTTCACAATCCATGCCGGTGCTTTGCGCGCACATGCCGAGATGGTGGGTGAACGTCTGACCGGAATCGTGTCACGCGGCGGATCTATCATGACCCGCTGGGCAGTGATTCATAACGAGGAAAATTTCCTTTACACTCACTTTGATGAAATATGCGAGATTCTTGCGCAATATGACGTG
>CAZKNK010000030.1:0-24835 GCA_964554195.1 uncultured Staphylococcus sp.
GCCGCCGTTGATGATGTTCATCATCGGAACGGGAAGCACGTAAGAGTTGCATCCGCCGATATATTTGTAAAGGGGAAGGTCGAGATAGTTGGCTGCTGCCTTAGCCACTGCAAGCGAAACGCCTAAGATAGCGTTAGCACCGAGATTTGACTTGGTTTCAGTGCCATCGAGAGCAAGCATGGTCTCGTCGATACGGATCTGATCCAGAGCGCTCATACCCTTAAGAGCCTCAGCGATGGGACCGTTAACGTTAGCCACAGCCTTGGTGACACCCTTGCCCATGTAACGGCTCTTGTCACCGTCACGAAGCTCGAGAGCCTCGTTTTCGCCGGTGGATGCGCCCGAGGGAACAGATGCACGTCCGAATGCGCCTGACTCGAGAATTACGTCAACTTCCACTGTAGGATTGCCTCGTGAATCGAGGACCTCACGACCAATAATTTTTTCGATTTTCATAATTATACTTATTTTATAATAGGGTTGTTGTTTTCCGCGACAAATTTACAAAAAATCTTTTATAGTAAAAGCACTTTGCGGCCCTTTATAATGAAAAATTTCTTTAAACGGCACATCATGCCCGCATCGGCTGATTTTTCTTGCGGATGTGAGCGAAAATTCGTAATTTTGCGTCAAATTTTCTTATAAAACAATATGAATGAGTTAGCAACCAAATACGATCCGAAGTCGGTCGAGGACAAGTGGTACGGCTACTGGATGGCTCACAAGCTTTTCCACTCCGTGCCTGATAGTCGTGAACCTTACACAATAGTGATTCCGCCGCCAAACGTGACCGGAATCCTCCACATGGGCCACATGCTCAACAACACGATTCAGGACATCCTGGTGCGTCACGCCCGCATGACCGGCAAAAACGCTCTATGGGTACCCGGTACGGATCACGCAGCCATAGCAACGGAAGCCAAAGTGGTGGCTAAACTCGCATCAGAAGGAATAAAGAAAAGCGACCTGTCACGCGAAAAATTTCTTGAACACGCCTGGGACTGGACCCACACTCATGGCGGCAAGATTCTGGAACAGCTCAAGAAACTCGGCGCATCATGTGACTGGGACCGCACGGCCTTCACGATGGATGAGATTCGCTCGCGCAGCGTGATTCATGTGTTTGTTGACCTCTACCGAAAGGGGCTTATCTATCGCGGCAAGCGCATGGTCAACTGGGACCCCGCCGCAAAGACCGCCCTGTCAGACATCGAGGTGATCTACAAGGAGGAGCATAGCAAACTATATTATCTCCGCTACAAAATCGTGGGTGAGGACGGTTATGCAATCGTTGCAACAACACGCCCCGATACAATGATGGGTGACACGGCAATGTGTATCAACCCCAATGACCCGAAAAACGCTCACCTGAAGGGCAAGAAGGTGATTGTTCCGCTTGTCGGACGTGAAATTCCGGTAATTGAGGATGAATACGTGGAGATTGACTTCGGTACAGGTTGCCTCAAGGTCACTCCGGCTCATGACATGAATGACAACATGCTCGGTCAG
Organism: uncultured Staphylococcus sp.; assembly: GCA_964554195.1. Taxonomy (GTDB): domain Bacteria; phylum Bacteroidota; class Bacteroidia; order Bacteroidales; family Muribaculaceae; genus Duncaniella. Next base: position 1,510 of record CAZKNK010000030.1, read on the forward strand.
AAGCATAATCTCGAGACCATCGACATTTTCAACGACGATGCCACTATAAGTGAAGCCGCAGGAATGTATGTCGGCATGGATCGCTTTGATGTGCGCCGTCAGATTGCCGAAGATCTTCAGGCAGCCGGTCTGATTGAGAAAATCGAGGACTACGACAACAAGGTTGGATATTCGGAGCGCAACAGCGACACCGCAGTTGAGCCGCGACTCTCTGATCAATGGTTCCTGAAGATGGAGGGACTGGCTCGCCCGGCTCTCGAAGCTGTTGACAATGGCGTAATCTCCTTTGTTCCCGAAAAATTCAAGACTACATACGACCGATGGATGACCGACATACGCGACTGGTGCATATCCCGTCAGCTCTGGTGGGGTCATCGAGTTCCGGCATATTATCTGCCCGACGGCAGTTTTGTGGTTGCCGAAGATGCCGACGAGGCTCTCCGGTTGGCACGTGAGATCAATCCCGAACTTACAGCCGACGATCTGCATCAGGATGAGGATTGCCTTGACACATGGTTCAGCTCATGGCTATGGCCGGTTTCGCTATTCAACGGCATCCTTGAACCAGGAAATGAGGAAATCAAATATTATTATGCCACGGCCGACCTTGTGACCGGTCCTGACATCATCTTCTTCTGGGTGGCACGAATGATAATGGCCGGATATGAGTATGTGGGCAAGCAGCCGTTTAACAATGTATATTTCACCGGAATTGTCCGCGATGAGATTGGCCGCAAAATGTCAAAACAGCTCGGCAATTCACCCGACCCGCTGGATTTGATTGACACATACGGAGCCGATGGTGTCCGTATGGGTCTGATGATGGCAGCTCCCGCCGGCAACGATATTTTCTTTGACAAGAAGCTCTGTGAAAACGGACGTAATTTCTGTAACAAAATCTGGAATGCGTTCCGCCTGATTAAGGGTTGGGAAGTGGACGACAATGCCACTCAGCCCGAAAGCGCCGCAATAGCCATCACATGGTTCCGCAACAAGCTCAATGAAGCTTTGGCTGAAATCAATGACCTGTTCGGCAAATTCCGTCTGTCGGAAGCTCTTACCACCATCTACCGTCTCTTCTGGGATGAATTCTCGTCATGGTATCTTGAAATGGTAAAACCTGAGTATGGCAAGCCTGTCGACCGAGCTACCCTGACGGCCACACTCGACTATTTCGACTCGTTGCTCCGTATTCTCCATCCGTTTATGCCATTTATCACCGAAGAACTCTGGCAACATCTGTCGGAGCGTCGTCCAGGTGAGTCAATCATGGTTGCATCCATGCCTGAACCCGGTCAGACCGACGAAAGTGTACTGGCTGCAATGGAAATGACAAAGGAAGTCATCAACGGAGTGCGCGGTGTGCGCGCCCAGCGCAACATCCCGCAGCGCAACGAACTTGTGCTGAACATAGTCAATGCCACCGTTGCCAATATTCCCGTTATTTCAAAACTCGGAAACCTGTCGGAGATTGTCACCGTAACCGAAAAAGACCCGGCATCGGCCACCTTCATGGCAGGCACAACCGAGTTTAATATTCCCCTGCGCGAGAACATAGACATTGAGGCCGAAAAAGCCAAACTGACCAAGGAGATCGAATACTATCAGGGATTCCTCCGCTCCGTTGAGAAAAAGCTTTCAAACGAGCATTTTGTCAACAATGCACCGGCTGCCGTGGTAGAAACCGAACGCAAAAAGCTCGCCGATGCCGTAGCCCGAATCGAAACTCTGACGGCCGCTCTCCGCGCCCTCTGATTCTCTGACAGATTTATCCCTGTTATAAAGTATTAGCTCTGCGCCACTCTTCACGAGCCTGACGCAGAGCTTATAATCAAAAAGCTAATTCTATTACATTCTATAGTATAGACGCAAAAAACGCCCGATTGTTTAACTCCGGGGCGGATAATTAACCAAATTTAACCGTTATGTCACCCCACCCTTCACCCATAGAACTGCTTGCTCCGGCTAAGGACATCGAAATTGCCCGGAAAGCTATTTTGTGTGGAGCTGATGCGGTGTATATAGGAGCTTCGAGCCACGGAGCCAGAGCTGCCGCGGGCAATTCAGTTGCCGACATCGGACGGCTCGCAGAATTTGCTCACGGTTTCGGTGTGAAAGTGTATGTGACGGTCAACACATTGGTCTATGATAATGAAATCCCGACCGTGGAGCGTCTGATACGTGAACTTTACCACGTAGGTGTGGATGCACTGATAGTGCAGGACATGGGAATACTCCGGATGGACATTCCGCCTATTGACCTTCATGCAAGCACCCAATGTGACATCCGCACTGCCGAAAAGGCAAAATTTCTCGCCGAATCGGGATTCTCGCGTGTGGTTCTTGCCCGCGAACTGTCACTCGACGAAATCAGCACCATCCACCGCGAAGTTGATGTAGAACTTGAAGCCTTTATACACGGCGCGCTGTGCGTAAGTTACAGCGGCGACTGTCGGGCAAGCTATGCTACAACAAAGCGGAGTGCAAACCGAGGCGAATGCGCACAGATTTGCCGACTGAAGTATGAACTCACTGACTCCGCCGGTCAGAAACTCGCACCTCAGGCCCACTATCTGTCACTGCGCGACCTCAACCGCCTTGCAGATCTTGAATCACTCGTCACTGCCGGCGTGTCATCTCTCAAGATTGAAGGGCGCCTGAAGGATGAGAACTATGTGATGAATGCAGTGGCAGCGTATAGCCGTAGGCTTGATGAGATCGTTGCACGAAGCGAGGGAGGGTTTATCCGCTCCTCGTGGGGGAAATCCGTTCCGGGGTTCATCCCGGAACTTGACAAAGGATTCAACCGCGGATTCACATCATATTTCTACACCGATGTCACCCCGGCCTCACGCATGGCATCACTACAGACACCCAAAATGACCGGTCTACCGGTTGCCATAGCGACAGGTACCACAAAAGGTGGCATCAGAATCCGGTCAAACGAACCGATAGCCAACGGCGACGGTCTCGGTTTTTTCACACCCGAAGGGGTGTTCACCGGATTCCGTGTGAACCGTGCCGACGGCAATGTCATCATACCCGCCACGCCGGTCATGGTCAAACCCGGAACGCAACTGTACCGCAACCGTGACAAGGCGTTTGACGACATGCTCAGTTCGGCTCAGCCCAAACGCGCCATCGACATTGACCTAACACTTTCCATCACCTCAAAAGGAATAGTTTCACTGACTGCCACAGACACAGTCGGCCACTCCGCTTCAGCCACCGCACTCTTGCCCACGGTTGACCCGGCAAAAAGTCCTCAGACAGATGCCCGACGGAGACTCTTGTCAAAATTAGGTGACACGCGATTCGTCCTTCGCCACCTTGCCGATACGGTAGGGCAGATTTTCATACCGGCCTCGGTTCTGACATCTCTCCGACGCGACACCATAGCAGCTCTTGAAGCAACTATGATTTCAACGTATCATTTCCGATACCGCCGGCCGGAAAATCATGCTGCAAAACTCCCGACGGAAATCATCACAATGCACAGCAACGTGGCCAACCGGCTTGCTGAAAAATTCTATGCCGACCACGGCGCAACATCCATAGCCCCCGCACTGGAAACATCACCTGTTATGCCGGGCGATATTCATGTGATGACCACCCGTTACTGTCTGCGCCGCGAACTCGGAGCATGCCTCAAGACCAAAGGAGCAGCGCGCTATCCATCGCCCATGTTTCTCAGATCTCCCGGAATCGACCTGCGGCTTGACTTCGACTGCCGTAACTGCTGCATGAACATATACCTGACTGACAAGAACAAGACATCGGCATCATGAACTCAATCATTCGACCGGTGGCTTTCCTTATGATTCTTGTCACGGCATTCGTTTCAATCTCATGCCGAAACAAGTCTACGACCGACACCTCAGCCGACGTAATATGGAGTTCCGGCAACTGGTCAGTCACCGGTAGCCGCATCACGGCAGATAAGGTTGTTATCAACTGTCCACCGGCTGACTCGACACTTAATCCGGGCTATTTTTCCGGAACTTACTCCCTTGATTATTTTTTCAACGACGGAATCACAGGCTCACTCACACTGTCAGACACGTGGAATTACCCGATTGATTTCGTGGCCACCGTGGCTCCACTGATAGCTTACACCGATCAGGAGCAAGCCGTGGCTCTGATACGCTCCACTGCCGATCATTGCCTGGTAACAGGAAATTATTGGCCTCTGACCCGAAGTAACGCCTGCTGGATAGATGCAGCCCGACTTGTTGCACTCGCAACCGGTGATCCCGACCTGCCGAAACTGATTATGTCTACCGGCCAAATAATTCTGGAACGTGACTATGAAGTGGCCTACAATCCGACCATCGGACTCTTTGCCGGCCTGCTTGACAGCGACAAACCGGAATCTCTTTCGGCCTACAATCCAGCACTTTACTCACTCCGGACCAATGTGGTTCATGCCCGTGCCTATGCTGCACTTGCTGAAATAGCCGAAATATGCGGGCAGACGGACGACGCACGTCGTTATAGCGGCATTGCAGCCTCACTTGTTTCAACCATAAATGACCGGCTATGGATTCCGGAGCAGGGTCGCTACGGCAGCTGTCTGGTGGGTAACTTTTATCCTGTGCGTGTTGATGACTATGACAACTACGGTCAGGCACTCGCTATAATTCATGACGTTGCAACAAAGGAAATGGCCTCATCCATCATTGCGTCCACACCAATGCTTCCTGAAGGAATTCCCACAAGGTATCCAACTGATTATACAGCCGAATTCCCTGCCGAACTTCAGTCACTCTGGGGTGTTGCGGCCCGCAAAGCCGGAAACAGAAATGCCATCCTCTTCAGCCTTGCATCATCTGTCGCACGATCATATTCACAGATTCCGCTATCCGCACCGACATCCCTCTGCGCTCCGGCTCTTAATTCTGTCATCGGAATACTATTCGGACTCTCGCCTACCGTGAGCGGAATGAACGTGCAACCCATTATACCCGCAGTGATGCCAGGCAGTCATCTGCTCAAAGGAATTGAATACCGTGACATGACGCTTGACATCACAGTCAACGGCACCGGCAACCGAATGGTCCGTTTTGAGATTGATGGCGAGCAAGCGGCATCAAACGCGATTCCGGCTCACCTAACAGGTAATCACAAAATTGTGATCACAATGGCCAACAATGAACTTGCTGACAAACCGCTCAATTTCACGGATAAAAATGAATATGTTGCCGTGCCAAACTATTTCTCCCGGACCGACAACAACATTACCTTCAAAAGTACACCTGACGGTATCACAAAAGCAATATACGAAAACGGAATCGTCATCGAAACTACAACTGAAAAGAGTTTTACGTTGGAATCTCCGGGCAGATTCACAGTAATTACCGCCACTGCTTTTGACCGTGAAGGAATCTCATCACTTCCATCGCCTGAAATACTCATAATTCCGGATGGTGACAGTATATTGATTTCACATACAGCCATACCGTATGAGCCGCGCAAACGCCCGGAACGAAGGCGCCGACGGAGCGGTCGGCAACCGGAACACCTCGAAATGAACCGCTCGCTCAACACATCACTTACAGCTGTTGTCACAGTTGACAATCCGGGTGAATACTTCATTGACCTCGCTTACTGGCGCCCGATTGTAAACGAAACCCTGCTTACCGACCTGTTTGTCAACGGCGAGCGTACAGCCACCTTCATTATGGCCGAGCGGTCAGGGTTCACCAACTCCCCTGTTATCCACCTCAATGCCGGGAAAAACGAATTGCGGCTCGTGCATCGACCGCTCCCCGCCCTGACTGACGACGGTGGCGCATGTCTTGAATATATCCGACTAATTCATAAACCATGAAGAAAACAATTCTTACCTTTTTAGGAATCCTAATCATCTCATTTAATCTGATGGCAACACCGAGAATTGACCGAATCGAACCCCCTTACTGGTGGACCGGAATGAATGACAGTTCACTACAGCTGATGGTATATGGTCCGGAGATCGGCAAAGCCGACGTGACTCTACAGTATCCCGGTGTTTCACTTGACTCGGTTGTGCGTCTCGAGAGTCCGAACTATCTACTGCTTTATATCACTGTGAGCCATAAAGCGAATCCGGGAAAATTGGAGCTGAAATTCAGCGACAACGGCAAAGACCGAACCGTCAGCTATGAACTGCTCAGCCGCCGCGACGGAATGAAATCACATGGAGGATTTGATGCATCTGATGTACTCTATCTCATCATGCCTGACCGCTTCGCGCAGACCGACCGCGCCGCTCCCGACGTCAGAAACCGCGGTCTGCAACACATAGCACCTGATAACCGCGACAAGCCAAACGCCCGACATGGCGGAAACATTGCAGGCATGAACAGCCATCTTGACTACATCGACTCTCTCGGAGTGACGGCTATTTGGGTGAATCCGGTTCTTACAAACGATATGCCCGGCGGCTCCTATCATGGTTATGCCACAACTGACTACTATAATATTGACCCTCGCTTCGGGACAAACAAGCAGTGGAACGACTTTGTCAGCAACGCCCATAACCACGGACTGAAAGTGGTGATGGATATGATTTTCAATCATTCCGGAAGTAATCACGTATGGTTCAAGGACCGCCCGACACATGACTGGTACAACTTTCCTGACTCATTCGTGCAGACAAATTTCAGACTGTCTACTCTCCATGACCCCTACGTGAGCGACTATGACCTGAGCCGTACAGTCGACGGATGGTTTGTCAAGTCAATGCCGGATCTGAACCAGCGGAATCCTCACCTCATGAAATATCTGATTCAGAACTCAATCTGGTGGATTGAATCATCAGGAATTGACGGAATCCGCATGGACACATACCCCTACGCCGACTTCAAGGGCATGGCTTCGTGGATTGACGCCGTAGAACGTGAATATCCCAATTTCAACATTGTCGGTGAATGTTGGTATGGAAACGAGGGTGGCGAAGCCTACTGGCAGCGCGGCTCTAAGGTGAATCCCGACGGCGACCCACGTCTGCCTACGGTGATGGACTTCGTTCTGTCAATCAAAGCCCGCGACGCATTCAGCGGTCAGACCGACCGGCTATCAGGACTGAATGAGATCTATGACCATCTCGCTCTTGACTACCTCTTTCCGGACCCGTCTAAAATCCTTACGTTCCTTGACAATCATGACACTGACCGCTTCCTCCTTGAGCAGCCTGACTCGCTCGGATGGTGGAAACAGGCAATGACATTTCTGCTGACATCACGCGGAATCCCGCAGATTTATTATGGAACCGAAATACTCATGAACGGGTCAAAAGAAAAAGGCGACGGATTTGTCAGGCTCGACATGCCCGGCGGTTTTCCGGGCGACACCGTCAATGCGTTCACCCGTCAAGGACGCACTCCGATTCAAAACGAAGCCTTTGACTTCCTGTCGAAGCTCCTTAAATGGCGACGCGGAAACGATGTGATTGCCCGAGGCTCACTCAAGCACTTCATGCCCGAAAACGGAATCTACGTTTATCAGCGCCGCCTCGGTGACCGTGAAGTGACCGTGATGATGAATGGTAACGACACACCCGTCACCACCACAATGGAGCGAACACTTGAAATTCTGCCTTACGGTTCTGTCCGCCGTGACATGCTGACGGGACGCGATGTCACCATCAAAGAGGAGATGACCTTCGCACCACGTCAGATTTTCATTCTTGAAAACTGATGAAACGCATCGGAATTCTATCTGACACCCATTCATGCTGGGACGACCGCTACACAGCTCACTTCAAAGACTGTGATGAAATATGGCATGCCGGTGATATAGGCGACATTTCAATCATCCGCCGTCTGGAGGAGATCGCACCGGTCAGGGCCGTCAGCGGCAACATTGACCATGGCGATGTGGCCCGCTTATGTCCTGAATTGCTGACATTCACCATTGAAGGTATGAAGGTTCTGATAACCCACATCGGGGGATACCCGGGCCGTTACTCTCCCGGGATGAAAAACCTTCTCCGTTCTCAGGACGTTAAGTTATATGTGGCCGGCCACTCCCACATTCTCAAAGTGATGCCGGATCCGGAACTCGGATTGCTCCATGTCAATCCGGGAGCTGCCGGCTATCATGGCTGGCAGAAAGTGAGAACCCTCGTCAGGCTTACGCTCGATGAAGGAAATATTTCAGACCTTGATGTTATAGAATTAGCTAAACCTCGAATAAAATGAAAAAACTTGTCATAGCTGTCATCGTGATCCTTACCGGACTGACTGCATGCAAAACCACCGAACAAAACTATCGTTCAGCCTACGAAACCGCCGTGAGTCACCGCGAAGATGCATCGGGCGTGGACTCCACCATTTATGCCCGCATACGAAACTCAGCCCGAGTGTCGCAGCTTGCCGTCGGAACAGATACTCTTGACATCCGCACCGAGTATATCGGCTATCCCGACGGTGGAGGCTCATCGCGCGAAAATGTGGAACGCTACAATGTGGTTGTCGGTCAGTTCAAGCAAATTTTCAATGCCAAGGCCATGCGGCAGCGTCTGATTGAACAGGGTTACGAAGCAATGATAGTCAACACTCGCGAACCGCTCTACTATGTCATATCCGCATCATGCTCCACAGCCGCTGAAGCAGCCGAACAACTTAATCGCGTGAAATCTGATACTAAAATCGTGTTGAAATCGCCCCTCCCCTTCATACTTCAGCCGGCTCATAAATCAAGATAAGAGCGTGAAATAAGGAATATTTAACACTTCAGCTGTTAAACTTCACCCATCCGGAGTGTTCTAATATAATAAACGGTTTCAACTTAAACTTCGGAAAAATGAAAAGACAACTGAAACTAACGGCATTCATCGCAGCGACAGCCATACTGATAGCTCCGGCTTCAATGATGGCTGACCGCCCCGGCGCTCGCCCGGGAGGTGAAAGACCGACCACTTCACGTCCGGCTACGGGCGGCAATAATCCCACCATGCGTCCGGGCAACAATCGTCCGGGGAGCAATAATAACAGTCATCGTCCGGGCAATTCCGGCAATAATAACGTTGGCAACCGTCCGGGTGCATCTCACCCCGGAAACTGGAATCCGGGTCACAACAGGCCGAATCCTCCTGTGGTGAACCCCGGTCACCGTCCGGGCAATAACTGGCGTCCGACTCCACCACCTGTTCGACCTTACCGTCCGGTGTCCATGCGTCCAATCCCGCGCCCCATTCCTCCGGTTGGATGGCGTCCCCGTCCTGGAATGCCTACATTAGGCGGATTTCTCGGACTAACGTTAGGAGCAAGCCTGAATATATCGGTCAATTATCTGATGTCAAACGGATTCACCATCGACGGATATGCCGACAACACCGTTTATCTCCGCGATCCGCGTGTGATGAACTATGTATGGAATGACGGAGCGCTCTTCTATTCCCCTGCGGGTGCGCTTACTGGATCAGCGTTCTACTATTCCACTCCGTTCTATGACATGACCCGCTACAATGCCGTATTCAATGCTCTGACAGCTACCTACGGACTTCCCGTTAGCAACGGCACAACAGGAGGTGTGCTTAGTGCAACATGGTTCGGTTCCGGAGGATATATAACTCTCAGCTACAACACAATGCCCTCATCAGCCGGTCCGGTGAGATTTTTCACCACCCTGACATTCGGCAACTGATCTATATTGACTAAAGCGCCACCCTTTTCATTGATGCAGATTCATCAACCGGAAAGGATGGCGCTTAACTTATGGTTCGACAAGCGGATTAACATAATATGCGAAATAGAACAGGAGGCTGTGTCATTGCTGATTGACACGGCCTCCTGCGGTTATTCCTTATGCGATTAGCAGTTCGTTTATCGGAGTGGGGGAAATCATTCGATGTAGCCGAATGATTTAAGCTTATTTTCACGGTTTCGCCAGTTAGGTTCAACTTTTACAAAGAGTTCGAGGAAAACGCTCTTTCCGAAGAATTTCTCGATGTCCTTTCGGGCTTCCATGCCCACCTTTTTGATCTTGGCACCCTGGTGTCCGATTATGATGCCCTTCTGGCTGTCACGTTCAACATAAATGACAGCCATGATGTGAATGGATTTTTCTTTTTCCTCAAACTTCTCCACTATTACCTCGACGGAATACGGAATTTCCTTGTCATATTGGAGAAGTATCTTTTCACGTATAATCTCCGTCACGAAGAATCGGGCCGGTTTGTCGGTCAATGCATCCTTCCCGAAGTAAGGAGCAGATACCGGGAGGAGTTCTACGATTCGTGTCATAAGATTAACCACATTGAAATGCTCTATAGCGGAAACCGGGAAAACTTCGGCATTGGGGAGCATCGTTTTCCATTTATCCACAATCGCTTCAAGTTCGCTCTGCTCCTTGACAAGGTCAATCTTGTTGATGACAAGCAGAACGGGGATTTTCTCCGCCGCAACCTTTGCCACGAATTCGGCATTTTTAGTCGGATCCTCAACCACGTCGGTTACATAAAGAAGAATGTCGGCATCGACGAGAGCGCCTTCACTGAAGGCAAGCATACTCTCCTGAAGTTTGTATTTAGGCGAAAGCACACCGGGAGTATCAGAAAAAACAATCTGATAGTCAGGTGTATTGACAATTCCCATAATACGATGACGGGTGGTCTGTGCCTTTGAGGTTATAATACTGATACGTTCGCCCACGAGATCATTCATGAGCGTTGACTTTCCTACATTCGGGTTACCTACTATATTGACAAATCCGGCTTTATGTTCCATAATTTTTAAGTTTTTATTCGTTAGTTTTGATTATTCTACCTTATATAACAAGAATAGCACCCAAAAGGATGCTATTCAAGTAAAATTTTTTCCTGTAATCCGGATAGTAAGATGTGAAAGAGAATCAGATGTCCCAGATCACATACATGGCACCCCATGTGAATCCGGCACCGAAAGCAGTGAGAATCAACTTATCGCCTTTCTTAATCTTTGACTTGTATTCGTCGATACAGAGAGGAATCGAAGCAGCCGAAGTGTTTCCATAATGCTCTATGTTTACAAGCACCTTAGCATTGTCGATACCTGCACGTGAAGCAACGGCCTCGATAATGCGGAGATTGGCCTGATGAGGTACGAACCAGTCAACATCCTCCATAGAGAGATTGTTGCGTGAAACAACTTCCATTGATGATTCGAGCATGTCGGTCACTGCATTTTTATAGACATTGCGTCCATCCTGAACAACGAAGTGCTGAGCAGCATCAACGGTTTCATGCGAAGCGGGAAGCACCGAGCCGCCGGCAGGCATGACGAGGTGTTCAAGACCTTCACCGTCAATGTGGAATACGGCATCAATTATGCCGACATTTTTCTCGGTAGGTTCAAGAAGCATGGCTCCCGCACCATCGCCGAACAGCGGGCAGGTGGCACGGTCATTATAGTTGACCATCGACGACATCTTTTCAGCAGCCACAACGACAACTTTCTTCTTCATGCCTGAGCGCACGTAAGCCGCACCATCCTCGAGAGCCACGAGGAAACCGGCACATGCAGCCTGAATGTCATAGGCATAAGCGTTTTTCAGTCCAAGATTGTGGGCAATGACAGAACCGGTCGACGGGAAACGGTAGTCAGGGTTTGAAGTGGCGCAGATAAGCAGATCAACCTCTTCGGGTTTTGTGCCGGTCTGCTCAAGCAGACGCTCTACGGCCTTGATGCCGAGAAAAGAAGAACCTTTGCCGGGTTCCTTGAGGATTCGGCGTTCCTTGATGCCTACGCGGGTGGTGATCCATTCGTCGTTGGTGTCCACCATCTTTGAGAGCATCTCGTTGTCGAGAATATCATCGGGGGCGTATGCGGCCACACCGGAAATCTTAGCATTAAGCATAGTTAAAACGGGGATTGTAACAACGACAAACTTCCCCAATGACCGGTGAGACGGCTATTGCGGAAGATTGTCATGCGATAAGAAAAGTTTCAGACAGCACACTTCATAGGAGCAGACATGAGCAACACGCCCGTCCGTGACTGTCTATAAGATTAGACAGCAGCTGCCTTTTCGATTACGATACGTCCGCGGTAGAAGCCACATTCACCACATACGGTGTGATAGATGTGCCATGCACCACAGTTGGGGCAAACAGCAAGTGTAGGAGCGATTGCCTTGTCATGTGTACGGCGCTTAGCTGTGCGAGTCTTTGACTGTTTTCGTTTAGGATGTGCCATTTTATTTTTCTATTTATTATATTAATTGTTATCTGTTAATTTCTTGAGTTCGTTCCAACGTGGATCTGTCTCCGGTTCGGGAGCAGGCTCTGAATCCATGGTCTCCATCTCGTCTATGAGCTGATCCTCAAGCTCGGTGTCCTCGTCACCTTCCTTGCGGGCGCGGTGCTTGCGGAGCAGGGCGCTCATGGCGCGGTTGCACTTGCCGAGCGGATGGACATGCTTGATGGGTATGGCGAGCGATACGGTGTCATATATCATATAGGACACGTTGAGATAGTTGTCACCGTGAGGGATAACAAGCAACTCGTCGGTTTCGTCATTATAGTCATCACCATATTTGACGGCTACATGATATGTAGACTCAACGGGCATCACGAGGTCATCAAGACAGCGGTCACATATAAGAGTGACGGTTCCCGTGATGAGGAAGTCAAGCGTGTAGAGATCATGCTTGTAGGTCACGGTGAGCTTCACTGTCAGGTCAGCGTCATGAATGTCCGCGCTCTCCATATTCACAAAAAACTGCTTGCCGAGATGGTACTCAAATTCGTGAGTCCCTTCCTGCAAGGTTTTGAGCGGCAATCTGAATTCAGTAAACTTTCCCACAATAGTTTGGTTGAAAAAACTCCGCAAAGTTACAACTTTTCTTTTGAAATTCCAACAAATAAGATTCTTTAACAAATCGTTTTGCTGAATTTTCGGTCGGATTCAGGTGTCAGATGAAGTTTTTTGTGTTTTCCTGACAAAAGATTTGGCTTATTGGCCGTCGGTTTGTAATTTTGATGAACAAATCAATTCAGATAACAATGAAACCTATCACTCGAAAAGCGCTGTGGTTTAATGCCAGAGACTATCTAATGATCATTCTCGGAACGTTGCTCTATGCCTTAGGTTTCTCAGCGTTCATACTGCCTGAGAATGTGGTTGTGGGTGGCATTACCGGTATCGGGTCCATCATCTATTTTATCACCGGATTCCCCTATGCTATCGGTTTGGCGCAGTTTGGAATAAATTTAGTGCTTCTGGTGCTTGCATGGAAGCTTGTGGGGCGCGACTTCGTTTACCGCACCATATTCGGTGTGGTATGGATCACGATTTTCCTGTCAGTTTTCCCCCGGCTCTTCACCGAGCCTTTCCTACCTGATCAACCTCTGATCAACATATTCATCGGCTCGTTTATCTGTGGCCTCGGCATGGGGTTAATTTTCACCCACAACGGAAGCACGGGAGGCACCGATATCGTTGCAGCAATGGTATCGAAACGCACCAACGTCACCGTGGGACGCACCATGCTTTATGTCGACTTCTTCATCATCTCGTCGTCATATCTGCTTTTCCATCAGATTGAGTCAGTGGTGTTCGGTTTCATATTCCTGTTTCTTGCCACCTACGTCATTGACCTCATCATTAACACCAACCGTCAGGCCGTGCAGTTCACCATCTTCTCAAAACATTGGGAACAGATAGCCACGGCCATCAATAATCATGCCCGCCGCGGCTGCACCGTCATTTCAGGAATGGGTTGGTACACAAAACAGGATGTCAAAATTCTGCTTGTGGTTTGCCGTAAAATAGAATCAATCACCATCTTCCGCATCATAAAAGCCATTGACCCCGATGCCTTCATCACGCAGGCCAACGTGAACGGAGTATATGGTCAGGGATTCGACCAGATAAAACTTAAGATGGACGATAATTTCACCCGTGAACTGAAAGAGGAATGTGATTTTACCGACGGACGTGTCACCGTGCATGAAACCATCACTGAAGTCATTACCGAAAACCCTGATAAAAAGGATTAATGATGAAAAACCGGCTGATTCTCACCGTTCTGATATTATCCGGATTGACGGCGGCCTCACAGACCGTGAGCGAGATTGCTGACCGACTCGCCGCCACTGAGTGCGTCAATGCTACAATCAGATATAGTGTCACCCTGCCACAAAACGATGATGACATAATCTATACCATAAATGCCACAGCCTACACTCCCCCCGTGGCCGATCGGCTATCGCCCTGTGACTATGTGATACGATGGAGCCTTCCTACTCCGTCGGGAGTCAGCGAGGGATTCTCGGCCTACTTTGACGGCCATCACTACCGCTTCCGTGACCAGCGACTTCAGGAATATCACCTCACATGGGACTCAATTCCTTTTCTGCTTGATGGAGGAAAGGATGGAATCCAGACACGCGCCCAGTTTACTGAACTGCTCCCGGCATTCATGGCCCGCGAACTCAAAGCCACACTCGCCGACTCCACATATATATATAGCAAACCACAGAATATTTCATATAACGGACGCGATGCTGTCAGACTGAAAATGGAACGTGTCATCTCCGGCATGACCGCGATGGAGAGGACCTATATCTTCGACGCTACCACAATGCTCCCCCTCCGCATCGACACCGAGAGCAATCCAGGCTCAATCACGGAGCAAAGCATATTGGCTGACTACACATTTGCTCCCGAGCCTGACTGCCCCATCCTGACAGAGGAAAAACTTATCGAAGCATTTCCCGACTACTTCGGAAAATATCGCCAGAGCAACTTCCGGATCGAGAACATGCCCGGAACTCAGCTACCCGCTTTCTCTCTCCGGCGCACTGACGGCACTCGGTTTACACGCGCGCACACCGACCCGCTACCATCACCCACCGTAATAGCATTTCTTGAACCCGACACCGGATTCAGCGACCGGACAGCAGAAGCTGTGCGCAAAGGAGTGGAAGGTCTGCCCTATCAGGCTATGGTCATCTGGGCCTTCCCGGGCAACAATGCTGATGAAATTGAGGAAATCATCCCGGAACTCCGTCCCGGAGAACAAATTCTCACGGGGGCCAAAAACCTGGCCAGAGACTGCGGAATTTCAGCCATGCCGGTGGTTATGACGGTTGACCGGAGCGGAATGGTAAAAAAAGTTATTATCGGATTCAACAATGAGCTTGCCGACGTTGTTTTACAGGAAATGGCATTACTCAACTGAAATCAAAAAACAAAAAATATCCGATATGCAGACAGTTTATTTTCTCCAGCAGCCGTGTCACACCTACGGCACCCTTCCGATTGTGGGCGAAGTTGCGCCCTGTTTTCATCTCACCGGCGTTGACCTGAAAGAGGTCAAGTGTGATGACTTTGCCGGCAAGCGTGTAGTCCTTAACATTTTCCCGAGTCTTGACACGGAAGTATGCGCCCGCTCAGTCCGCAAGTTTAATGAGGAAGCCGCCGGTCTTGACAACACCGTAGTGATCTGCGTGTCAATGGACCTCCCATTCGCCATGACCCGCTTCTGCACTCTTGAGGGCATCAAGGACGTGATTCCCGCATCGGCATTCCGCTCACCCCTCTTCGCACAGAAATATGGCGTTCAGCTCGTGGATGGTCCTTTAGCCGGACTCCTTGCCCGCGCCGTGATAGTTCTCGACGAAAACCGCCGTGTAATTTATCAGCAGCTTGTTGAGGAAATCACCAACGAACCTGACTACGAAGCAGCCATTTCAGTACTCAAGGAAACCAAGTAATCCGACTGTCTGCTTCAGACACAAAACAAAAAACCTTATTTACGTCGCCGCATCCCCAACCGGATTGCGGCGATTGTTTTTTGTCCGGAAATATGTTAAATTTGCGGCATGGAAAAGAAGATAATAATTGCCGACTGCGGAAGCACGTCGGCTGACTGGGCTGTAATCAGCGATATGAAAGTTGACCGGTTCCGCACCGAGGGTTTCAATGCCTCGGCCACCGGAACCGAAGATATAGCCCGACATCTTGCACCGGCAGCCACACACCTGAAGGATGCGGCTGAAATCAGGTTTTATGGAGCCGGATGTCTACCCGGAGTTGCTACCGAGCGGGTGATCCATGCGCTCAACTCTCTCACCGACTGCACTGACATCACAGTCGGGAGCGACATAGAAGCTGCCATTCAGGCCGTAGCTCCCCACGGTGAAGCCATAGTATCAATTCTCGGCACAGGATCAAACTCCTGCCGGACATCCGACGGAAAAGTAATTAACCGCATCCGCAGCGCAGGCTATATTCTCGGTGACTGGGGTAGTGGTGCCGCACTGGGACGCGAACTGATGGGTGAATACATGGCGGGGCGCATCCCCACTCACCTCCGCAATCTCCTCGAAAGCAACTATAGTATCACACCCGATTCCGTGATAGAACATACATATCGTGGCGAACGACCTAACGCCTGGCTCGGATCATTCGCGCCCTTCATGGCTGAAAACATCGCCGACCCATTCATCGCCGCAATAGTCAACTCACAGATGGAGCGCTTTGTCAGCTACAACATCATCCCCCTCATCGGCAAGAAACCGGTCACCTGTCACTTTGTCGGCTCGATAGCCGCCGGCTTCGGACCGCAGCTACGCCATGCAATGAAAAACGTCGGGGAGGTTGGCAATGTAATCGCCTCCCCCCTCGACGCTATTGTCAAGAGAATTGTAACGGAATGACCGGCGGCAGTCAGAGCATCACTTTCCTGACCCGCTGTGTCGAAGCCGTCTGCAAAACCACTATGTTAAGCCCCTTGGCATCGGTTGAAAATGAACCGGAAGGGGATGTGACATGATGTTCAGCCACCTTCATGCCGGCGACATTGTAGACCGAAATAACTGCTCCTACCTGAGCATTGTCATATACGAGCATATCGCCGTCAGAAAAAACCTCGAAACCGTCGTTATCACCAAACACAGGGTCAATACCGGCTCCCTGTCCGGTTGCATCAAGATTCCATGCAGAAACTGACTTGACATTGGCAGGTGAATCGGCAAACACCGTCACAGCCTCACCTGAACGAGCATTTGCGAAGATACGGACCGAAGTGGCCCAACGGTCATTGATAAACACATCAAGGACCGAATGGTCAAAGAAGAGATGAATTTTAACGGTCTGACCTTTGGCCAACTGAACGGGAAGATTGCTCCGATATAATCCGTCAAACACTCCTGCGTCATTGATCAGACGCTCAACACCACGGGCATCAACCACAAATTCATTAGTTGAACCGTCAAAAAACACCTTAACGGAGTTTGCACCATCGTCGAGGATTGTGAAACCGGTTTTCCCGGATACAACTTCAAATTCACCTACAAGTTCAACCTGTCGGCCCGACACCCCGTCAAGCGTCATTGAACCGTTGAGCGTGAAATCATTTTTACCAAACGGATTCTTGCCGCGCAACTCCGTCAGACCGGCAAAAGGCTTCTGCCACAGGTTTCCGTCGGCGTCAATGGTCCATTCTCTCGGGAGCGAGTAAGTATGGGCATAACCAAGAGAGTAGTTTGACTGGGAAGGGAGTTTGTCAGGTACGATACCGATGGCGATGGTTTTACCGTCGTTACGGGTGACGGTGGGCGACAGAAGGCCATAACCGTCACGTGCCATACCGGGCAGCTCGATGGAAGTAGGGGTGGATTTGACAGGATTGAAAGTTCCGTCGGCATTGATTGAGCCGGTCCAGTAGAGGGAGGCAACGCCCTTAGATGTGTTCTGCGGAGTGACTGTAAAGAGCCACTTTCCGTCAATTTCCGTGATATTGGGCATTTCCCAGAAAGTTCCACATGATGCAGCATTAGTGCCTGAGAAGAATGTGCGTCCATCGTTGCTCCAAGTCTTGGTGGTCGGATTATAGGCGTGGAGAGTAGTTGTCCCGACATTGCCCTTGCTTGAACCGACAATCACATAAGCCTCGTCGCCGTTTCGGAAGAAATACGGATCGCGGAAATCATCCGACAGACCGCTCGGACGTCCGTTGATAATCGGAGCGGAATCCTTGTTCCATTCAATCAAGTCATCATCAGCCGGATTTGCACGGGCAATGACAGCCTTAACATAGTCCACACCCGTGTAGAGTATCGACGGCTTTCCACCTGTGATGGCCGGGTCAGTAAACACACAGCCTGACCAGCACCCCTTGATATCAAAATAGCTGCCGGGGGCGATGGCAATTTTTTCCTCGCGCCAGTCATAAAGATTTTCGCTTGAGAGATGACCCCAGTGCAGACGGGCCATGTAAGGACCGTTGGCGTTTTTCTGGAAAAAGAGATGATAGCGATTGTTGTAATAAACCATTCCGTGGGTCTCGTTGGTCCAGTTGGCTCCGGGCATTCCGTGGAATGCAGGTCGCATGGGATCGTCGGCGAAGCGCGACGACGGAATCGAAAGATCAGCCGCATTGTCAGGGGTCAGAGCCTTCACGGCTGCTTCGGTCAGAGCCTCGTCATAGACCGTGATGTCATCAATCAAACCGTTGAATGAAGTGAGGCAGAACGGTCCGACAAACCGCTCATCGAAACTCCGGCCGATACGCATAGCCGAATTGCTGACAAGCAGAGTTCCGTTAGCTTTAGATGTGGCCACCGGCATACCGTTGTTATACAGTGTTGCTGTCCGGGCCTCTCCATCGACCACAGCCGTCAGATTAATCCACTCATATCTGGACAGCGGGGTGGTCACCTTCATTTCAAGAGGCCAACCGCCTACGTAGGTTTTGAAAGAATACTGTCCGTCGAAACCAACAAAAAATCCGAAACCTGATTTCGCCGTATCATCAAGACATGATGCGATAGCAACCATTGTGGAGGTGTTGACATCAATCTCAACAATGGGATAAGTTTCCATGGCAAACCAAACCGAAGCGGTGAATTTTTTTGAACCAGCAGGAATCAGATCACCTACTGTGGCATCAACGTATGTGGAAAAACCGTCAAAACGGAGAGCATCGCCATTGGCACCGGGAAGGGCTTCAGCTGAGCGGGAACCCTTTATGTCAAATTTCTTTCCCGAAATGATTTCTGTGGTTTTACCGCCATCGTTTTCCATGGTGAAGCGGGCCACCTCGCGGGCTTCGGCTGTCAGAGTCGCAACAGCAAGGCCGGAAAGAATAAAATGCTTAAAAATTGCTGACATTAAATCTTAAATCTAATTTGTGTTTCTGATTAAGGTTAATCATATTTAAAAATATGCCGTGGGAAGCAATCCGTATGATCTTCCTCACGGCATATCCTTAAGTATAACGGCTTTCAGCCGATTTTATTTGAGATAGTCGAGGATATTTTTTGTCAACTGCTCGACATTGTGCTGATAGATGTTTGCACCGGAATTCTGATTCCATTCATAAGCAGCCAGACCGTTGGCTATGCAGCGTCCGTGCTGTGAATTTGAGTAGAATTCCACCAGACCGGCCACGCAGTGGTCGCGTACATGGCCCCATGTTGCGAGGACAAGAGAATTGGTGGTAACTTCGAAATTCTTGATGACATCACGCTGGTTGCCACGTCCATAGATGTTGCAGTCCCACATGCAGTTGTGATCCTCACGCTGACCCGGGCCGATGAGCGGCAGAGTGTTGTAGCCATAGCCGTTGGGATCCTCGAGGACGAGATCCTTGAATATGGCGTGAGCGGTGCGGTCATAGAAGCCCTGATCAGCTCCATCGCGGAAGTCCCAGCCAAGATAGGGGTTGATGACCCATACGTCCTCACCTGTGCCGCCATCACCGTTTCCATAGACAGTGGGAGCCATATTGTCAGGAACGAATCCCAGAGGAACGGTGAGCTGAGTTGCCATGTTGGCGAGATACAGGCTACCGCCATTGGCTGAATAAGCCTTCAGAGCGTCAATGGTAGCGGGATTGGTGATTTCCGAAGGAAGATTTTCCCAGCCCAAAGCCAGACCAACACGGTCAATCTCAATCCAGATAACGGGATAAACGTCAGCGTCAAGTCCGGCAATATCAGCAGGCTGAATGAACTCTGCATTCTCCTGAGTGGCAAACCAGGCAGCTGCGGCGCGCTCGTCATCGTCGGGAAGTGCGGTATAGGAAGCCGCGGTGAGGAGGTAACACATCTTGGGAGTGATGTAGGGAACCTTAACCTTGACGGCAGATGCCTCGGAAGCATAGTAAGTATCGTAAATGACCTCAACAGAATATACCATCTCCTGATCCATCGGCTGACCCTTCATTTCAAATGAAGTGACACGGCCTTCAATCACAGTTGCGGCTTCGGATTCGCCGTCGCGGTAAATCCTTACTCCGGTGATACCGTCGGTGGCAGGGAGAGTCCATGTCAGGGTAACGGTGCGACCCGAAACCGATGACTTGAGATTGGTGACTCCGGGGAGATTCTCGACAGGAAGCGTTGTAGCTACCGAAACGCCCTCAGACATGTATCCGCCCTCATATACCACCTTAACGGTATAGAAATCCTCCACACCCATCGGATGACCGACAATGGTGTACTCAGTCTTTGCACCCTCAAGTGTCACGGCAGCATCATTGTTTCCGTTAGGAATCACACGGACGGCTTCAATGGCGCCGGTCTGCGGAAGATTCCATGTGAGCAGGATGTTGTGACCTGTCACCGTAGCCTCAAGATTGGTGACGGTGGCCAGTTCGGGTACGTCAGGCATACCTTTCGGGTCAAAATCAGAGCAGGCACTCAGGAAACCGCACATTATAAGCGCGAAAAGACCTGCAATATATGAATTAAATGTTTTCATCTCGTTTTAGTTTTTGGTTTCGATTTAGTTATACAGACCGTCGGCATTGTCGACCTGATTTACAGGAATGGGGAAATAAATCTCCGACTCCGAGAGGTTGGCTCCCTGATAATAGCTGTGGACCTTCACTTCGGAAGCGTAATACTTGTTCATTGTGTCGACCACATTACCCCATCTTACAAGGTCAAACCATCTCAGACCTTCCATAGCAAGCTCGATGCGGCGCTCCATGCGCACAGCCCTACGGGCATAGTCCTGATTCCATCCGGTAGCGGGATATTCGCTTACGGCGTAGTTAGCCACCATCGGGTTGCAGTCTACAGGTTGGTATGAAGGATCAACCGAACGCTGAGCCTTGCGGCGGATGTCATTGATAAGTGTACGGGCTTCGTCAAGATTCTTGTTCTGCTCGATAAGAGCCTCGGCCTTCATCAGCATAACGTCGGCATAACGGATGAGAATGAAGTTGAGTGAAGAAGCTCCCCAGGGTACGATACCGGGCTTAACGTAGGGCGATTCGGGTGCAGGATAGGGTTTCTTGCCGGAATACTGTCCGTAGAGTTCAAGGTTGCGGCACCACTTGTCGTTATATTCATGTGAACGCCATGGCATTCCGATACGACCGAGTGTGAAATCAAGACGGGGATCGACGTTGCCTTCATAGTCAGCCTTATCCACATTCTCGCTGTTGAATGAACCGTCGAGGTAAGGAAGCCCCTGAGCATCGGTGCGGAATGCGTTGACAAGATTCTGCGATGCAAGATAGAAATCGTCACCGTTACCATAGAGGTTGCCTTCTGACCATGTGCAGTTCAAACAGTTGCAGAAGTTGAACTGGTCAGGTGAGTTGGCCGATGAGAACTGAACGGCAAGCACTGATTCATAGCTGTTGTTGAATTCAGGCTTTGACATATCCAGGAAGTTGTCATAAAGCTTGTACTGCTTGCTGTCAATAACATAGCCGGCATATTCCTCGGCCTCTTTCCAGTCAGAAGTAAACAGACATACACGAGCCATCAGGGCAGCTGCCACATATTTGTTGAAGCGACCGGGTTCAGTCTGAGTCTTTGGAAGGGCTTTATAGCTCTCGCGGAGGTCATTCTTGATGAAGTCGACAATCTGCTCGCGTGTGTACTGATCGGCACGACATCCGCTCGGGTCAGCCACCGTCTCATCAAAATAAGGGAATTTCTGGAAGATTCGCAGCATATCGAAGTAATAGTAGGCGCGAAGAGTCTTCATTTCAGCAATAAACGCAGCCTTGTTTTCGTCGGATATCGCATCAGCGTCGCTGATTCCCTTGATAGCAGTGTTGCATCGGCTGACGGAGTAATAGTTATTACGCCACTTGAAATTTGCCACATCATTGTCGCTCTGCACGTTTCCGATTTCGAGCTGATGGATGTATCCCTCCATCGTCACACCGTCGCCACCCTTGAGGGCATCATCGGAGCGGACGTCGAAGATCCAGTTGGTGATCGGGCCGGCAAATGACTCGTTGTTGCCGAAATAGTGGCAAAGGAGGGTGGCATAGGCAGCCGTCATGAGTTCGGTAGCCTCGTCATCACCAATCTGTGAGTTGGTGAATGAACCCTGCGGTTTAGTGTCGAGCAGGTCCTCGCACGATGTTGTCATTGCAACCATCGACGCTACGGCAGCGACACAGAGAGTGTTGCGTATGATTGATTTAATAGCTTTCATGTCAGTAATGTCTTAAAATTGAAGGTTAACACCGATAGTGAATGTGCGAGGACGGGGATATGCACCGTTGTCAATGTGTGCGCCGTATTCGCCCGGGAGGATTTCGGGATCAAGGCCGGTGTACTTTGTGAGGGTGAACACGTTCTCAACCTGACCGTAGAAGTTCACGTTGGAAGCACCGATCTTGCTGACAATGTTCTTGGGCATTGTGTAGGTGAGCTTGAGGTATTTCATCTTCATGTAAGAGCCATTTTCCACATAGTAGGATGAGAAGCGGGCCTCATTGTTATCGTCGGTCAGCGACAGGGCCGGAATATCAGAGCCGGGATTGTCGATGCTCCATGCGTTGAGAATGTCAGCGCTGCGGTTGGTGGCGATATTACCGTAGTTCATCGAGTAGAGCTGACGCTTCATGTGGTTCTGGATGTCGAATCCGAAGTCGCCGGCGAAGAACATATCGAGTGAGAATGCTTTGTAGTGGAAAGCAAGATTGATACCCATAGAGAGGTCCGGATTGGGGTCGCCGATGATGCAGCGGTCATTGTCGTCGATCACACCGTTGCCGTCAAGGTCACGGTAGATGAGACGACCGGGAGCGGCACCCTGCTGTGCGGCGTGGTTGGCAACCTGCTCGGGAGTCTGGAAGATTCCGTCGCACACATATCCGTAGTAGACACCCATAGGCTGACCGGGAATAAGGCGCTGGTCACCTCCAATGAATTTCTGACGAGAGTTGAGGGTGATGAGCTTGTTCTTGTACTGTGAGAGGTTAACCGAACCGTTCCATGAGAAATCACCGTAGACAGGGCTGTTGTAAGCCACGGTCACTTCCCAACCGGTGTTCTTCATGTCACCGGTGTTGAGCCATACGGCTGCATTTTCACCTGCAACGTCGAGGGCCGGCGGAATGGTGAGCATGTCCTTGGTCTTCTTGATGTAGTAGTCGGCGC
>CAZKNK010000031.1:0-24712 GCA_964554195.1 uncultured Staphylococcus sp.
AGTATTCGATGCCCATCTTTTCCATGAACTCGAAGCCGGCGTCGGCTTTCTGCTTAGCGATTTCAACGGGGTCGGTGCCTTCGTTCCAGGGGAATTTCTTTGTAGGTCCGCCGAACTGGTCACCGCCTTCAGCGCAGAGAGTGTGCCACCAGGCCATAGCAAACTTGAGCCACTCTTTCATGGGCTTGCCGAGGATCATTTTTTCAGCGTCATAGTAACGGTAGGCTAAGGGATTCTTGCTGTCCTTGCCTTCAAACTTGATTTTTCCTATACCGGGAAAATACTCTTTAACTGCCATTGTAGTTTTGGTTTAAATGATTATGGTTATAATATGTAAGTATTGATGTTGTTCATGCTTTGAGCTGTGCTTCCAGACATTGTTTCCAGCGGGCATAGGCTTCGAGATAAGCGGTGCGGTCGGCCTCGACGGGTTCGATGACCTCAATTTTCTCAAGTGACTCGAAGGCCTGAGCCGTGTCGCGGTAGATACCGGCACCGATGCCGGCGCCTTTTGCCGCACCCACGGAGCCGTCGGTGTCATAAAGCTCGATTGTGGCGCCGCTGACTCCGGCGAGTGTCTGGCGGAATATCGGGCTGAGGAACATGTTGGCGTGGCCGGCATGGATCTTGCGGATGTCCATTCCGAGTGATTTCATGATTTCCATTCCATACATGAATGAGAACACGATTCCTTCCTGAGCGGCACGGATTATGTGGGAGCGGTTGTGGATGATGAAGTTGATTCCGTTGATGGAGCATCCGATCTCGCGGTTGCCCAAAACACGCTCCGCGCCGTTGCCGAACGGGAGGATGGTGAGTCCGGCGCTTCCGATGGGGGCGAGTGCGGCCAGATCGTTCATCTCAGCGTAGGATATTCCTTCGGGTGCCACGTTGCGTTTGATCCATGAGTTGAGGATTCCGGTTCCGCTGATGCAGGCCATCACGCCCAGACGGGTGAGGTCGTTGGTGTGGTTGACGTGGGCGAAGTTGTTGACACGGCTCTCGGCGTCATAACGCACCTCGCCGTTGATACCGTAGACCACGCCCGATGTTCCGGCAGTCGAAGCGATTTCGCCAGGATTGAATACGTTGAGCGAAAGGGCATTGTTGGGTTGGTCACCGGCGCGATAGCTGACGGGGATGCCTTCCTTGAGTCCGAGTTCGGCTGCGGCTGCGGCTGTGAGTTCGCCCTGGATACTGAATGTAGGCACAATTTCAGGGAGGAGCGATGAGCTGAAGCCGAGGTAGTCAAGCAGGAAGTCGGCCACACATCCCTCCTTGAAGTCCCACACCATCTGCTCGGAAAGTCCGGAGAGGGTTGTGCTGACCTTGTCGGTGAGTTTCATCGCTATGTAGTCACCGGGCAGAAGAATCTTGTCGATTTTGTCAAAGAGTTCCGGCTCATTTTCCTTTACCCAACGGAGTTTTGTAGCGGTGAAGTTGCCCGGAGAGTTGAGCAGGGTTGACAGGCATTTTTCGTGGCCTAATTCGTCGAATGCTTTCTGACCGAATGGCACACCGCGGCTGTCGCACCATATAATTGCGGGACGAATCACGTTGCGGTCCTTGTCAATCAGCACCAGACCGTGCATCTGATATGAAATGCCGATGGCCTTGATGTCAGCCGGATTCACTTTGCTCTTCGCGAGGATGGATTCTGTGGCGTGGCGGAGGCTGTCCCACCACTGCGAGGGGTGCTGTTCGGCCCATCCGGGCTTCTGAGCCATGATTTCAGCTTCGGTTTTGGGGTAGAAGTCTGATGCGACTGTTTTGCCGCTGACGGCATCGACGAGGCTTGCCTTAACCGACGAGCTTCCTATGTCATATCCGAGTAGATACATATTCCGGTGAAAGTTTTTATTAAGTTGATAATTGATTTATCTGATTGAATTGTAGGCCTTACGGTCAAATTTATAGAATCGGGCCGCACGGTGTGACACTCCCTGCTCATATTCGTCGAGTGGCATGACGTAGGGCATCTGAAGCATTTTCTTGTGGAAGTTTCTGACGTCAAGCTTGCGGTTGTGGAGTATCTCGTAGAGCCGCCTCAGTTGCGAAGCCGTGAATTTCTTTGGCAGTAGGTCAAAGATGAAGCTGCGGTTGTATTCAGCCTCGCGGCGCACGGCAGTCAAAGCGTCGGCTATAATCAGGTTGTGGTCAAAGGCGAGGGTAGGGAGATGTTCCACATCGAGCCATACTACGGTCTCGTTGGCCGGAAGCTTGCCTATGGCTTTGTCAAGTTTCACCACGGCGAAGTAGGCAACGGTGACGATACTCTCGACGCGGGCTTGCTGTGCGCGCTCAAGCCACACCACGTCGCGCGGATTGCTTGTGCGGTTGCGCGAACCGAAGGCTTTGAATTGAGTCAGGCGTATGTCACGCAGTCCGGTCAGCTCGGTCAGCACTCTCGATGCAGCCTGATCAAGGTCCTCATCTTTATATATCAGGCTTCCGGGGAGCTTCATGTCGTTGAAAAGCCCCTCCTCGTCCTCACCCGAACGCTTCACAAGCACTACTTTGAGTGCATTCCCGTCAAATCCCATCATGACGATGTCGACGGAAATATGATTGTTGGCGAGAGGGGTGGTATTCATGGTTTGTCTTTTAGGTTGTAAAAAAGTTGGGTTTCATTGTCCGGTCTTTGCAGCCGGTTTAAAGTTGACAATGGCAAATTTAAAAGTTATTTTCGTAAATGCCAAACTATTCGGCATGTTTAAAAACCTGTCAGGGAGTGTTTCCGTGGATAATGACAGGATAAGGATAGGGGTTAGTGTTAGTGTAGTTAGTACAATATTGGTGTGTTTGGTCTTAACTGTTTATAATCAGGTGAGTTACGAGCATGTGTGATGGGGTTATTGTATTTTTTACGATATATTATTTTGATGGTTAAATAAAGTTAAAAAACGACGCCGGTCAAATTACGACATACAATTAAGCCCCATTATGCCTAATTTTGAGACTATGATACTCATTTCATCTGATAAATTCAAGGGGACGCTAACAGCCCGTGAGGCCACGTCGGTTATAGCGTCATCTTTCCGTGATGCAGGCGTGACGGATGCGATTATGACCCTTCCGGCTGCCGATGGAGGTGAGGGTACTGCGGAAATACTGGCGGACCTGCTTGACCTGAATCGTATTACCGTCGGAGCGCACTCCGCGGCCGGCGATGAAATCACGGCGGAATTTTTTGTTAGCGCTGACGGTCGGGTTGCCGCCGTTGACGCTGCTACGGTGTTGAGCCTGACCCTTCTCACCCGTCGGCCCGACACGATGTCGGCATCATCGGCACCGCTCGGTCGACTCCTCCGCCACATTATTAATAAGTATTCTCCTGAACGTATCTATATAGGTGTAGGAGGAACGTCGACTTCCGATGGCGGAGCAGGAATGATAGCAGCTCTCGGAGCAAGTTTTTTTGACACTTCCGGACATGAAATCATAGCCGACATCACACCTGAAATTCTGCTCAGTGTGGAGCGGGTGAATCTTAAGAACATGATTTCATTGCCTGAGATTGTTTTCCTGTGTGACGTCAACGTTCCGCTCCTTGCAGCTCCCGGTGAACCGTCGGCCATGACTTTTGCTCCGCAGAAGGGGCTTCAACCGGGCCGTGAACCGGAGTTGCGCCTCGCACTGAAGCGTTGGGCGGAGGTGGCTCATGTGAAGATAGGACCGTTTACGGGAGCCGGAGGCGGACTTGCTTCTGCTCTGGCGTCGGTATTTGCGCCCCGCTATGGCGCACGCTATCTGTTTGAACTTGCCGGAATTGACTCATTGCCACTCAGCTTGATAGTTACAGGCGAGGGATGTGTGGACCGTCAGTCGCTCATGGGCAAGGTTACCGGAACTTTGGCTGACTTCGGGCGCGAAAAGGGTATTCCGGTTGTTGTAATAGGCGGCATGGTGAGGGATGCCGACGACGTCGGGCCGGTGTTTCATTCGGTATATTCCACAGTTGACAGTGTGGCAGATCCGTCGGTAGCACCTGCTGTCCGTTTGCATACGGCAGCCTGCAAGGCGGCGCGTAATCTTATCAGCGCGGGATTGTTGCATAGTTGAGGAAAAAACGGTAACTTTGCCGAATCATAACCAGTTGACCTTACATGATAAAGACTTTTATCAAACGTGTAGCGGCTACCGTGGCGGCATTTGCCGCGGCCACGGCTGTTTTTGCGCAGGTGTCCATGCTTCCTGTCGAGGAGATTGACGGTCGGATATACTATTATTACATAGTTGCTCCTAAGGAGACGGTCTACTCCCTCCAACATAAGTTACAGATTTCAAAAGAGGATATAATCCGGTTTAACCCCTCGGTTGCTGAGGGCCTTAAGGCCGGTGCGAAACTTTATTTCCCATACGAGAGCGTTCCGTCAAAGATGCATCCCCCACGCAAGCAGGAGGGTCCGGTAGGAGATACCTATACCGTGCGCAACGGCGAAACTCTTTTCGGATTGGCAAAGCGGTTTGGCATCACTGAGCAGCAGTTGCTCGAGATGAATCCGCAACTGAAGCGCGGACTTCAGGCCGGCGATGTCATAACTGTTCCCGAAATCATGACGGCAGTTCCCGCAGATGCTCCATCGGTCAGTGCCGGCAGAGGATATGTGGTGAAGGAGAAGGAAACGTTCTACTCCATTGCCCGTGATCACGGCGTGAGCGTGGCCGAACTTGAAGCTGCCAATCCTGATGTCAGCATTCTGCGCAAAGGGCAGGTGTTGACCATTCCCGAGAAGGCTGACGCTGACAAGCCGGTTGCCGTACCGGAAACACCGGCTTCCGCGCCGGAATCACCCGAACTTGCTGAGATTCCTGCAATTCCTGCCGAGGAAATCCCCGCCGAGGATGAAGAAATTGACGAGGATATTAACATAGCGCTTATTCTCCCGTTTATGCTCCGTCAGGATCCTGTGTCACGTCAAGCACAGCGCTATACGGAGTTTTACAAGGGATTTCTCCTCGCTGCCGACTCGCTCCGCCGCTCCGGCAAGACTATCAACATACGTGCCTACGACAGTGCGGGGTCGTTGGATTCTGTCAGGGTGATTCTCTCGGACCCCATGCTCAGGGATATGGACATAGTCATAGCTCCCGACAATGCTCCCGAACTTATGGCAATCGGGAACTGGGGTAAGGCTAATGACGTGATGGTGTTCAACACGTTTAATGTCAAGGATGATTCATATCAGAAAAATCCGGTGATGATGCAGGCCAATATTCCAAGTGCGGCTATGTATGACAAGGCTGCTTCGGCATTCGTGACACTTCTCGGCAATGATACTCCGGTGGTGATTCGTCGGAAAGGCGCGGCCCCTGACAAAACGGAATTTATGGCGGCGCTTGACGGTCGGCTGGCTGCAAAGGGTGTAACACCTGTAATTATAGAGTTTGACGGCAAGCTCACTCCGGCAGATCTGGCAGATCTTGATCCGATGGGTAACTATATGTTTATTCCGGTCACCGGAAAGCAGACCGAACTTAACAAAATGCTACCCGGCATAGCTTCATGGCGCGAAAGCAAGGTCACACCGGGTATCCGTGTGTTCGGGTTCCCTGAGTGGACCACATTCAAGGGCGAGACGCTTCAGAACATGCATGCACTCAACACGTTGGTCTATTCTCGCTTCACGGTAGACGAATCGAGTCACCGTAACAACGAATTTGACCGTCGTTTCAAGCGATGGTATGGCAATGAGATGGAGAATGTAGCTCCACGTCAGGGGCTGCTCGGTTTTGACTCCGGTATCTATATCATCCGACTTTTGCTGACCGACGGATCACCTGATTCGCTGCAATATGGCGGAATTCAGAATGATTTCAATTTTACCCGTTCGGAAGGTGGCGGTTGGGTCAACAATGCCCTGAGCTTTATCAATTACCGCCCGAGCGGTTCAACTGAAAAAATATCTCTCTGATGCGAAGCCGACTGCTTATCTTGATTTTTGCGCTCATCGGAGTTTTGTCGGCTGAGGCTCAGCGTGAGTACTCGCCTGACTTCGCCATGGGTGTGAAGGGTGGCATGACCATGTCGAGGATGTCATTCTCGCCAAGCGTGGAGCAGAGTTTTGTCAACGGATATATGTTTGGAATCACGGCGCGCTACACCGAGGAGAATCACTTCGGTCTCATTGGTGAAATTAACATTGAGCAGCGTGGCTGGAAGGAAAATTTTGAAGAGAAGAATCCTCTGTTCAACTATGAACGCCGGCTGACTTATATTCAGGTGCCGCTCCTCACCCACATTTACTTCGGCTCGCGCAAGGCCAGGTTTTTTGTAAATCTCGGACCGGAATTCGGATATATGCTCTCTGACAGAATAAAGGCGGATTTTGATTACCGCAACATTGCTGCGATTCCCGATTTTCCGCGGGGTTACCGCACCAACGAGCAGCTTGACATGGAGATTTCGTCGCGATTCGATTATGGCATTTCGGCCGGTGTGGGATGTGAGCTTATCATAAAAAAGCGCAACTCGATCATGATCGAGGGGCGCTACTATTACGGGTTGGGAAACATTTTCCCTTCATCAAAGCGTGACTATTTCTCGGCTTCACGCGGAATGTCCGTCGAAATCACGCTCGGCTATATGTTCAGAATCCGTTGACGGTTGAGAGTCAGCTGATTTGCATAATGAGTTCGACTGTAAGTTCGGATATGTGATCCACCGTCATGTCAGCGAGCGGTTCCACTTTGGAGCGCGGGTTTGTGGTTGCCAGTCCGATCACTTTGGCTCCTGAACGTCGTCCCGCTTCAAGCCCCTGAAGTGAGTCCTCAAACACGTAACAGTCACGGATGTCGCGTTTTATTGCAGCAGCTCCTTTCAGGTAGCCCTCAGGGTCAGGTTTGGAGTGTGTCACCTGATCGCCGGTGATGACTGCACTGACGTGTGAACGCAACTCGGGATGACGCTTGTAAAGCAGCTCCATCTTGACGTTGTCACTGCTTGTCACTATCGCTATCGGGATTCCGGCATCGCGCAGAGCTTCAAGTAGTTTCAATGCCCCGTCAAAGAGGGGATAATCCATTTCATATTCATAATTATGGATTGCATCCTTGACCTCTGAGCGGATTTCGGTCGGAAATTTATCGAGAATCAGGGCGAGGTTTGTCCCCTTGATGTCATTGGCGAATGTCGGACCACCCACGTTGTAGCGTCGGCCCGTTTCCGCCCAAAAAATTGAATATTGTCCTTCGGTGTCAATCAGCACTCCGTCAAGATCAAAGAGTGCGCCGGCTTTGTTTGTCTGAATCATGTCACTTGATGCTTTTGCGGAATGCACTGCGTCGGCGGTGGAGCTTATGTTCAAAGTATTCCCACTGGGCCTGAACATTGGTGTTCTCCTCGAGTTCGAGGTTGCTCTCTGCAAATTTTATGCCGTTTTTGTTGAAAATCGGGATGAGGTCATAGAAAAATAGCGCGTTCACTCCCTTGCTTAGATACTCTGTGCGTACGGCTATGAGCAGCAGGTCAATCACGTCGTTATGGCCTTTCAGTGCCTTCAGCAAGTGGAACCAGCCGGTCGGAAACAGTTTACCGCGTGATTTGATAAGGGCTTCGGACAGTGAAGGCATGGTGATGCCCACACCCACGAGGCGGTCATTCTTATCCACCACCACACTGACATATTCAAGACGGATGAAGTCGAGATACATGTTGATGTAGTAGTCAATCTGCGCCGGGGTGAGAGGGGAGTAGCCGTAAAGATTGTCGTAGGCCTCGTTGATGAGTTCAAACAGTTCTTTGCCATACTGCTGTTTGAGTTTTGACACCGAGCTGAATTTCAGCAGCCGGAGTTCATATTTTTTCATCACGATTTTGGAAATGCGTTCCATTTTTTCTGGAATCGATTCGGGCATCTTGATGCGGAATTCCACCCATGAAGTGTCCACTTTGTAGCCCATTCTTTCCATCTGCACGGGATAGTAGGGATAGTTATAGATCGTGGCCATGGTTCCTACCTGATCAAATCCGTAAGTGAGCATTCCCTCATGGTCCATGTCGGTGAATCCCATCGGACCTATCATCTCGTTCATGCCGCGTTCACGCGCCCAGCTTTCGGCAGCCGCAAAGAGTGCATCAACAACTTCATTGTCATCGATGAAGTCAACGAATCCGAACCGGGCCTCACGTTTGCCTGTCCGGTCATTGACCACCTTATTGATTATGGCGGTGATTCGGCCTACCGGTTCTACACCTCGATAGGCCATAAACGACTGTGCATCACATACCTCAAAGGCCGGATTCTTATCGGGAAGAAGCGTGTTCACCTCATCGAACACCAACGGCGGGACGTAGCAGTCGTTGTCATCATATAGACTTATGCCCCACTTGACGTAGCGTCGGATTTCTGATTTGACGGGGCGGACGGGAAATACCTGTATTTTTTCTTTCATCTTACATTCTCAATTTGGTTTTCGGCGGGAGGTAGAGGCCGCTCCGATGAGTTAAACCACAGCAGCAGCCCTATCATGGCGAGCAGAAATATGATTATGGCGAGATAAATCCGGTTTGACCGGCGTTCGGCAAGCGCAAGCCGGAGCGACGCGATGTCTCGGAATCCCCGGGAGCCGTCCTCGCGGGTGCATCGGCGAGCAATGTCGCGGAGATCGGCAAACTGCTGCTGTTCCTCCTCGGGAAGAGCATCAATGGCGGCGAGAAGTACTTCGCCGTAATTCTTTATGTCGTCAGATGCGGCGGCTGCCGAAAGATGTGACTTTTGGTCAAATCCCACGTCAATCAGTTTCAGATTGCCGATTGTTTCGGTGAAGATGATACGTCCTGGAGTGATGGGGTGATGTATCAGGTGATTGTGCTGGATATAATCCATCGCGTCGACGAGTTGGTGACGCAGTTTTTCGATATGTTCCGGAGTCACCTTTCGGGTGTCAATGAGTTTGGCGAGCGAGTCGCCGTAAACGTCATCGGTAATTATACACATTCCCAGTCCCGGCACCTCCTCAAAGTCATTGATCATGATGATGTGGGGATGAGCCAGATTATAACGTACTTCAAATTCTTTCTCAATCATCTCACGATACTCGGACACATCCTTGTATTCGGGACGGAGAGTCTTTAGCATCAGCCACTTGCCATATTTTTTGGCCGTATATACGTGATAGAATTCCTCATCCCATTCCGGCAGGTGTTCTATCTCGGTCCACTTGGAGTCGGTTCTCGGTGTGAGGTTCTCCTTAGGGGTTGCTTCGGTGTCCATCGTCAGTCTGGTCAGTAATATTGGTAAACGAGCGGTATGGGTGAAGCGTCGGGATAGAGATACAGGTTATAGCCCTGTACGGTCCATCCGAAATACCATGTCTCGCCATTGTCAAAGTAGACGTTAAGGCGGTCACCGTATGTTTCCCAGGTAAAGTAATAGAAGTCCTCGCCCCAGACATCTGACACATAATAGCGTCCGGAGCCGTTGCTGTAAAACACATATTCGTTGTAGTCCACGTTGGTGGGGGCGATTAGCTGCCACCGGCCTACTATCGGGTTGCCGTAGTAATCGTTGTCGTCACATGAAGTGAGGCTGACGCAGCAGAACATGGCTGCTATCAGAAGGAGGATGTGACGTGCGGGATGTTTTAGAACTGTTTTCATGCTACAAAGTTAAACATTTATTCCAATAAATCAAACATCACGCGGGTCTGCCGAATCAAAATCAGACACTGACACCGTTTTTCACCCGCAATTTTTTAACAGTCGATTGCTAAATGTTACAAATTTTTTGATTAAATTTGAACCGCAATTCTAAATAAATAATCAGATAGCATGAAAAAATTCTTGACAGCTGCTTTGCTGTGTGTCCTGACAGCTTTCGGAGTTGTGGCGCAACAGAATCAGAAACAGCAGTTTATGGTGTTCGGTGTTGGTTTTTACAATCTTGAGAACCTTTTTGACACGATCAACAGTAACGGAAGCTACGACCTGGAGTTTTCGCCTAATGGTGCGCGCCAGTGGAACGGCCAGAAGTATTGGAGCAAAATCAACAAACTGGCCGAGTGTATATCCAACATGACCACCAAGACCACACCTTTCGGTCCCGCTATCCTCGGAGTGTCGGAAATAGAAAACAAATCGGTGCTTGACGACCTTGTGAAAGCCCCTGCGATTAAGAAATGGATGCTACAGGTTGTTCACCACGATTCGCCTGACCGCCGCGGTGTGGATGTTGGACTGCTCTACAATCCCCGTTTTTTTCGTGTGCTTGACGTGACTAATCACACACTCGCCATTCCTTCCAATCCGCATTTCCGTACACGTGACCAGATGTGTGTGACCGGTATTCTCGGTGGGGATACCGTTTCCGTCATTGTAAACCACTGGCCTTCGCGTCTGGGCGGACAGGAGCAGTCGAGCTATCTCCGCGAGGCGGCTGCCGCGCTGAGCAAACACATTGCCGATTCTCTCTGGAGCCTGCGTCCCAATCAGGGTGTAATAATAATGGGCGACCTTAACGATGACCCGCAGGACAACTCGTGTGCCAAAGTACTCGGTGCCGTAAAGGATGAAAGCAAGGTCGGCCCCCACGGCTTCTACAATCCCTGGTGGAAGCTTCTCGACAAGGGTATCGGAACACTTGCCTACAAGGGAGGGTGGAATCTATTTGACCAGATCATCGTGTCAGGCTCGCTTCTGGAGCAGAACACCTCCGGGCTACATTACTGGAAGTGTCAGGTCAATAATTTTGACTTCCTCCGCGATAAAAACGGTAGCCGTCAGGGCTATCCGCTCCGCACTTACTCCGGCGGTGTGTGGCTTGACGGATATTCCGACCACTTCCCCACTGAAATTTTCCTCATCAAGCAGCGTAAGCAGTAATCTCTCCACCGATAATGGACGACAGACAATCCCCCAAAAATACGGATGACTACGGCGATAACTTCGTCATCACGATAGGCCGTCAGTTTGGTAGCGGAGGCCGGGAGTTAGGCATGATTCTGGCTCGCGAACTCGGTATTGACTATTATGACAAGGAACTCCTCGTGGAGTCGGCTAAGCTTGCGGGAGTTCATCCGCAGTTCTTCGAGGAAAAAGATGAACGGTTTCCGTCCTTTTTTCACGGAATCTTTTCGTTTGCCATGGGTTGTACGCCGATATGCTACTACACCGGCACATCATCAATAGGCGAAGATGGCCTTTACAAAGCCATGAGTGACTTCCTGCTCACAACCGCGCGTAAGAAATCATTTGTAGTGGTGGGCCGGAGCGCCGACTATATTCTCCGTGACCATCCCCGCTGTGTCAACCTGTTTGTCCATGCTCCCGTTGAAGACTGCATACGTCGCATCACCTCGCGTAATGACGCTATTGATCCCGAAAAAGCCCGCATCCTTGCCGAGAAAACCAACAAGTGGAGAGCGGAATACTATAACTTCTTCACCGACAAGACATGGGGTGACGCCGCGTCCTATCATCTGACCATCAATTCTTCCGATCTCCCTATGGCCGACAATGCAGCCCTGGTGATCGAGTATCTCCGCCGTCGGGGTATCGTGAAGTGATATTCGCTACGGCAATTTCTCACAGATTTTTCAACTCGTAAAAACAATAACTTAACCAATCATTATTTATGAGACTTAAACTGTTTCTGCTCATGCTGCTGACGGTCACACTCCCGTCATTGGCTCAAAAAACAGGTGTGGCAGGCACTGTGGTCGACTCCAATACCGGTGCGCCGGTGGTGGGTGCCAGTGTCATGCTCGAGAATCAGAGTATCGTGGTGATGACCGGCCCTGCCGGCGACTTCGCCATTACCACCGCCACCGCAGGTTCCGACAATCTCCTTGTGGTGGCCTACGGCTATAACGACAAGACCCTCCCTGTGGAAATAGCCAAGGGTCTGGTAGCCGACCTCGGTCAGATTCCTGTGGTTTCTTCAGACCTCACTTCGGTGTTCTACGAGGATCAGAACGATATGTACTACGATCAGGACCTCCTTGAAGATGAGGAGAGCGGTGCGCAGTCCATCACCGCCCTTACGGGTGCTTCGGACAACATCTATTACAATGCCGCCTCCTACGATTTCAACACCATGCGCTTCCGAGTGCGCGGTTATGATTCGGAATATCAGTCAGTTTCTGTCAATGGAGTGAATTTCAACGATCTTGCCCGCGGTCGCTTTAACTACTCTACACTCGGAGGTATGAACCGCGCTTTCCGCAACAAGACAAACGCCATCGGTCTGGATGCTTCCTACTGGAGCTTCGGCGACATAGGCGGTTCTACCGACATCCGCACTTTCGCATCTGACTATGCTCCCGGCTTTAACGGTTCGGTGGCTTATACCAACAGCAACTACATGTTCCGCGCTATGGCTCTCTACTCAACCGGTCTTAACAAGCATGGTTGGGCAGTGACCCTCTCAGCCATCGGACGATATGCCAAGGAAGGAATCGTACCCGGTACATTCTATAATTCGGGAGGTATTTTCCTCGCAGTTGAGAAGCGCATCAACAATCAGCATTCTCTCAACCTAACTCTTTGGGGTGCGCCCACTCAGCGCGCCACCAACTCCGCCACCTATGAGGAGGCATACGATCTGGCCGACAACAATCTCTATAACCCCAACTGGGGATGGCAGGACGGTAAAAAGCGCTCTTCTAAAATCGTTGAGACATTTGACCCGACTGCTGTGCTTAACTGGCTTTACAAGAAGGATTCAAACACTTCGCTCAACACAGCCGTGGCAGCCCGGTTTGTCAACTACTCCACATCGGCTCTCAACTGGTTCAATGCCGCTGATCCCCGTCCGGACTATTACCGCTATCTTCCTTCCTATTTCAAGGATGACGAGCAGGCCTATCAGCTCTACACCGACCTGTGGCACACCGAAAGCTTCCGTCAGATTAACTGGGACCAGTTATATCAGACCAACTACCTGAACTCGCTATACGGACGCGGAACAAATCCCGAGAATCTCTCATCGACCTATATCCTCGAGAACCGTCACAGCAATCAGTTTAATTTCATCTTCAACTCGACCCTCAACACCCGTCTCAACCAGTATATGACAATGCAGGCCGGAGTATCTGTCAACTATACCCGCGCACATTATTATAAGACCGTGCGCGATCTGCTCGGCGGCGCTTACTGGCTTGACATCGACCAGTATTCGGAGCGTGATTTCCCCAACGACCCCGATATGCTTCAGAATGACCTCAACGACCCCAACCGCAAGGTGGGTAAGGGTGACACATTCGGCTATGATTATTACATCAACGCCGTTCAGGCCACCGCATGGCTCCAGAATATGATCACTCTTCCCAAATGGGACGTAAACTATGGCTTGAAGATGAGCTATACACAGTTCTTCCGTGACGGTAAGATGCGCAACGGTCGCGCTCCTGAAAACTCCTACGGCAAGGGTGTGACCCATCGTTTTGACAATGCCGCAATCAAAGTCGGGGCAACCTACAAGCTCGACGGACGAAACTTCTTCCAGGCTCATGCCGAATACGAGACCCGCGCTCCGCTTTTTGAATATGCCTATATCTCGCCCCGTATTAAGGACACAGCTATTGATGGTCTTGCCAACGAGCGCATCCTATCGGGTGACATCTCGTATGTATGGAACTATCGCCGTTTCCGCGGTAGCGTGACCGGCTTCTGGACAGAAATGTATGACATGACTGAACGTACCTCCTTCTACGATGACCAGTATTCTACATTCATGAACTACGTCCTCAAGGGTGTTCATCGCCGCTACAAAGGCGTTGAAATCGGTATGGCCTACAAAATCACTCCTTCCGTGACTCTCTCGGCTGCCGGAACATTTGCCCGTTATCAGTACAAGAACCGTCCCGTCGGTGTCCGCTCTTATGAAAACGGCATGATGCCTGATACGGCGCAGGTGGTCTACCTCAAGAATTTCTATGTAGGCGGTACTCCCCAGACTGCCGTAAATATCGGTATCGACTGGGCTGCTCCCAAATCATGGTTCTTCAACATCAACGCCTCATGGATGGATGACGCTTATG
Organism: uncultured Staphylococcus sp.; assembly: GCA_964554195.1. GTDB lineage: Bacteria > Bacteroidota > Bacteroidia > Bacteroidales > Muribaculaceae > Duncaniella. Next base: position 13,981 of record CAZKNK010000031.1, read on the forward strand.
TGAATCTTTCGCCAATCCGTCACGAAGCCCTTCCTAACCTCTGGCAGAAGTATCCCGACGTGGAGACCCTCGAAAACAAGATGGAGGAACTTGCCGCACAGGACAAGCTTAACGACGCATTTGTCCTCAACGCTTCAATCGGTAAGGTCATCTACATCAACCGCAAGGTTTCGCTCAACCTCAACCTCAATGTCGACAATATCCTCAACAACCGCAAGATTCAGACCTACGGCTATCAGCAGGGACGTTTCGACTACACCAACTACGACGCCAACAAGTATCCTAACCGCTACTTCTACGCTCAGGGAATCAAGATTTATTTCAATGTAGGCGTACGCTTCTAATAATCCATGCTTAAAATCAATTTCCGAAACATGAAACTTAGAAATTTCTTTATATGGCTCGCAGCAGGTGTCGCATCAGCGGCTGCCGTAAGCTGCTCCGACGATTTTGACCGTCCGCCGGTGATCGTCCCCGAAGCCAATATCGAGGTCAATACCACTATACTTGATCTTAAGGAACAGTACTGGCAAGGCACAGGCTCCTACATGACCGAAATCGGTCTGACCGAGGGTGGCGATCATATTATCATAGGTGGTCGTGTTGTTTCAAATGACCAACCGGGCAACGTCTATCAGCGTATCATAATTGAGGACGAAACCGCAGCAATCCCGGTTCGAGTATATGCCAGCGGCCTGTATGAGACATATCACTATGGACAGGAAGTGCGCATCGACGTGACCGGACTCCTTATCGGCACCTACAACGGTTGGCTGATGATCGGCGTCGACTATAACGGTGGTATCGGTGGTATGGACAAGGATGTCATGTCATCACGCGCTCAGGTCAACGGTCTGCCTGATGCCCGCGAAATCACCGATTACACTGTCACTATTCCTGAAATGAATGCAGTCACTTCGTCAAACGAAACTGAGTTCATGACATGGCAGTCAAGATTTGTCACCATTGAGGGTGTATCATTTGTCGACGCCGGCAAGGCTACTTTCGGCGACAACAGCTCTAACAGTTATGTGACCCGTTACATCACTGACGCCGACGGAAACCGTATGGTGGTTAACACAAGCAATAAATGTAATTTTGCCGGTACCACCCTCCCGACCGGAACCGGTACTGTCAAAGCTATTCTCAGTTACTACCGCTCTGATTGGCAGCTTGTCATAAGCGATCCTGACACGGACTGCATCGGATTTGAACCTGCCGGCGAACCCTCTGACCCCGGAACACCCACCGTTCCCGGTAATGCTGCCGCTCAGATTTCAGCTGACTTTGAGTCAGGTGACCTGCCCGCCGGATGGACCACTGTGGCTACGTCGGGTAACCGCACATGGTTCGTGAGCGAATATCAGGGCAACCATTATGCACAAGGCTCGGCCTACAAGGGCAACCCCGGTTCTGACGGTTTCCGCTCATGGCTCATCACTCCTGCCGTGGATTTCGACAAGATGACTGAAAAAGTAATGAGCTTCGAGACTGATGTTCAGTATGGAGGTGTTTCAGACCTTCAGCTCTATGTGATGACTTCAGACGATCCCAAGACAGCCGAAATGACCGAACTCACGTTCACCAAACCCGAACCTAACGCCAATGGTTCGTCGACCGGCTATCTGTTCTCAGGTGAGATTGACCTCTCGCAGTTCACCGGCGTGAAATACATTGCGTGGCTCTACACCGCTATAGATCCCGCTTCCGGAGCATCGCGCACCTACCGCATCGACAATGTGAAGATCGGCTTTAAGGCCGACCAGAAACCTGACATCCCCGACACCCCTGTGACCGGTGAGGCCAAGTTCCGCAAAACCGGTCAGATCGTGTCCGGACACAAATATGTACTTGCTGTTGACAATCAGGTCGGCACAGTCATCGGACAGTCACTGTCTTATGGCCGTCTCGCTCTGGCAAATCCTGCATCGGTGGATGGTGACGTAATCACTACCTCCGTGGAAAATGCCATTGTCATCACCCAGACCGACAAGGGATATACAATGACCGACACTTACGGTCGCTACCTTTCTATGGACGGTAAGAATTTCTCGAGCTTCCAGCTCTATTCCGCTCCTGCCGAGGGCAGCTACTGGACCATCGCATGCAGCAACAGCGACGATGTGTCGATCTCAAACGTTCTCTGCCCCGGTTACTATGCCGTCAAGTCGGGAACATTCACCAACATCGCCCCGAGCGACATTGAGAAATATCCCACGTTTACTTATCCCGTGCTTTACGAGATGGTGACGGAATAATCATATTTCAAATCCTTTACAGAAAACATGATGAAAAATATATTCAAATACATGGGTCTGCTCGCCCTCGGGTTTGTTTCGCTGACAGCCTGTCAGGATGACTTTGACGATCCGAAGGAGGTAGCTCCCGTCGCCACTCTGACCCCTAACACAACCATCGCTGAAATCAAGGCGAAATACTGGAGTGATGATCGCAATTACATCAAGACCATCGAGACCCGCGAGGATGGCAGTCACTACATTATTTCGGGCCGCGTGATCAGTTCGGATGCATCGGGCAACATTTACAAGAGCCTCGTCATTCAGGACGAAACCGCTGCCCTGGCCATGTCAATCAACGCTAATTCGCTCTATACAGCCTATCGCGTAGGTCAGGAGATTGTACTTGACCTTACGGATATGTATATCGGCAAATATAACGGCCTTCAGCAGCTCGGTTTCCCCAACTTCACAGAGCAGTATGGCTGGGAGGCTACTTTCATGCCTAAAATGTTCTTCGAGCAGCATGCTCAGCTCAACGGTATGCCCGAACCGGATGCCGTGAAGGTGCTTAGCGTGACCGGAGCTGACCTTGCTACCGGAACACCCGAAAATCTTCAGCGTCTCCAGAGTCAGCTCGTCCGCTTCAACGACTGCCACTTCGAAGAAGGAGGACAGGTTACATTCACCGAAGGTTCCAAAGTGACCACAAACCGCAACCTTATCCTTGCTGACGGAACATCAATCATTGTCCGCACGAGTGGATATTCAAACTTCTGGGGTACGACTTTGCCCGATGGTCAGGGTGACGTTCAGGGTATTCTGTCATATTATGGAACCGATTGGCAGCTCAGCCTTATTGACATCAACGGATGTATGAACTTCGGTGATCCAACCAAGAACCCCGGTAGCGCCGAAATCCCCTATACGGTGGATGAAGCCATCAGCATGATTAATACCGGCGTGGCTGCCAACGACGTATGGACCACCGGCTTCATCGTCGGAGCCGTTGCCCCCGGTGTAAGCACCGTAAGCTCTAACGCTGACATCGAATTCTCCGCTAACGTATCGCTTGACAACACTCTGGTGATTGCCGCCAATCCCGATGAGAAGGACTTCACCAAATGTCTTGTGTTCGCTCTTCCGCAGGGTTCTGCCCTCCGCACCTACGGCAATCTGCTCGACCATCCCGAAAACTATGGCAAGGTGATCAAACTTCAGGGAAATCTCGGCAAGTATCTCGGCACTTCCGGTATCACCGGAAACACCGGAGCCGCCTCAACTTTTGCCATTGATGGCGTTGAGATTCCCGACACCCCCACGACTTCCGGTACAATTTTCTCCGAAACATTTGCTTCCGGAATCGGTAAATTCACCATCGAGACAGTTACTTCGCCCGGATTTGATGTGTGGAAGCATGATTCGAGCTACAAATACATGATTGCTACTGCTTATGTCAACTCCGATAAGACAAATCATGCGGCTGACGCATGGCTCATCTCGCCCGTGATTTCACTCAAGGGAACCGACAAGGCATTCCTGTCGTTTGAGCAGGCCCTCAACTTCTTCTCGTCGCTTGACAAGGCAAAGACTGAGACTTCGGTGGCTATCCGTGAGGCCGGTTCAACAACATGGACCACACTTACCATTCCGAACTATCCTGCATCGATGAGCTGGGATTTCGCCAATACATCGTCAATCGACCTTTCAGCATTTGTCGGAAAGGATGTTCAGATAGGATTCCATTACACCTCCACAGCCACTAAGGCCGGTACATGGGAACTCAAAAATGTGCTTGTCACAACTGAAGGAACTTCAACTCCAGGCGGTGATGACCCCGTAGGTCCTTCTGATCCCGTCACTCCCGGCACCGGTGAGGAATCCGTGTTCGGCTCGTCAGTATTCTCCGGTTTTACCATTCCCGGCTCAAACACTTCCGGCGGCTACACATTTGTCATTGATAAGTCATCCGGCACATCTGTTCCTACTTATCACTCCGGAACAAGCGCTATCCGCCTTTATGCAGACAACACCCTTACGATTTCGGGCAAGAAGATGAACAAGATTATTATCACCCTCTCATCTGACGCCAAAAACCGTTACACCACCTTCACTCCCTCAACCGGAGCTATCACTCCTGCACAGGCTGCGGGTGATACTCAGATTGTGTGGGAGGGCAATAGCTCGGAAGTGACCTTCACTGTAGGTCATGATGCCGTACTCGGCACTGATGGTGCAGGCGCCCGCGGTCAAATCCGTTTCACCACCATCACTATCTACGGCGAATAATTATTTCCCGTTCATACTCAAACACTAATCCGTCATCCGGACCGTCTCGCTGCGGCCCGGATGACTTTTTTAAGCTGTAAGAGGTTTTTGTTGAGGAAAAAGTGTTAACTTTGTGGTTTGAAAGCACAGTTGCAGATAAAATATGAAGAAATACAATCTTATCAACAACACTCTTGGCTGGTTCTGCTTCCTCGTAGCGGCAGTGACCTATATGCTGACTCTTGAACCTACGGCAAGCTTCTGGGACTGCCCGGAATTCATTGCCCAGGGTGTAAAACTCGAAGTGGGTCATCCACCGGGCAACCCTATTTTCATGCTTGCTGCCCGTTTCTTTGTCAATTTTGCCGGTGGCGATGTGTCGCGCATGGCGTTGATGGTCAATGCTATGTCAGGTTTGCTGTCGGCTGCCACCATCTTGCTTCTGTTCTGGACCATCACTCATTTGGTGCGTCGACTGACGGTGGCCGATGACGCCACGGAGATACCTCTGCCACGTATGCTCGTGATTTTTGGCTCAGGTCTTTGCGGAGCGCTCGCCTTCACGTGGAGTGACACGTTCTGGTTCTCAGCCGTGGAAGGAGAGGTGTATGCGTTTTCATCTTTCTGTACGGCACTCGTGTTCTGGCTCATTCTCAAGTGGGAGAATCGTGCCTCACTCCCTCACAGTGACAAGTATCTGATTCTGATTGCCTATGTGATAGGCATATCTATAGCCGTCCATCTGCTTAACCTGCTCTGCATCCCTGCCATTGGGTTGGTTATCTATTATCGGCTCAGCAAGAAAACTGATGCTAAAGGCTCACTTCTCACTCTTGGCCTATCCGCCGTAGTGGTCGGACTGATTCTTTATGGACTTGTTCCCGGATTCATCGAGGTGGCGCAGTTTTTTGAGCTTATATCTGTAAATGATCTGCATCTGCCCTATAACTCAGGTGTGCTGATTTATGCTGTGATTACCGTAGGAAGCTTTATATGGGCCATCCGCGAGCTTTATGTGCAGACGAGTGCAGTACGCATTCGCATCTCGGTGGGTCTCTGCATCTTCCTGTCGGGTATTCCGTTTATAGGTGACTCGCTTTGGATTCCGCTTATTGTGACAGCGGTGATGGTGTGCTGGTTGCAGTACAGCCCGAAGCTTCCGGTGAGGATTCTCAATCTCGTTGTGACGAGCATCTTTGTTATTTTCATAGGTTATTCATCATACGCTCTGCTTCTGATTCGCTCGTCGGCCAATCCTCCGATGAATCAGAACGCGCCTGACAATGTGTTTGCTCTTGCGAGCTATCTCAACCGCGAGCAGTATGGTGATCGGCCGCTGTTCTACGGTCAGACCATGAATTCAGGTGTGGTTTATGAGGTTGACAACAATATGAACACCTCGCCTATTTATAAAGAGGGCAAGGCTGAATACTCTAAGGTGGTGAAGTCGGATGCCGGTGAGCCTGATAAATATATCGTTACGGGTCACCGTAAGGATTATGTCACGAATCCGGAACTTGACATGGTGTTTCCGCGAATCTACAGCGGATCACATGCAGCCGCTTACCGTGACTGGACAGGAATGACCGGTGAACCTGTCACCGTTTATCCCTACCGCAACACCGACGGGGAGCCGCTGACCGCCTACTCCGATACCAAAATCAAGCCGACTATGGCGGAGAATCTTCGCTTCTTCATGATTTATCAGCTAAACCACATGTACTGGCGATACTTCATGTGGAACTTTGCCGGTCGTCAGAATGATATTCAGGGTAACGGAGAGGTGAACCACGGCAACTGGATTTCCGGAATTCCGTTTATCGACAATGCCCGTCTGGGTGACCAGTCGCTTCTGCCGTATGCTGACGGTGAGGGCAATAAGGGACATAACGTGTTCTATATGTTGCCGTTGCTGATGGGTATTATCGGACTCGGGTGGCAGGCGTTCACTTCCAAACGAGGCATCGAGCAGTTCTGGGTGATTTTCTTCCTGTTCTTCATGACCGGAATTGCAATCGTACTATATCTCAACCAGACCCCCACTCAACCCCGTGAGCGCGACTATGCGTTTGCCGGATCATTCTATGCCTTCGCCATCTGGGTTGGCATGGGTGTGGCCGGTCTGTGGGCTGCAATCCGCCGGCTTTCGGCTGTCAAGAAGAAAACAGATGAGTCGATTGATGGCCCTGCTCCCGAGATGAGCGCGCCCGAGCGCAAGGTGTCGCTTGTCGCTGCCGTGATGGCATGTCTTGTCGGACTCTTTGTCCCGCTCCAGATGGTGTCACAGACGTGGGATGACCATGATCGTTCCGGACGTTACACCACCCGGGACTTCGGTATGAACTACCTTGATTCAGTAGATGAAAACGGTATAATCTTCACAAACGGTGATAATGACACGTTCCCCCTCTGGTATGCCCAGGAGGTGGAGGGCTACCGTCCGGACGTGAAGGTTGTAAACCTATCATATCTCACCACTGACTGGTATGCCAATCAGGTGAAGCATCCTTCATACGTGGCCGATGCTATTGAAACTCAGGCAAAACCGGAGGACTATGGCTACAACCGGATGCAGTTCAGCTACTTTGATCAGAATGCTGACAGTGCGTCCACTAATGTGTATTTCTCGCTGGCGCAGCTCTATGATCCGGCTTCGAGCAAGAATCGCTGGAATGCGCCGATGATGAAGTATCCTAACGTATTTATTCCCGTCGACGTCAATGCTGCCGTTAAGGCAGGCCGGATTTCTGAAGCTGATGCTCCTTATGCATCCAATATGATTTCCACGGACTTGACTAAGGACCTTGATGCCGGTCGGCATGGTGGTGTGACGCTGAGTCAGGTGCTTTCGCTCGACATGATTGCAACATCAATTAAAAACGGGTGGAACCGTCCGGTCTACTTCGCGTCTACCGTCCCAACTGACTATTATATCGGGCTGCAACCTTATCTGGCTTCTACAGGTATGGCCTACGAGGTCACACCCATTTATCATCCCGAAAACTCTGACCGTGACATTCAGGCCGTCAACACCGATAAGGCTTATCGAAATGTGACCGAGAAATTCCGTTGGGGAGGAGTGGACAAGGTGAATGAGGGTAAGGAGCTTTATCTTGACGAAACGGTGCGCCGTATGGTGATGTCGACCCGCTCTTATATGCTTAACCTTGCCACGGCACTTGTCAATGAGGCTGTGGTGGCCGAAAGAGCCGATTCTGTAGAACTTTCGTCGGATGAATTCGCTCAGCTGGAGGCTTATAAGGCTGACCGTTACGCTAAGGCGCTCAATGTGTTGACGCTTATGGAGGAGAAGCTGCCTGCCAAAGCCGTTCCATACGCTCTTCAGGTGCCTCAGCAGATGGCTCAGCTATATATGCGACTCGGTCTTGTAAATAATGACAAGGCATTGACCGCTAAAGGTGTGGAACTGCTCGAAAATGAGCTTGAACGTTACACCCGTAACCTGCTTTACTATCAGAGTCTGTCACCTGCGCAATATTCCACCCTGACTCAGAACGACCGTTTCATCGAGGCTTACTACATTATTTCACTTCTTCAGGATCTTCAGGATGCCGGCGTGGATGTAGAGGCTAAGATTAACGAGATGGAGCAGAAGGGTGTGAACTTTGACCGCATTGCCGCTATGATGGGCGGTCGCTGATTGGGCTAAAAGGAACTTCGCTCTGATTCTGCCATGCTGATCGAACAGCCTCCGTTGCTCTACCGGTTACTCTTTCCCGAGGCCGTGTGGCGCATCAAGCATAAGGGCCGTAAGGTGGTATATCTGACTTTTGACGACGGCCCTATACCTGAGGAAACCCCCTGGGTTCTTGACACGCTTGACCGTTATGGCGTCAAGGCCACATTTTTCCTTGTAGGCGATAATGTGCGTCGTCATCCCGAACTTCTTGATGAGATCCGACGTCGTGGTCACTCATGGGGTAATCACACCATGCACCACCTTCAGGGGTTCAAGGAGGATTCAATCCGCTATTTCCGTGACATTCTGGAGGCTGACGAGCTGATAGGTAGTGTCCTGTTTCGTCCGCCTCATGGAATCATGCGTTGGGAGCAGGCGCGCCGCATCAAGCATCATTTCAATATCGAGATGTATGATCTGGTCACGCGGGACTATTCACGCCACCTCACACCGGAGGAGGTGCTTGAAAATGTGAAGCGTTATGCCAGAAACGGGTCCATAATCGTGTTTCATGATTCCATCAAGGCATCGCGCAATATGCGTTATGCTCTTCCGCGTGCAATAGAGTGGCTCAAAAGTCAGGGCTATGAGTTTGAACGTATCCCGATGTGACAGGGCGATACTTGATTCATTGATGACTCGTTCGGGGGCATCAGTGTGGGGTGTGGCGAGTGCCGGCGCGGTTTCGCCGGGGCAGCTGGCGGTTTTTGACCGCTGGATTGAATCGGGGAAAAATGCCTCGATGGCTTATCTTGAAAAGTATCATGACCTGCGTGTTGAGCCATCCGGATTGCTTCCGGGTGTGAAGTCGGTGATTGTGGCAGCTTTTGCCTATCCGACGTCACCGATTACTGCCGGTATGCCTCGATGGGCCGGCTATGCCTTAGGGGATGATTACCATGATGTCATTCGCGCTCGACTGTCGGAGGTGGCTGAAGAATTGATAAGTCGCTTTGACTGCCACTGCCGCGTATGTGTCGACACGGCACCTCTTCCGGAACGCTACTGGGCCGTAATGGCCGGAGTCGGGTTCGTCGGGCGACATTCGCAGCTCATTGTCCCGGGCAGAGGATCCCGGTTTTTTCTTGCCGAAATCCTAACCACGCTCTCTATTAAGGCTGACGAACCGTGCCGGCTCGGATGCGATGACTGCAAGGCTTGTATTCAAGCCTGTCCCGGCGGGGCGATATGCAGCGACGGAACCGTTGATGCCCGTCGATGCAACTCCTTTCTGACAATAGAAAACCGTGATGCAATTCCGCCGGAAGCAGACTTACATGGTTTTGTATATGGATGTGACATCTGTCAGGAAGTATGTCCTCACAATGTTGGTGTCAACAACGAGATTCTGCCGGAATTCACCCCTCGTCAGGATATTCTGAATCTTACATTCGGTCAGCTTTGCAAAATGACGCAAACGGAATTTTCTACCATCTTCCGACGCAATGCCATAAAGCGTACAAAGCTCACAGGTCTTGTCAGAAATGTTAATTTTGTGTTAAAATGTAAGGATTCGCAAGAAAGTAATAAAATTGTGTCGGAATTGTAATGGAAATGTAACAGAAACATTATATCTTTGTGACGTGGAAATATAAAGTTGCTTTAAGCAACATCAAGATATAAAATCATTACCACAAACATATTGCAAATTTAGACACCAACTCAAATTCAAGAAACATCTATATCTCTTAAAAGAATGGCCGCTGCGAAGCGGCCATTCTTTTTGACTTGATCTCTTTTTATCCGGTTATACATTACTCACGCTCAATGATTTGGTAAAACCACGGCGAAATTATTAACTTTGTACCACTCATCAGAGGGTCTATAGTCGCAACTATAAGGCTGGATAAGATGTCGGGTGCGTCCGGTTAAGCAATTTCTCTATCCGGCTTTCTTTTGTTTGATGGGGATGCTACCCTTGTAATGTCAAAGCTTTCACTGATTCTGGTTAGAAATTCATCACGTTATAGTAAATAGCCATGCCTCCGGTTTCGCGTGGCACGATGATAGCGGAGCGAAGAGCGTCTAATGCAGCATTGTCTATGTAGCCGAGCAGTGCGCCGGTAAATCCGGCTCCTGCGGAATCTGACAGAATGATGATTCTATTTTGATCTTCCGATATGGGTTTTGCGTATATCGCCATAATCGAATTACCATACATTCTGCACTGGATCATTTCAGATACAGGTAATTCGCTCATTATCGCATAAAGTTTGTTTCCGTAAATTTCGGTATTTCCGGAAGTCTCCCCATTCCAGAGTATAAGCTTTCCATCAGTGACACCAATGGATGTAAAGTCATTTGAACCGGATACTTCAGTCCCGTTTATGCCTTTTATTTCAGGGATAGCCTTGATTGAATCAAAAGCTTCTTCATAAGTCAATGCATTGGCATTAAATACCATAGCCAATACTAATACGAAAAATAATGAAATCTGTTTCATATTGATTTTTCTTATATAACAACTTGTCATTCCCCATTGTTTTGTTTTAAATCACGTCACTTTAAGTTATAAGTTAGTTAAGGC
>CAZKNK010000032.1:0-24084 GCA_964554195.1 uncultured Staphylococcus sp.
CCAAGAAAAGAAAACTTCATCAGCAAATCCTTTATTTCCGAATAGTCTTTCATAATGGTATAATGTTTAATTTAGATCCATGCACAGTCAAGGTTCGTGTATTGTTCAACTTTGACGGACACAAATTTAATAATACTTTGTCAAATTGAGCAATTTTCTGACCAAAAACGGGCTGCCCGCCATTTTCGGGGTGAAGTGTCATTTTTGTCGCACACCATTCATGGCGTGTGAATTGTAGGGGCGCGATATTATTGCGCCCACATGGGATGGTGCGATGCAAAATGATACGTCCGGCTATAAATCTTTCGCTGTAGGCGGCGAAACAAATGGGATGGTTATCGTAACAATGTGTCAATCCTCTCACATACCCGATTTTAATCAGGCAGGATGCGGGGCGAGAGGATGTCGGTGATCATGGAGTCAACGCCGAGACGGGCGAGACGGTCATAGTCGGCTATGGAGTTGACAGTCCACGTCATTATTGCGAGTCCGGCACCATGAAACGCATCAACGGCTTCTTCATCAATGAAATCAGACTGAATGTCGACATCGAGCTTACGCTCAAGAATCCACGGGAGCAGTTCCCGCCACTTGCCGTCGGCCTGAAACACTACCTTGAGCCGTGGAGCGGAATTAAGGAAAAAGTCAGTGTAATCCTTTGACGATGTGATGACCACACACTCGTCCGTCATGCCCTTGTCATCGATGAGCCTAACGAGTCCGGGCAGCGGAGAGATGTCACTGCCGTTGCGCCCCATAGCCTTGAGGTGGAGCAGCGGGGTCAAGCCTTTTTCGCGACAAAAATCAAGATATTCGGCCACGGTCAGGAGCGAGCCTGTATATGTGGCGTCGCCGATGGTCTGAGTGTAGGTTTCAGTGAGAAGTTCGGGGAGAGTGGATGAGGCGATTTTCATGTTTCCGCCCAGACGGGCTGTCTTTCCGTCATGGGCAGCCACATAGACGGAGTCGGCTGTCACTCTGACGTGACACTCCATCATGTCAAATCCCATGTCGGCTCCGCGTTCAAATGCTTCGCGCGAATTCTCCACTCCGTAGGCCGATCCGCGACGTCCGATCATGCGGGGTTTACCGGCTGCTGAGGCCAAAATGGCGGCTATGAGAGCCGCAAGCACCAATACTGTTTTTTTCATGGCTAAGACTGTTATTTGAATTTGATTTTATATTCGGCGGGATAGAGATTGTTGGAACGCGAACCGAGATTCTTGACAAAACCAAGCGGAAGTCCGGAATATGTCACCACCACATAACCGCGGGGAGCAGACTCCGGCAGGGCCACAGACTCGCGGCGAAGATAGTCCAACGCCACGGGGAGGGGAAGTTCCACTCGGGGAAAAGCGTCAGCGGCAAGGCGCGTTGACATGGCAAGGGCGTGTGACGGAATCAGGTCGCGTCCCTTTACGGTGGCCATCGGAATGCCATGATGAACCACCGAGGTGACACCCTCGACGCGGTGGAGCAGATCGGCCCACTCTGAGGGGAAGGCATTTATGCGGTCGTCAGTAAGAGTGAAATTCATTCCGTCAGAATCACTCACCCACTCCCTGACAGCGCTGTCAGGAGCAGAGGAAGCCCCCTTGCGGCGGACGCGCTTATCCTTACGCCCGGCATCGGTCCGGCGTGCCGACGGAGAACCGGGCTTACGCACCACAGCCATAAACAGCCCCTCGCCACGCAGACGATGAGGCATGAAGCGGTAACACGGGTATGGTGTATCGACTCCCGGAGCTATCCCCCACCCCGCATCTACGGGAATTTCCACCGGTTCCCCGCCGAGCTGCTCTATGATGTAGGCAAGATTCTCCTCATTCTCGGTTCGGTTAAAGGTACAGGTGGAATAGATCATGCAACCGCCGGGGCGGAGAACGCGCCACAGGTTGCCTACGATTTCACGCTGCCTTATGGAGCAACTTTCAATTAGTCCGGGATTCCATTGACTGACAGCTTCCTCATCCTTTCGCATCATGCCCTCGCCCGAACAAGGGACGTCGGCAATCACAATGTCGGCCACCTCGTTAAGTTTGGCAAGGGCCGCGGTGTCGCCGCGTGTCACTATGACCGACGGGTAACCCCACTTCACGATGTTTTCCTTCAGCACAGCGCATCGGGCCGGGACTATTTCATTGGCAATCACGAGCGATCCCGCAGGGAGTGAGTCAATGGCAGCCGTGGTTTTGCCACCGGGAGCGGCACAGGCATCGAGAAGCACCACCGGCTTGTCACCCGCCACAAACTTCACTGCCTGGCCCACAAACATTGAAGAGGCCTCCTGAACATAATAAGCGCCGGCGTGAAACAGCGGATCGAGCGTGAATCCGCGCTCAGGCTCCACATATCGTCCCGCTTCACACCACTTCACGGCATCGCCAAGCGGTGCTGTCCCGGCACTTTTGGCCCGGTTAAGTCTGACGGAACGCTCCGGCACACCATCGCGGAGCGACTCAAGGAGCGGCTTGCCGTCACTTCCGAGCGACGGAATCACCGTTTCGGCGAACAGTGAGGGAATCTCTCGCGGCGTCATGATCATTTGCGGAGTTTGCGGCCCTCAAACTGCTCGAGGGCCTCTACCCAGACGTCATCAACCGGGGCCGACTTGCCGGTGGCGCGATCAAAACCGGCCAAAACGGTGTAGCAAACGGCCTTCGTCTGTCCGGTCACCGAATTAATCACACGTTGCTCCATCTTCAGGCTTTTCTCACCGATGGATGTGGTCATGGTCAGAACTTCAATCGGCTCCTCATATAGTGTCTGGGCGAAGTAGCTACAGTTTATGTTGACAATCACCACACCGATGTCATGCCAGTCGATGCGTCCGGCCATGACATCATTGAAATATTTTGTCTTGCCGAGGTCAAAATAGTTGAGATAGACGGAATTATTGACATGGCCCATAGCGTCGATGTCGGTAAACCGGATCTGCACGGGGATGTAATGACTGTAAGCCGCAGGGGGGAGCGGCACACGCGGATTAGCGTCCTGTTCTATGATTTTCTTTTCCATGTTTCAGAGTTGGTTCAGTGCAATATTACGTCGGTGATCACTTGCCGCCCTACAGCATCGTTCAGAGCTTTGACGAGTGACCGCCGGTTAAACATAAGTTCGTTTTTAAGTGCTGCCGATGTCATGTAGACGTGAAGCCGCCCGCCATCCACATACCGGCGCACCGTATAGCGGTTGATACCCGGCCCTACTATCTCTGGCCAGAGAGCGCAGATGCGATGCTCGTCAAGACGGTCAGAGATTCCGGCCTGTGACAACACACGCTCCACAAATTGGCCTATCTGCTGGGGGTCAGTCCGCTTCATGGCTGTTAAGGGGTGAAAATTGACCGTCGGCCACCATCCACAGACGATAGTCGCCACCGGTGCGTTTCATGATCTCGTCGAGATGAGTGCGGTTTGTGTCGGTGATGAAAATCTGTCCGAATGCCTCACCTGTCATCAGTTCCATGATGCGTTCCACGCGCGTTGCATCGAGTTTGTCAAAAATATCGTCAAGCAGCAGCAGCGGACGCAATCCGGTGGAGCGGGCAAGAAACTCATACTGGGCCAGACGCAGAGCTATGGTGAATGTCTTGCACTGCCCCTGCGAGCCGGTGCGCCTGACGGGCATTCCGTCAAGGGTCATCTCTATATCGTCACGATGCGGACCCACCGAGGTATGCTTAACTATCTCGTCATGGCGTCGGGCGCCGTCAAGTAGCTCCCGCAGCGACACGCTGCCGTCGGCAAGCGGATTCTGATATGACAGTCGGGCCTCCTCGTCACTGCCGGCAATGGCATTGTAATATCGGTTGAATATACCGGTCAGTTCCTCTACCCATTCAGCCCGCGCGCGGGTGATGACTGAGGCGGAGTAATCCATCATATCCTCAATGGCATCGTAGAGCGTATGATCCACCGCCCCGTTACGCAGCAATGAGTTTCGCTGCTCGAGTGACCTCCCGTAGCGAATCAGCGCATCGAGATAAGCGGGATTGCTCTGCGAGATCACCACATCCATCCATGCACGCCGCTCCTCGCCCGCCCCGCGGATGAGGTCAATGTCCTGCGGAGCAACCATCACAAGCGGAAAGGCTCCGATGTGAGCGCTCATGCGGTCATACTCCTTGCCACCGCGCTTGAATGACTTGCGTCGCACCTCTGACAGGCCGAGGGTCAGTTCCTCATCAAGTCCGCGCCGGAGATATATCGCTCTGGCGGTGGCAAAATTTTCGCCCCGGCGGATTAGCATCCTGTCGGTCACACGCGAAAAACTGCGCGTGAAACTCATGTAATATATCGCGTCAAGGAGATTGCTCTTTCCCATCCCGTTGTTGCCTAAAAAACAGTTCACCTTCTCCGAAAACTCCAGATCAGCCTCGGAAATATTCTTGAAATTCGTGAGTGACAACTGTCTAAGTATCATGGTGCGTGAGTTTGAGAGCATACAAAAAAAGGGTAAGCGAACTACATCGCACCGCTACAACCCGATACCGTTGCTTCGATCAAGACCTGGCGGAGTTCTCGGGGAGCTGGTCGTGTAGGACTTACCCGACCACAAAAGTACAACATTTTTTCTTATCCGCCAAATTTTTTTCATTTTCCGCCGTCGCTGCGCTCGTAATATGTGATTTTTTCACTAATTTTGCCACATAACCAACTCTCCACCCATCCAGATGAAAGAAAGTATTCTGATTTCCGATTTAGGACCCATTACAGAAATTGAAATTGCCGACATAAAGCCCTTTACGGTTTTTGTGGGCAAATCCGGCAGCGGCAAAAGCACAATCCTCAAAACTCTCGCTCTGTTCAGATGGATTTTCAAGATGGCATCCATACGTTCCTTCCTGAAACTCTCGGGAGTGGAAAAGTCGCCCTTTACTTTCGACTTCGCAACTTACCTGCAAAACAATGGCATCGATGATTACGTAAACGACTTCACCACTATTGTTTACCGAAAGGGCGATTGTGAAATCTCCTACACTAAAAAGGATGGTCTGCGGGTAGGTAACATTGGCTCATGGGATGGAATCTCACTCGAAAAAATCGCTTTCATTTCCGATAAGCGAAACATGATTCCTGAGATTCTCCAACGCAACGGTGACCAACAGAATCTTAATTTCTTTCTTAGAGAGTCACTAAATGACTATAGAATTGCTACCGAGAAGGTCAGGGAGCTTATCATAGACTGTCTAGATGTTACATTCGATGTGGTGAAAGGACAGAATTCGCGTGACCGATTTATGATCACCGGCGAGGGTAACCGTGGTCCCTATACCATCAATCTGACCGATTCCTCATCCGGAACTCAGACTGTTACCCCACTTTCCGTCATTATCGAATATTACACCAGTCACTATGACCTTGTGGCAGCCCTCAATAAATCCATATTTCGTTTACTCAGCCAAAGCGACCGTCTATCGCAGTTCAAGGGTCAGAGAGATATTGGCTCGATAACATCAAAAACCGTCAACTTCCACATCGAGGAACCGGAACTCTCTCTTTACCCGTCAAGTCAATGCGAACTCATTGATTTCATTGCTGACAAATGCTTCCGCAGCCACACAAGTGGCATCGACTACACCGTTATGCTTGCCACCCATAGCCCATATATAGTGAATCATCTCAATCTGCTTGCCGCTCGAGCCGATAAGAAGGTGACTGACGCGCCGTCGATTTCCATTGACAATATGGATGTGTTTGAGATATCCGAAGGTTATCTGAATGATCTGAAGCAAGGCGACATCATTGACACCCGCCTCCTATCCGATCCGATCGCCGAAATCTACGACCGATTCAACGAACTGAGAGGACGAAACTGAACATGAAGGACCTTCTGAAAGAGAGACTGCCGGCTCATCTTAACGGACTCAAACCTCATCTCGATGAGAATCAGAAAGCGAATGTTCCGGTAAGTGTGCCGTATCTATTGACGGATGACATCCTGTTTGACCTCAAAGACAAGCAGTTTCCCTTTATATTGCCGCTTGGCAATGGAAGCGTGACATATCATAATGAGCCTCGCTATAAGATTACGGTCATAAACTACGAAGAACTTATCAACAGCCTGCCACAAACAGTCACCCACAACGTCCGGCGTCCGGATTTCATTCTATATGATTCCGTAGGAAACTACTTTATCATCAACGAACTCTCCCAGGGACAACCGAGAAGCAAACGCAGCGACGCAAAGCTCCAGATGTCAAACGCCGTAAAGATTCTCAAGGCCATCCCTGAAATAAATTCATGGATTGATGCCCGACCGAACCGGCTTTGCTTTTTCTCTTGCCGGACATCGTTTCCATCCACTCCGCAAGGAATAGCCGATGCGTTTGGCCTTAACGGGAAAAAACTGCCCGAAAGGGTTGAAATTAAATTCCAGCCCATCACAAAGGCGGGATTTCTTGCTTATGAAAGCGATGTGGTTATCCTGAAATAGAAGCCGTCCCCACACCCGGCTGAAGGGGCATGAGGACGGAGAAAAACGTTATACGTGGGTTATTACTTTTTGTTTTTTATCTTTTCAAGCTGACGCTCCACAGCTTCGAGACACATATCTACGGCCTCCTCGAAAGTGTCGGCCGTCTTGTCGGCCACGATTTCCGGTTCGTGAGGCACAGTCACTTTGATGAGAGCCTGTTTGTTGAGCGCCGTTTCCGGTTTCACTACCTTCAGCGACACGTCTGCGCCGGTCATAGTCGGATAAAGTCGGGCCAGACGGTCCACCTTCTTGTTAATAAACGCTGTAAGTTTCTCGCTGATGTCAAAGTGGATAGCTTTAATCGTGGTTTCCATTTTGTCCTCCTTTTTTTAATGCACGTGGATGTGCTTGTTGATAATTTAGTTGTAGTTCTCTGTTTGAAATATGGGTGTAGATCTGGGTCGATGCCAGTGAGGCATGTCCCAGAAGCTGTTTTACCGAATTCAGGTCAGCACCGGCGTTGAGCATATCGGTGGCAAACGAATGTCGCATCACGTGCGGACTCAGCCGCTCGGCGTGTACGCCGGCCTCTGCCATGGCGTTGTGGACTATCGAGTAGACACTGCGGCGGTTCATCGGAGCGCCCCGCCGGCTTACTATCAGCGGAGCTGTGGCCGACTCTCCCTGCCGGGTCGACGGCGAAGCCTCGCGCAACTCCCGATAGGAGTCAATCAGAGCCGCCAGGCCGGTGCTGATCGGGATAATCCTGTCTTTATTACGCTTTCCGCGCACTTTTAGTTCACACTTCATGGTGTCAGCGTTAACGTCGGTCAGACCGGTCAACTCCGAGCATCTCATGCCGGTGTCATAGAGCAGCTCAAGAATCAAGCGGTTACGCGCAGCCGTGAAGTCAGATTCGCTTTCCGGGTCATCGCTCTGCCCGTCGAGCAACCGCTCGGTTTCCTCCGGGCGGACATATAGCGGGAGCCTTTTAGGCATCCGGGCCAGTGTCAGCAGCGACGCCGGGTTAGACTTCAGCCCGTGATAACGCATGAGATACTTGAAAAATGCACGGAGCGACTGCACCTTACGCCTCACGGTGGCTGCCGACATCCCGTCGCGCGACAGCGATGCGAGCCACACCCGCAGGTCAGCCGCAGTCATGTCGGTCGGATCGAGCCGCTCGGGATTCCCGCCCGTGGCAAAGTCGGCCCACATGCGCAGGTCGGTGCGGTAGGCGGCCACTGTGTGGGCCGAGTAGCCGGCCTCACGGGTAAGATAATCCAGAAATTCGTCTGTCAGCATATTCGTCCGTTGAGCGTGAGCGGACCATTTGGGAAGTCCTTACGCAAAAATAGCTGAATTAATTTACAAAAACAAGCATTTTTCACTATTTTTGCAACCAAAATCAGGTCAACGCCAATGAAAGACGAAACAATCGAAACCGCTCCACCACAGCGCCGCACATCTGTGGGGGCCTACATATTGCGCTACGGAATCCCACTCGTGATCACGGCGGGACTCTGTTATCTGCTTTTCCACAACATTGACTTCTCAAGCATGATGGACACCATCAGGCATGAGTGTGACTTCCGCTGGATCGGAGCGACATTCGTCGTGACGGTGTTCAGCCATATATTCCGCGCCGCGCGTTGGCAGATTCAGCTCCGCGCTCTGGGCATTCGCGCCTCTCTGTGGGAACTTACCCTGAGCATATTCGGCACCTACGCCGTCAATCTTGTCTTTCCCCGTCTGGGCGAGGTGTGGCGCACAGGCTATGTGGCTTCGGCCCAGAAAGCGCCGTTCACAACCGTGTTCGGCTCCATGGTGGCCGACCGCCTCGCCGACACCATCACCGTGTTGCTCATCACCGGCGCGACATTCCTGCTTGCCGGCAAGCAACTCCTAAGTTATCTGAACCAGAATCCCGATGCCGGTTCAGCCGTGACGGCACTGCTCACTTCACCCTGGCTCTGGCTCACCGTGATTCTGGCCATCGCGCTTCCCTGGTGGTTCTTCATCCGTTTTCCCGAACACAAGGCTGTTAAAAAAATCCGTGAGGTGTGGAGCAATCTGTGGGGCGGATTTTCCGTCATAGCTACCATGCCCGGCAAAGGCCGGTGGCTCATGCTGACGGTGGCCGTGTGGGGATGCTACTTTCTGCAACTCTATCTCGCATTTTTCTCATTTCCGTTGACGGCTGAAGTGGTCAGCACCTACGGCATCACCGCAGTGCTTGTGTGCTTTGTCCTTTCAAGTATATCGATGGGAGTGCCGAGCAACGGCGGAATCGGCCCCTGGCAGTGGGCTGTGATTTTCGGACTTCACCTTTACTCCGTTCCGGGACTGACGCAAGCCTACGCCACCACATTCGCCAACCTCGTGCTTGGCATGAACACCCTACTGCTCATCCTGCTCGGAATCTTCACCTTCGTGGCCATTGCCATAGGCCGCCGCAAAAACCGCTCCTGAACATCCTCTCATGAATCTCGACGACAACAACGACTATTTCCTCCACGATTTCAGTTCGCAGTCTGACACTCCTTCAGCCGACCAAACTCCTGAAGCGGGACAGAAAGTTGATTTCACACCTCCGGCAGCCGATGAGCCGAAACCGCAGCGCCGCGGATGCCGTCGCTTCTGGTTATGGTTTTTCACCATCATCGTCCTCATCCTCGCAGCCACGTTCTATATCCGTTACCTTACCCCTCACACCACCGACGCCCGCATCACCGGCTATGTAACCTCAGTGGAGCGGCGCGGTCTGCTGTTCAAGACCTTTGAGGGCGAAATGATTTCACTGACCGCCATCCGCGACTCCACACGCATCTATCAGCGCGACATAATATTCTCAATTCCAAACGATTCCATAGCCCGTCTGCTACAGGACCATCAAGGTTCCGGACGCCCTGTCACCGTAACACTTGAGAAATATTACGGCACACTCCCCTGGCGCGGCGCGTCATCCACAGTTGCCGTTGCCGTCAGTCCGGCCAACAATGCACCCGAATACCCCTGACAATAACCCGTTTGCCTAAAGTTTATAATTTGCGTTAAAAAACGCTATTTTCTATCAATTCGTTAGGTTTTCTGCAAACTTTTTGCTAATTTTGTATTCCTTTTGCGAAAAAGCTTATCAAAAGGGCAACTAATCAAAGTGTATTGACAACAAATTCACCATTTATAACCGACATGAAGAAAATCTTTTTAGCAGTCTTGCTGACATTCGTTGCCATCGGCTCATGGGCTAATCCCGTGTCACAGAGTCAGGCCGAAAAGGCCGCAGCACTCTGGGTGAAAACCCGCACCGGACAGGATCGCGCCGTTAAGCAGGTCCTGACCGCCAAAGACCAATATTATATTGTCAACTTCGCTCCCGAAGGCTGGGTCATCATCTCGGCCGACGACGCAGTTGACCCCATCATGGGCTACAACTTCAACGGCACCCTCTCATGGGGCGCCATGCCTGAAAACCTCCGCGCCGTACTCGGCGAAATGGGAGGTTCGATTAAATTTGAAGCCCGTCAGCGCGCCACCGCTTCACCCAAATGGACAAACATGGAGCGCGAATTCTCACGCGCCGAAGGTGATGAAGGATCCATCTCCCCACTTATCAAAGTGAACTGGAACCAGACATCTCCATTCAACGCCTACTGCCCCTCCAACGCTTCCGGACGCGCCATCGTAGGATGTGTGGCCGTGGCAATGGGTCAGGCCATGTCGGTGCAGCGCTGGCCTAACAAGGGTCAGGGTTCCTATCGCTACACCCCCGCCGGCTATTCGGCTGTGGAGGTGAACTGGGACAATGAGCGCAACTACAACTGGGATCTCATCCTCTCCGGTTCTGACCGCAACGACGAGGCCGCCCGCCTTCTCTACCACTGCGGCGTTTCCGTTGCGATGGGCTACGGCGCCAACGGCTCCGGTATTCCTTCAAACGAGGTCAACCGTATCTCCAACGCCCTCAAGCGCTACTTCTGCTATCCCAACGAGGTGACCTATACCTGGCGTGACAGCTATCACGGTGACTGGGACCGCATGATCTACAATGAACTTGCCGCAGGCCGCGCCGTGGTCTACAATGCAATCTCTCACACTAACACAGGTTCGCCCGACGCCGGACACTCATTTAATGTCGACGGTTTCGACGGTGCCGGCCGCTACCACCTCAACTGGGGTTGGGGAGGTTCAGGAAACGGTTATTTCGCCCTCAACCGCCTCAACGTTTCGGGCTACGAATATAACTACGATCAGGTGGTTGTAACAGGTATCGGTTCTCCCAACCGCGAACTCCGCTCCATCGAGCTGACTGAAACCGTCATCGACGAGAATCTCCCTGCCGGAACCGTAGTAGGCGAAATCCTTGTCAACGGTGAAGCTCCCAAGTCCGGCTATACCGTATCTGTACGCGGTGCCTACGATGCAAAGATCAAAGGATTCCCCGAAGTAAGCTTCACGGTGAAAAACGGTATGCTCGTCACCACCGCCCCCATCAAGGCAACCAGCTCACCCGTCAACATCGAAATCACGGTTCAGGCCAGCGGTGGCGACCGCCTCAGCAGCGAATTCTCAATCCAGGTAGTGGCATGGCGTAAAATCGAGACAGCAACCACATTTGCCTTTGACCGCGCTTCAGGCAACATCACCATCACTACAAAACATGGTGTAAGCTATGTGCTTGCCCGTCCCGACGGCTCTCAGATTGCATCCGGTCTCCTCGAACCGCTTCCCAAGCTGACATTCAACAAGAGTCAGCTCGCCGACGGTGTCAACACTCTCACTCTCACCAACGATGAAGGTGACAAGAAAGTGCTTCGTATCAAGAAATAAACATGTTGTCCCACCCATCAATAAAATCACGACTTAAAATGAAATTCTCGAAATATCTCTTTTTTGCAAGCATTTTTGCAGCAGGGTCGCTGACCTTGACCTCGTGCGGCGACAACAACGACAATCCCGATCCCACTCCCGGCGGACCAGGAAATCCCGCGTCTGAAAACGCCCTGAAAATCTCCACCGATGTCCTCACCCAGGCCACGGTGGTGGATAAGCTCACCGACGGGGCCACGATGAACGTCTTTGTAAAGACCGGCGGATCTCTCTCGTCAAACGACTTTGTCACCGGCGTCAAGGCAACCCACAACGGCAGCGAGTGGCAACTCTCACCCGCTGTTGAATTCACCGCAACCCAGCGCACACTCTTTGTCTACGCCGTTTCTCCCTTCGATGCCTCCGGCGCATTTGACCCGCAGCGCTATCCAGTCGACTGCTCAAAGCAGGTTGATGTGCTTTACTCCGGCAACGCTGCCGCTGCCAACATTGACCAGGGCATCCAGACTGCCAAGCTGACAATGAAGCATGCCCTCGCAATGGCATCATTCAACATCTCGTCATCCAACTACACCGGTCAGGGCAAACTCACATCGCTCGCCATTAACGGTGACAATATCTTCTCCGAAGGTAACCTCAACGTGGCCACCGGCGAAATCATCGGAACAAACAAGAAGGCTTTCACCGTCGACTTTGACAAAAACGTCACTGCCGCCGGCTGGAAAGACGGAATCCCCTCTCTTTGGATGATTCCTACATCAACTAAAGGTAGCGCAGCTGTTCTCACAGCCGTGATCGACGGCAAGACATATAATGTAGAATTCCCCCAGGTTGACATCCGTGGAGGATTCCAGACCATCTTCCGTCTGATCCTCACTCCAAACGGCCTTGTGTTCCGTCCTGATCAGACCGAAACCGTTTCACTCAACAAAGGCACTGACGATCCTCAGCTCGCTCAGGGCTACGGTAGCCTTGTCTTTACAGTCAACGGCTCTCAGTTCAAGTTCCCCACATTCACGGGCGACAACGTGTTCGGTAACGTAGTTTCAGGCGACACCATGCTCAACTACTCTCTCGGTGGCAAGATGGCACTCGCCGGCGCATCGGCTGTTCAGGTGCTTGTCGAGACCTGGAACTCAACCGGATTCTCTCTTGAATCAATCGAAGGAATCGACGAAATCGATCTCTCAGCCTATTGAGTCTGACCGGCACAACGCCGGACTTCATACATCTCATTTAAATAAGTTTACGGACTGTATCCCCGTCCGTAAACTTATTTTTTTTGCCCTACCTGATCCGCACATCCTCCGTATAACAAGCCATCAATTTAAAATAAAGTTAAAAAGAGTTAACCGGAGTTCAATTTACTCATTTTCATACTATCTTTGCACCAAATTGCCTCGTCATAGGCACTCATATTTTTGTATACCTTTCTGATAATTCTTTTTATACCTTAAATAATTATTTAACCAAATTTCTTTATGAAAAAATTCTTTACGCTCTTAGCTGCTTTTGCGGTCACGCTCTCCGTATCCGCAAAAACAACTGAGTACATTGTCAAAGGAACTTCAAATGGCATAACCACAGAAGGACAAGTACTCAGTGAATCCGGCACACCAATGACTGTCACATCAGCCTGGGCCGCAACAAAAAACAAAGACTTAGTAAAAAGCGGTGCTAAAATAGGTGATTTTGAAGATGGTACACCCGGTAATTACTTCACCAATGCTTCATTGAAAATACAACTAAGCGCTGAACCCAGCACTGACAATGTTAAAGGATCGCCTTCAAGTAACGCCACATGTCTATTACTTGATGTTACTGAGAAAATAGATATCCTGAAGATATATATGGAGGCCTCCGGAACATCCCGAACTTTTAAGCTCTTCAACCAAGAATCGGGAGAAATTACAACTTATGCAGCAACCGGTGGAGTGGCTGTCGGTGGTTCAAATAGAGGATATATTGTTGAATTCACAGATATTCTTCCCGGTCAATATACATTCTATAACAATGGCTTTGGTGCAGGATTTGCCGGAATGCGCTACACCGTTACTACAAACGAAGCAACCGACTGTGAGCTTGCTTTCCCCGAAAACTCTTACACAGTTGCCTTAGGTGAAGACTTCGTTAGCCCCAAAGCAACCGTTAAAGAAGGTGCGTTAGGTACAATCACCTATTCATCATCCAATCCTGAGGTTGCAACTGTTGACCCTGCTACCGGAGAGGTAACACTCGTTGGTGGTGGTACCGTTGAGATTACCGCTACCTACACTCCTGCCGAAGGTGAGACCTTAGAGGGCAAATCGGTTTCCTATACTCTCGTATGCACCACTATTAAAACCCTCGTTGCTTTCAACGTTGAAGGTGTTGCAGATCAGGGTGTCTACAACCACGGAACTGCTACTGTCAGCTCTGTAACAATCAACGGCAAAAAACTTTCAGCATACAAATTCGGAAACAGTTGGAATGGAACTGATGCAACCTCAAGCAACGGTTATCTTAAACTTACATGCGAAGGTAACTTCAAAGTCGGTGACAAACTGACTGTCAAAGGTGCAATCTCAAGTGGTGACGCATCGAAATACGCCGGTGTCAAAATCTTCCTCGGAAGCTATGACAATCAGGTTTTCACATCTGAAAACTTCGTAGATGTAAAAACCGAGACCTCTGCTCCTGCTTCCGAAGTAAACTACACCTTAACTGAAAATACTGATGCTATCTATCTTGCTCGTAACGGTAATACCGGATGTTTTGTAGTTTACATTGAAGTTTTACGCGATATGCTCGCTGAAGAACTGACAGTTCTTGCAACACCCGAAATCGCTTTTGACGACAACACTCTTGAAGTAACTATCAATCAGGCTGACGGCGCTGATGTTTATTACACCACCGACGGCTCTGTCCCCACTGCTGAATCTGCTAAATACGAAGCTCCTTTCACCGTAGAGGATAACACCACTGTCAAGGCTATCGCAATCGGCGACCCCAAGAAATACATCAACTCTGAAGTAGCTGAAGTTCTCGTGGTCAAAGCAGGGGTTGTTGTTGAAAATCCCGTTATCACAAGCTATAACGGTACATTCTATATCGCCTGCGAAACTCCCGGAGCAACCATTCAGTACAGCTACGACAACACAACATGGTCTGACTTTACC
The DNA here is from genome assembly GCA_964554195.1 of uncultured Staphylococcus sp. Lineage (GTDB taxonomy): Bacteria > Bacteroidota > Bacteroidia > Bacteroidales > Muribaculaceae > Duncaniella. Next base: position 14,409 of record CAZKNK010000032.1, read on the forward strand.
GCTTGCGTAACTCTATTCGAAAGCAAAACCGTCTATGCTAAAGCTACCCGCGAAGGCGCTACTGATTCAGAAGTTGTTTCTGCTGAAGTTGAAGCCCTCCCCGCCGTTGAATCTGACAAGGTCATCGCAATCGGCCACGGTTCTTTCACCGGTGACTCTAAGACAACCTATTACATGCTCGGCACACCGGGAATTGAATCTCAGGCCTACGGCATGAACATCCGTATGACAAACGACGGCAAAACCTATTCTGCCGCAAACAAGATTTACACCGCCTCAGTCAACGCAACACGTACCGGTATCAAAGGATCAAACGGAGTTACAAATATTCTTGAGATTCCTGAAAACCTCATGGTGAACCGCATCGTGCTTTACAGCTACGTTAACTCGGGCGACGTTAAGTCAACCCTCGCAGGTTGGGAAGAAGTAAATGGCGAGAACATTAACTTCAAAGAAGTTCCCATGACCTGCCCAAGCAGCGACAAAATCTCTGAAAAAAATCCTGACATCCGTGTATTCAACTTCGACAACGCCACCGGTGAGATTTCGTTCACTAACGGAGGTATTCAGGTTGTCTATACCATGGACGTTTACGTAACTCACAAGACCCTCTCTGCTCCCTGGCAGTCAGGTGACAAGACTTCATACGTACACGGCGAACGTGTCAACATTCTCCACGAGGACCCCGAAGCAACCATCATCTACACTCTTGACGGTGCTGATCCCGATGAAAACAACATCTACACTGAAACTGAACCCGCCGCTGCTCCTGCCCGCGTAGCCGCCGCTACCGATGAGGATCACGCCGGCAAGACCTACAGCCTCACAGAGCGTCCTATCTACTATCAGGAAGGAACTCCCCTCAACATCACCTACAAGGCCATCAAGGAAGGTTACACTCCCTCGGCTATTCAGACTCTCGCTATCGATGGCAATGGTGAAACCACAGGCATCGAGGACGTGGCTGTTGATTCACAGAACACTCCCGTTGAGTTCTTCAATCTCCAGGGTGTTCGCGTTGAGAATCCCTCTGCCGGCATCTTCATCCGCCGTCAGGGTAACAACGTAAGCAAAGTCATCGTGAAATAATCCCCTATCCCATTACTATAAAGACTGTGTCACTTCAAAGCGGCACAGTCTTTTTTTATTCCCCGTCACTCCGCATCTTCCGGGGTGACGAGTTGCGTAAATGGCTTTCCGCCCATCATTGCCGCCGCCTCCGAGAAACTGCTCCAGTAGGAGCCATATATCCGGTCGCATAGCGAAAGGGCCGTCATGTCGGTCAGCGCATCGCGTATCCCGGCAGCTGTCTGCCGTGTCACGGTTGCGTCATGGCTCACTATCCGGCTTCCGTATCGTTCTTTCAGCCGCCGGCGCACATCGTCATCATCCGTCGCCAGATAAAACATCTTTTCCGGACAGAACTCCGCCTCGCGGTCCATCACGTCGATGAAAAGCCGGAGAGGACTGCGGCGTATAGCCACTGCATTATCAGTCCGACGGATATGAATGCCCGTGAAGCCGCGCCCGTCACACTCCAGTCGCTCACGCGCTGCGGAGGCAATATCCTGTCTCGGCACAAAAAGTGACCGGTAGAGCGAGTCGGCAAACGGATAGAACGTCACCCCGCTCCGAATCATCACATCCCCTTTAGTGGCCGCAATCCGCTCAACAAGCGCCTCCGGAGCCGCTGCATAGCGGGCAAACTCCTTCTCATCCGTGAGTTTCAGGGCATAGCGCCCCGTCTGGACAAGATGTGAAAGAAACAGGTTGCGCTTCCGCGGACCGTCATAGAGCCAAAGGTCGCGTCGGGGGGAGATTTCGGTTATGACAGGAGTAAGCGCCATCGGCTCAAACAAGTCGCCGAACGAACAATGAAGATCACTGTTGACCGCCCAAACCGCCTCACACATTCGGCCAGTGGCCTCGGCAAGGGCCACACCCGAAGCCAGCGCCCTCATCCGGTTGGCAAGCCCGCCTATGGCACTGACTATGATTCGTCCTGACTGATGTTCCGATCGATTCATTGTGCAAATTTAGCGAAAAAATTTGTCCCGCGAAACTGCATCGTCACCGCGGCCCGCTTCCGGTTCTTGCATTTGACCGGATAATTGATTAACTTTGCATCCCGTCCGGCCCGACTGAGTCAGCCCGGATCAACCGTTACCATAAATCTGCCTACATGAAACGTTTCGATTTCGACTGCATCATTGACCGGTCACACACCGGCGCCCGCAAGACCGACGAACTCGCGGCAATGTTTGGACGCGACGACATCCGCCCCATGTGGATCGCCGACATGGACTTCCCCATCCACCCCGCCATCTGCGATGCGCTCCGCCGCCGTGTGGAGCATCCCGTCTACGGTTACGCCACGGTGCCTGATGCCTACTGGCAGTCGATAATCAGCTGGCTCGACCGACGCCATGAGTGGACGGTCAGGCGCGAGGAGCTGACGTTTACGCCCGGTGTGGTGCGCGGTATAGGTTATATAGTCAACTTCTTCACCCGCCCCGGTGACCGCATAGTGATTCAGCCACCGGTCTATCATCCGTTCCGCCGCGTCATTGACGGCAACCGACGGGTGACGGTTGAAAATCCCTTGCTCGAAACTGCCGACGGATTCTATGAAATGGATCTCGACGGGCTTGAAAAGATTTTCAGCGAGCAGAAGCCGAAAATGATGATTCTGTGCAACCCCCACAATCCGGTGGGCATACAGTGGTCACAGGATGTGCTTGGACGCCTTGCACGTCTGGCCGCGGCCTACGGCGTGATAGTGGTGTCAGACGAAATCCACGGCGACCTGATGCTCGACGGACGCACCCACTACCCCTTCCTCGCATCATGCCCCGAAGCTCGTGAAGTGGGGATAGCTCTGGGCGCTCCTTCAAAGACGTTTAACATTCCGGGCCTTGTCAGCTCATGGATCGTGATTCAGAATCCGGAACTGCGCAAGCCATTCTATGACTGGATGGAGATAAACGAGTTCGGCGAACCGACCATGATGGCAATCACAGCCACTATGGCCGCCTATAACGAAGCCGAGGACTGGCTCGACGCCGTAATTCCATATATCGAAGCAAACATATCCATTGTCCGTGACTACTGCGAGCGCTATCTGCCCGGGATCCGCCCCGTAATGCCTCAGGCATCATTTCTTGTGTGGCTCGACTGTCGCGGACTCGGACTGGACCATGACGGACTGGTTGACCTCTTTGTAAACCGCGCACGTCTTGCCCTAAACGACGGTGCCATGTTCGGACACGAAGGCGACGGATTCATGCGCTTCAACGTGGCATCGCCCCGCGGCTGCATCCTCTCGGCCCTCGAATCGCTCCGCACCGCCCTGATGTGCTGACCCTGCCAAAAGGGCGCCAATGGGCTTCACAAACTGACTTAATCACTAATTTACCGATTTATAGTGCTGATTCGCCGAATTTTTACTAAATTTGTGGCGGTAACCTTTCATTTCACATATTTTTCATCATTTTTACCCGCTAAACAATGGATATCAAAACTATGAATCATGCAGCCGACAACATCCGCGTCCTCGCTGCATCGATGGTTGAAAAAGCCAAATCAGGTCACCCTGGCGGTGCTATGGGTGGAGCTGATTTTGTCAACGTTCTCTACTCGCAATTTCTCGTTACCGACCCCGATTGTCCCACATGGCTCGGACGCGACCGCTTCTTCCTCGATCCCGGCCACATGTCGCCCATGCTCTACAGCGTCCTCGCCCTTTTCGGATACTATACCCCCGACGAACTCGCTCAGTTCCGCCAGTGGGGATCTCCTACTCCCGGCCACCCCGAACTCCATCCCGAACGCGGTGTTGAAAACACCTCAGGCCCTCTCGGTCAGGGCCACACCATGGCTGTGGGTTGCGCCATCGCAGAGCGCTTCCTCACCGCACGTTTCGGCGAGTGGATGAGCCACAAGACCTACGCATTTATCTCCGACGGAGGTATTCAGGAAGAAATCTCTCAGGGTGCCGGCCGAATTGCCGGTTATCTCGGACTGAGCAACCTCATCATGTTCTATGACAGCAACAAGGTGCAGCTCTCAACCTACGTTGACGCCGTTGACACAGAGGATGTCGCTGCCAAATATCGCGCTTGGCACTGGAACGTGATCGAAATTGACGGAACTGATCCCGTGGCCATCGCCGACGCAATAACTAAGTCTCAGGCCGAAACAAAACGCCCCACCATCATCATCGGCCACACTGTGATGGGACGCGGTGTGGTGAAAGCCGACGGCTCAAACTTTGAAGGACAATGCTCCACCCACGGACAGCCACTCAGCGCTGCCGGTGCCGACTATGCCGCCACCATGCGCAACCTCGGCGCGGATCCGGAGAATCCCTTCGTGATCTTTGACGACGTCAAGGCTCTCTATGAAGCCCGCAAGGCTGAACTCCGCACCATCGTGGCTGCTCGTCGCAAGGAGCAGGCTGAATGGGAGGCCGCAAACCCCGCACTCGCTGCCGAACTTGCCGACTTCCTTGCCAACCGTCTCCCTGAAATCGACTATAAAGCCATCCCCCACAAAGCCAACATCGCAAGCCGTCAGGCTTCAGCCGACGTTCTGGCCGTTCTGGCTGAGAAGGTCAACAATATGATTGTTTCGTCGGCTGACCTTGCCAACTCCGACAAGACCGACGCATTCCTCAAGAAAACCCATCCGTTCACCAACGGCGACTTCACCGGTGCGTTCCTCCACTCCGGAGTTTCGGAGCTTACCATGGCCGCAATCATGAATGGTATCGTGCTTCACGGCGGTGTGATCGGTGCCTGCGGAACATTCTTTGTGTTCAGTGACTACATGAAGCCCGCCGTCCGCATGGCAGCACTCATGGAACTCCCCGTGAAATATATCTGGAGTCACGACGCCTTCCGCGTAGGTGAAGATGGTCCCACCCACGAGCCCGTGGAGCAGGAAGCTCAGCTCCGCCTCATGGAAGAACTCAAAAACTTTGCAGGCCGTCCCTCAATGCTCGTTCTCCGTCCCGCCGACGCCGTAGAGACAAGCATCGCATGGAAAATGGCTATGGAAAACTTCGACACTCCTACTGCTCTGGTCCTCTCGCGCCAGAATCTTCCCGACCTCCCCGCCACAGGCACCGATCGCTACGACGATGCTCTCAAGGGCATGGCTCGCGGAGGATATGTGGTTGTTGATGCTGAAAATCCTGATGTGGTCCTCGTGGCAAACGGCTCTGAAGTATCACTCCTTGTCGATGTTGCCCGTCGCCTCGAAGCCGAAGGCAAAAAAGCCCGCGTGGTTTCCGTTCCCTCAATCGGACTCTTTGAAATTCAGGATCCCGCCTACCGTCAGAGCGTGATTCCCGCCGGAGTCAAGGTGTTCGGTCTCACAGCCGGACTGCCCTCCACTCTCCGCGGCGTTGTAGGTCCGTGCGGCACCGTGTTCGGTCTCGACCACTTCGGCGCATCTGCTCCCTACAAGGTCCTTGACGAGAAATTCGGCTTCACCACCGACGCCGTTCTCGCCCGCGTCAACGAATTCCTTGCCTGACACGGCGATTACCGGTCTGTCTCATCTGACCGGACTCACATATAACTGATTCGCTGCTCCACGGTCATTCCAACCGTGGAGCAGTTATTTTATTGGAATTTTTTAGCATTATCGGGTATATTATCGGAATAATTTGGTAATTTTGTCAGATAATTTCTGATTTATGAACATCATCAACCTTGCTAAACTCGCTGCAATAGCCCGGTTTTCGGCCCAATATTCCAATCTCGGCGAGGACTACGTATTCACACGCCTCACCTCTCCCGAAGGATTTGCCGACCATGCCGACGGCCCTTACAGGATCGACGGCATCAGTTGGATTCTGTGTCTGGACGGATCGATTGACATCGTGGTCAACCTCGAGAAAATCTCGGTGCGTCCCAACACAATCCTCCTCACTCACCCCGACTCGATGGTGGAACTTAAGCAGATCACATCTGACAGCCTTGACTGCTATGCGCTTTTCGTATCGCGCGACTTCATTCATGACATAAACTTCGACATCAATATCCTCTCAAACCTGCCGCGACGGACCAAACTCTCAGGTGGCTCGATCAGAAGTGCTTCGCTAATCGACATCTCGGCCGATGAAGCCGACCTGTTTCGTCACTATCTCGAATTGCTTCACCACAACACCGTGGCCAACCGCGACGACATCTATGTCCGGAGCATTGCCCGCTGCATCATCGCCGCTCTGTTCTATCAGCTTTTTCAGAAAGCAAGCACCAAGTTCGTTGACAGCGAAGCTGACTCCAGACCCCGCAGCCGACGCAGCATCTACACCGACGAATTCATCCGCCTGCTTCAGCAATATCACCGCAGTGAGCGATCAGTGGCTTTCTATGCCTCAAAACTGTTTATTTCGCCTAAATATCTCTCACTTATCGTGAAGGATGCCACCGGACGGTCGGCTGCCGAACTGATTGATGACTATGTTCTGCTCGAAGCCAAGAATCTGCTCCGTTTTTCCGGAAAAAACATTCAGCAGGTGGCCTATGAACTTAATTTTCCCAACCAGTCGGCATTCGGTAAATACTTCAAGCATCTGACCGGAATGTCACCCTCGGAATATCAGCGAACCTGATCGAACCAAACCAGATTCCGGAAGGTTTTAAAAATAAGATGAAATCACTGACAGTAACCCTGCTATGTCTGGTCCTGGCCATCAATCTGTCGTTCGGACAGCAGCCGGCCGACTCTCTCAGCCTGCGTCCCGCTCCTCGCCCCGGATTTCCCGTTATCCCGGTTGCCACTGGAGCATCAGCCGTAGGGCTGTCGGTGTTGTCGCGCCAACTCTATCCTCACAGTGGTTTCATCAACCCTGACCCTCATGAGCGCACATCGCGCGGCACATCGGTGCTACAGTTTGCCCCGGCAGCTCTGCCCTGGGCCATGAAAGCATTCGGTCACCCCACTCGCTCCACATGGAAGCAGCTTGCACTCTCTAACGCTGCATCGCTCGCCCTGACAGCCGCGATGGTCTACCCGGTCAAAAACGCTGTCACTTCTCCCCGACCCGACGGCACCGACTCTCGCTCGTTTCCATCCGGTCACTCGGCATGGGCATTTGCCGGAGCCACAATCATGGAACGAGAACTCGGATGGTGTTCGGAGTGGTACACCATCGGAGCATATACGTTTGCCACAGGAATTGCCGTAGAACGTGTGATTGACGGCCACCACTATCCAACCGATGTGTTTGCCGGGGCCGGAATAGGCATTCTCGCCACAAGGCTCGGCTACTTCATCACCGACCTCATAGTCGACGGCAATAAGCTGCGCGATAACGCTTACTCCATCCGGTCGTCCAACCTCAACATGTCATATCTCTCGCTTGAGACCGGTCTCTGTCTGCCACTCGGTCCGGTTGACTTCGGCGACGGAGTGAAGATAATCCGTCTGCCCGCCATTTCAGCCGGTATAAGAGGAGGTTTCGCCATCGAGGACAACTGGGGTGTGGCCGTAGAAGGCACTCTGCAATCCACACCGTTGCTTCTCGACGTGCGGCATGACCGCACCAACATTGCCACTCAGACGGGCGTCGGACTGATTGTCTCACCATACTTCCGGGTCGCACTCAGCCCGCGCATCAGCTTCTCGGCCGACGCAGGGGGCGGATACTACAAATACTTCCGCATCAACAGCATTGACCATGCGGTCAAAGGCTCCGGAGGAACCCCCGTAGGACGCATAAATGCCGGTGCAATCATGCGCTTTAGTGACCATCTAAGCCTGAAAGCATCAGCCGGACTCCAACTGACGCATTACAGCTATCAACTCGAGCCATCGGCTGCATATCACTGTGACCTGACCGCCCGCAAGAGCGGAGTGACCCCGTCGCTACTCATCAACATCAGTACGCGCTATGAATTCTGACACCATCTCCACCGAGGCTTTCGCTGACCTCGTGCTGTCAAAACTGCCCTTTGAACCCAACAGACAGCAGATTTTGGTGACGGAAGCTCTGGCCCGCTTCTGCTCCGACTCCACACCGAGCGACTCAATATTCATCCTTGCAGGTTATGCCGGAACCGGCAAGACATCACTGATCGGAGCATTGGTCAAGGCACTCACCGAACTGAAAATCCCGGTCATTCTCCTTGCCCCTACCGGACGTGCCGCCAAGGTGTTCTCTCTCTCAGCATCCCACCCCGCCTCCACCATTCACCGCCGCATATATTACGGCGCCACAGGGCGCCTGATGGAACACTCACGTGTGGTGCGCGAAAACAATACCCCCGGAGCCGTCGTGATTGTCGACGAAGCATCCATGCTCGGCAACGCGGAGCCGGGACCGGACGGTACACCCGGACCCGGTTTGCTCGAAGATCTGCTGCGATATGTATTCACTGCCGACGGATGCCGCCTGATTCTGTCGGGCGACACTGCTCAGCTTCCACCCGTCGGAACAGACCTCTCACCGGCCATGAATCCCGCACATCTTAAGCAATATGGCATGAAAGTGTCACGCGCCACGCTGACCGACACCGCCAGGCAGCAGTGCCACTCCGGAATTCTGCGTAACGCCACTTCACTCCGCCGCGCCATGCTTGCTGAAAAACTTCCTCAACCCACGCTGATTCTCTCCGGCCTCGATGACGTGAAACAGGTAACGGGCGAGGACATCATTGACGTGATTGCCGACTGTTACAGCACCGACACCCCTGACCAGACTATCCTCATCACACGCTCAAACAAACGCGCCGTAGCCTTCAATCTCGCAATACGCAGCCGGATTCTTTACAGCGAGGAAGAACTATGCCGCGGCGAGCGACTCATGATTGCTCGAAACAACTACACATATTCAGCCCGAATCAAAGACCTCGACTTCATTGCAAACGGCGACATGGCTGTAGTAACCGCCGTCAACTCCACCGAATCGCGCTACGGATTCCGCTTTGCCGACGTCACCCTGCGGCTCATTGACCGCGACAAGGAAATCGACTGCAAAATCATCCTCGACACCCTCATAGGCGAATCGCCCTCTCTCTCAACCGACCAGATGCGACAACTCGCATTAGCCCGTATGGACGACCCCGATGTAAACCCTCCCGGCACCCCCGAGCAAACCCGCATCAACCGCCTCCGAAGCGATGAATACTTCAATGCCCTTCAGGTAAAATATTCCTACGCCATCACTTGCCACAAAGCCCAGGGCGGACAGTGGAAAAACGTAATCGTTGACCTCGGAGGAATAGCCTCCGAAAACCTCGGACTCGACTTCTACCGATGGCTATACACCGCCACCACACGCGCCACATCCAAACTCTACTACCTCAACCCCACCCTCCCCACTCGATAATACATCCCCATCGGCCCAAAGAAGTGGGTGGGCTGACGCATCAAAAAACCCATTGCACTTCTTATTGGAAACTTTGCCTCGTGAAAAACTAAATTTTGATACACCTCTTAAGCGTTTTTTCCAAATAGTCGCTTAACTTTGCATTTGCTGTTGGACTCTACACACACCAAAATTTAACCTCCCGGCCATAAAAACGCACAAAATAATTTGTCCGAAAAAATAAAAATCATTACCTTTGCAACCGATAAACCGTCGGCATCAACCTCCGACACGCTTATCCCGGTCCTATAGCTCAGTTGGTTAGAGCAACAGACTCATAATCTGTGGGTCCTAGGT
>CAZKNK010000033.1:0-24074 GCA_964554195.1 uncultured Staphylococcus sp.
TGAAATGTTTTGTTTTTGTTGCTTGGTTGCTGCATCTTCATCTTCAACTCGTTTGACCCTCCGGTCGGTGAGTTTACTCAACCTGTGATTTAGCCTGTCCAATAAACAAAAACGAGGTTAAAAGACTCTGTTTTTGTTAAATTTGATAGTTAGAAAAGAAACGTCTGCGCAGTTCTGATTACTTCTTGGCTGCTTTGGGGCGCTTGGCTCCGTACTTCGAACGACGCTGTGTGCGATCCTTCACGCCTGATGTGTCAAGTGTACCGCGCACAATGTGGTAACGAACACCGGGAAGGTCCTTTACACGTCCACCGCGTACGAGTACGATTGAATGCTCCTGCAAGTTGTGTCCCTCGCCCGGAATGTAGCTGTTGACTTCCTTGCCGTTGGTGAGGCGCACACGGGCAACTTTACGCATTGCCGAGTTAGGTTTCTTAGGGGTGGTGGTGTACACACGAACACAAACACCACGACGCTGGGGGCATGAATCGAGCGCGGGCGACTTGCTCTTGTCCTCAAGTGCTACGCGACCTTTTCTTACTAATTGCTGAATTGTAGGCATCTTAGTTCTTTTAGTTTAACTTATATTGGTTATTATTTCTCGTTTTGTTATGTTTCTTTTTCCTGGCTTCACACACATTCGACCGCCACACAACGCACTTGATTCTCAATCGGTTAGCGCTGCGGACCGGTCCGTATGCTATTAAAGCGATGCAAAATTACAACTTATTTTCCTATCTGCCAAACGTTTCCACATATAAATATAGCACTACGATATTCTTATTTGATATTTTTATGAATCTTTAACTCTTTAAAACGCAAAATAAGCCCGATTCACATCCGCAGACTGATTTTCGGGCTGTCATTTCAACTTGATGCGGTGTCAATCCGGATTCATGAATTCATCAAAATACGGCTGAAGCTCCAGAAAGACCTGCTGCATCTCAGCCGGCGGAATATCACGCAACTGAAACGACCTCGGATCATGCTCGTCGATTAGACGTTGCAGATGCGTTGCCAACGGATTTGTCGGATCGACCCGCTTCAGATTGTCGGAGCAGGATTTCACCGCGCTCTTCAGAAATACATAATAGGTTGCAAAAGCATCGTTGTCGCATTCCTTGACATTATCACTTCGGAAATCAAGAGTGCGAATACACGTTTGATTGACAAACGACGACAGCAAACTGGCACATAATTTTTCCGAGTAATGTTCTCCAAGAAATCCGGAGGCCAAAAGGAGCATCCTGTTACACAGAATGAGCGACACTCTACCGCCCGTATATTCCGGCCACGGAGCCGCCTGCTCCATCACATGCACAAGCATGAAAAACAAATCATGCACCGCTGCGTAGGCATCAGTTTCGTCAGAAAATTGTTCAACGAAATCCACAAGATCATCCATCACCTGTGCAACAGCCTGATTAAATTCATCGTGACGGTTAGCCGATGAAAGAACAATGAGATTGCCAATCTCATCCATCATATCATCATATTGCAGCGCTATGGCAGATTTGTCGTTCATGGTAATTATTTAATTTAAGATTATGAATTATGCAAATGTAATAATATTATTGAAATCTCCAATCCCAAATCCTTACGGAATTTCGGATAATCGTTCGAATCGCCTCCGAATATCGCAGCCAGAATGGGGATAATTCTAATATAAAACTCTGTAAGATTGTGGATTAACATCAGAATCACATGTCAATGATTTCTGTCCGGAAAATTATCGCCGGCAAGTTTCTGAGTTACTTTGAAATATTTTTATTACTTTTGCCATAAATATGATAGAGAAAATTCAATGGATGACTTACGGGCCTACTCCAATGCCCGATTTTGACCGAAACGCAGTGACCGCATGGATTGACCGGGTCATCGCGCTTCACAATCGACGCAAAGGCAGAATTAACTACATGTTCTGCTCCGACGAAAAGATTCTTGAAGTCAACCGAACATTTCTCAATCATGATTATTTCACCGACATCATAACCTTTGATTACTCCCGAGGCTCAACAGTGAGCGGTGACATATACATCTCGCTCGACACAGTCGCCTCCAACGCCCGTCTTGTAGGAGAATCCTATGAGCGTGAACTTCACCGGGTCATAATCCATGGAGTGCTTCACCTCTGCGGCATTGACGACAAAGGTCCGGGTGAACGTGAAATCATGGAGCGACATGAAAATGAAGCTCTCGAACTTTTGAAATCACTCTAAACAGCTGATCAACAGTGAAATTTGACTATGACGTAATTGTTGTGGGGGCCGGTCATGCCGGCTGCGAGGCTGCTTCAGCAGCCGCCCGTATGGGATCAGAAACTCTGCTGATCACCATTGACATGAACAAGATTGCACAAATGAGCTGCAATCCTGCTGTTGGCGGCATAGCCAAAGGACAGATAGTCAGAGAAATAGATGCACTCGGAGGCATGATGGCTATCGTGACCGACGAGACGGCCATACAGTTCAGGATGCTCAACCGGTCAAAAGGTCCCGCCGTATGGAGCCCGAGAGCGCAGAGTGACCGCATGGCATTCTCACTGAAATGGCGCTCAATTCTTGAAAACACTCCCGGACTGTGGATGTGGCAGGACTCTGTCACATCACTCATTATCACCGACGGAAAGGTATGCGGTGTGCGCACTGCTCTGGGGATGGAGTTTCATGCCGGAGCCGTAGTGCTTACAGCCGGAACGTTCCTTAACGGACTTATGCACACCGGCCGCGTCAAACTTCCGGGCGGACGGGTGGCCGAACCGGCCTCAAGCGGTATAACCGAGCAACTTGTCGGACTCGGATTCCGGGCCGACCGAATGAAAACCGGAACACCTGTGCGCATCGACGGCCGATCGGTCAAATGGGAACTAACCACCCGTCAGGAGGGCGACGATGACTTCCACAAGTTCTCCTACCTGCCCGATGTCACCCGACGTCTCCGCCAGCGCCCGTGCTTCACTGTCAACACCAACGCCGAAACCCACGCGATTCTGCGCGAAGCCCTGCCTGACTCTCCGCTCTACAACGGACAGATCCAAAGCATCGGTCCGCGCTACTGCCCAAGCATCGAAACCAAGATCGTGACGTTTGCCGACAAGGATTCCCATCAGCTGTTTCTCGAACCTGAAGGAGAAACCACAACGGAATATTATCTCAACGGCTTCTCATCGTCACTCCCGGTAGATGCTCAGTTCCGGGCGCTCGCCACCATCCCCGCGCTTGAGGATGTTCAGCTGTTCCGTCCCGGCTATGCAATAGAATATGACTTCTTCGACCCTACCCAGCTCCGCCACACACTCGAGACAAAAGCGGTGAACAGACTCTTTTTTGCCGGACAGGTCAACGGAACCACGGGCTATGAGGAAGCCGCCGGTCAGGGACTGATTGCCGGTATCAATGCTGCACTTGCCACTCAAGATCGGCCGCCATTCACCCTCGCCCGCGACGAAGCATATATTGGTGTTCTTATCGACGACCTCGTCACTAAAGGAGTAGATGAACCTTACCGAATGTTTACCTCCCGCGCCGAATACCGCATCCTCCTCCGTCAGGATGACGCCGATATGCGGCTTACCCCTCGCGGCTATGAAATCGGACTGGCTGATCAGAACCGCTATGATCTGATGCTCTCCAAACGTGACAAGCGCGACAAACTCATTGAGTTCTGCAAAACATATTCAGTCAAAGCATCTGCCATAAATCCATTCCTCGAAAAATCAGGAATACCACTAATAAAGCAGGGCGTCAAATTAATTTCACTCATACTTCAGCCTGCACTCACAGTGAAAATGCTTGAAGAAGCACTTCCGCCTCTGGCTGATTTCATCAATCAGACCATCGGCAATGACCGCCGCGACGAAATCATCGAAGCAGCAGAAGTGCTTATGAAATATGATGGCTATATAAAGCGCGAGCAACTCGTGGCCGACAAAATCCGTCGACTCGAAGATGTTAAAATCCGCGGACGACTTGACTACCCGTCAATCAAAGCCCTATCCACCGAAGCCCGCCAGAAATTGTCACGCATCGACCCCGAAACCGTTGGGCAAGCCTCTCGAATCCCCGGAATCTCCCCCGCCGACGTCAACATCCTTCTTCTGCTTATGGGTAGATAATGGTTGTTAAGACAAAAAACCGGTGTTCCACGTGGAACAATTCGCAACAAAGCAACAAAAAAATAAAGCATCAAACTTCATAACATGGAAAATATTGACTACCTGAAATCAAAAATCCGTGACGTCGCTGACTTCCCACAGAAAGGAATCATATTCCGCGATCTCACTACCCTTTTCAAGGATTCCGAAGGTTTACACATCATCGGATGTGACCTCTCAAAACTCTACCGCGACAAAGGCATCACAAAAGTTGTCGGTATAGAATCACGAGGTTTCATCGGCGGAAGCATTCTCGCTTTTGAACTCGGAGCTGGATTCGTTCCGGTTCGCAAACCCGGCAAACTTCCTGCTGACACAATCCAGGCATCCTACGATAAGGAATATGGCAAAGACACTATTGAAATTCACCGTGACGCAATCACGGAGGATGACATCGTAGTGCTTCATGACGACATTCTTGCTACCGGGGGAACAATGGCAGCAGCTTACAATCTTGTAAAATCAATGAACCCGAAAAAAATCTACATCAACTTCATAGTTGAACTTTCGGCTCTCAACGGTCGCGCAGCACTTCCGGCAGAAGCAGAGGTGACTTCACTCATCAAATACTGAAGTAGAAACACCGACACCGAATCCACTGTTATTAAATAATGTGAAACGGACGCGCTTAAAGTTGGCGCGTCCGTTATACATATTATATAATGTAGAACAACCAGAATATTACAATGCACAAGAAATCACCCGAACTGCAAGAGAAGATTGCCATCCTGCCTGACACACCCGGAGTGTATATGTACTACGACTCCGAGGGAACGGTTATCTACGTTGGTAAAGCCAAAAATCTGAAACGTCGGGTATCAAGCTACTTCAACCGAACCCATGACCGACTTCGGACAAACCTTCTTGTCCGGGCAATAGCGGATATGAAATACATCGTTGTCCCGACCGAACAGGATGCACTAAACCTCGAGGCCTCGATGATCAAAGCATACCAGCCGCGTTACAATGTGCTTCTGAAAGATGACAAAACCTATCCCTGGATCGTAGTTACCAACGAACCATATCCTCGGGTGTTCATGACACGACAGCTGATCAAAGACGGTTCAAAATTCTATGGACCATACACCAACTCTGCTGTAGCGAGGACTGTGCTTGATCTCATCCGAAAACTCTATCCCCTCCGGAGCTGCCGTCAAATCATCACTCCTGAATATATATCCCGAGGCAAAGGGCGCCTATGTCTGGACTATCACCTTAAGAAGTGTGCCGGCCCTTGTGTCGGTCTGATTTCACAGGAGGAATATGGCAAATACATCGAAAAGGTCCGACTGATACTTCGTGGCGAAACCGGCGAACTACTCAACTATCTGAAAAAAGAGATGGAGGAGCTTTCAGCCGAACTCCGCTTCGAGGAAGCCCAGCAGGTCAAAGAGCAGTATGACCTTGTCACTCGCTACAGATCCAAGAGCGTCATTGTAAGCCCGAGCCTAACGGATGTCGACGTATTCGGAATAGATGAGGAAGAAGGAAGTCAGGATGTCTACGTCAACTACATGCACATCCGGGCCGGCGCGGTAGTCAAGAGCATCACCCTTGAATATAAGAGAAAACTCGATGAAAGTGCCGCTGAGATTCTCGCCTACGCGATGAATGAGGTGAGAGAATCGCTACACGCTGACTACGACGAGGTAATTTTACCGCAACTACCTGATACAGAGTTTGATAATATACAATTTACGATACCGAAAAAAGGTGACAAACAGAAATTGCTCGAGATTTCAACCCGAAATGCCCGTCAACAGCGAATCGATAAACTCAAAACAGCCGAAAACCGAGACCCATCGCTTCGATCGGAGAGAATCCTGCAACGGATGCAAAAAGATTTCCGGCTCGCAGAACTCCCGCGCCACATCGAATGTTTTGACAACTCTAACATTCAAGGAACAAATCCGGTGGCATCATGTGTTGTTTTCAAAAACGCCGTTCCATCAAAGAAAGACTACCGCCATTTCAACATCAAGACAGTTGAAGGCCCCGACGACTTCGCCTCAATGAAGGAAGTCCTCACCCGACGCTACTCTCGCCTTGTCGAAGAAGGCGAACCACTCCCACAACTAATCGTTGTCGACGGGGGCAAAGGACAACTGTCGGCCGCAGTCGAAGCTCTTGACAACATGGGGCTACGCGGAAAAATCGCCGTGGTCGGAATTGCAAAACGCCTTGAGGAAATCTATTTTCCGGGTGACTCCGTTCCACTCTACATCGACAAAAACAGCGAGTCACTCCGAGTTATCCAACATCTGCGCGATGAAGCCCACCGCTTCGGTATCACCCATCACCGCAACCGTCGCAGCAAATCGCAGACCGTCTCCGAACTCGATTCCATCAAAGGAATCGGCGAAAAGACACGTGATGCACTGTTGTCACACTTCAAGAGCATCAAACGGCTCCGTGAAGCCGACATCGACCGCATAGCCGACATAATCGGCCCTGCAAAAGCATCCATAATATTCTCCGCACTTCATCCAATTTCGACTGAAACGAAACCAACCGACATCAATCAGACAAATCCACCTACTCCATGAAAACCTCTCCCCTACCCTACTGCTAAAACTAAATTATAAACATGAACACATCCTTTACCGAATAACTGCCGGATAATTTCACTTGCGACCTTAAAGTAAATTATGTAATTTTGAAAAAAAATTACTGAAACCAATAATATATGAAAACATTAGTCGGAAACTTAATATTTCTACTCATATTCCTTTTCCAGATTGCACTTGCATGCGTCTGCGTATGGGGTGCGTTCTGGATAGTAAACGGAATCATGTGGCTCAGCGGAATTGGAGGCGAAGCACTTATAACAGAACTAATCCTCCGCGAAATGAATCCATGGGGACGAGCGCTTGTTTACATTTTGGAATTTGAATGGTTATATGCACTTGTATTCTTCTATATACTGCATGAAATATCCGGCCATGACAACTCATCCGATGCCATAAATGGAATAATAGGCATATTACTGGCAATACTGATAATATTCGTCTATGACCCCCGCATCGCACCTCACCTGCCGGGATTTATCGAAGGACCCATAAATTGGCTACAGACGAGTTGCAACGCCCGACTTGTAGGCGGTGTCAGCATGACATCAATAGACTTCTCCGGAAACATCACCGACCCGGTCTACTACAATCTATTTGACATTCTGATAGCTGGAACAACCGGTTTTTGGCTCTTCACTAAAAACGGTCTAAAATAGAATTCAGCAAAAACAAATTACTCATCATCCTCCGATGAAGCAACCTAAAAACGGCTTCATCGGAGGATTTGACATTTACTCAACCACCAAATTTTCCCACTCTACTCCTCAAAACAAAACCATTATAAGATTAAAAATCATGAAAATCATCCTAAAATTTTTTAAAGTGAGAAAAAGCTATTAATTTTGCAATTCGGAAAATCGCGCCCTATCGGTATTCCTCATTTAACGAAACAAAAAAGAATCACATAACAATGGCAAAAAACAAGCCCCAGGACCAAGAAGTCCGCACATCAATCGACGAGGTAAACGACACCCTCACCGGCATCGGTGAAAAAGTCCAGAACAATCCCAAAATCATCGTTTGGTCATGCGTTGCAGTTGCAGCCGTAGTCTGCGTAATCCTGCTCTATCTGTATGCCTACCGTCAGCCGGCAAAAGAAAAAGCCGACAAAGCTCTCGGACAGGCCGACATCGAGATGCTCATGGGCAACGACTCAATCGCTCTGGCCAAATATGAAGCCGTAGCCGCCGAACACTCATTCGAAGGTGGTAATCTGGCCAAACTCAACGCCGGCATCCTGCTTTTCAAACAAGGCAAATATGAGGACGCCATCAAGTATCTTGAGGATTACAACCCCACCGAATCAGTAATCGGAGCTGCTTCACGTTCACTCATCGGCGACTGCTACGTCAACCTCAAGCAGTATGATCAGGCCCTCAAATACTTCAAGGAAGCCGTCAAACTCTCTGACAAAAATCCTCACTACACCCCCTCGTTCCTAATGAAGGAAGCCACCGTCTACCGCGAACTCAAAGACTACAAGGCAGAGGCAGCCGCATATCAGGAAATACTCTCTGACTACCCCACTTACGGTCAGGAAAACAATATCGACATCAAGAAATATCTCAAACGCGCCGAACTCTCTGAATAAAAGCGCATTTGAGTCACGCAAAACCCACTGCGGCCGTCCCATCCGGGCGGTCGCATTTTTTTACCCGGAATAAAACTATCATCTCACCTATTTACATTCGCAAATACACTATTTCACCTCAGAATCGCGGCTACAATAGGCTGTGGTTGGTTGTTAATAAAATTTATCCAAATTAGCCCACATTACGGCTGTTTAATTTTGCAAATTTTCGTAATTTTACAGCGTATATTAATAACACGCGCGTGAACACCCAGCCATACCACATCCCCGCCCTGCTTGAGCAATCGCTCCAAGCCCTCGACATCAAACCCGGAGGCACATACGTCGACGTAACTTACGGCGGCGGAGGCCACTCGTCAGCCATAGTCAGCCGTCTCGATGCCGCAGAAGGAGGCCGACTGTTCGGCTTTGATCAGGACGAAGATGCAGTTGCAAACGCCATCATCGACGAGCGATTCACAATCGTTCACTCCAACTTCCGCTTCATCCGCAATTTCATGCGTTACTACGGTGTTGATGCCGTTGACGGCGTGTTGGCCGATCTGGGAGTCTCGTTTCATCACTTTGACACCCCCGAACGCGGATTTTCGTTTCGCGCCGACGGCCCGCTTGACATGCGCATGAACCGCCGCGCCACCACGAGTGCCGCACGATTTCTCAACGATGCCTCAGAAGAACGCATCGCTGAAGTCCTCTTTCTTTACGGCGAAATCCGACAGAGCAGACGCATGGCCGCAGCAATCGCAGCCGCACGTCGCACTCAACCCATCGACACAGTAGGACGTCTGCTCGAGATCATCAACCCCTTCATCGATCCGCGCAAGGAGAAAAAAGAACTTGCCCAGGTGTTTCAGGCCCTCCGCATAGAAGTCAACGACGAAATGGGCGCTCTGCGCGACATGCTCCGCGGCGCTCTCTCAGTCCTGCGGCCCGGCGGACGCCTCGCCGTCATCACCTACCACTCGCTTGAGGACCGTCTGGTCAAAAACTTCATAAAGACCGGCAACTTCGAGGGACACCTCGTCAAAGACTTCTACGGACGTGCCGAGACCCCGTTCCGAATCCTGTCATCGCGCCCCGTCACCCCCGACGATGAAGAAATAGCACGCAATCCCCGCTCACGTTCGGCCAAACTCCGCGTAGCCGAAAAACTATAATCAATCCTCATTCCTTTCACGTCCCCACACTTCAATGGCACGAAAGAAAAAAACCGACACCATAGCACCCCGCCGCCAGACATCGTTCATCTCACGCTTGTTTCGCGGACAGCTACTTTCGAGCGATTTCTTCGCCCGAAACTGGCTCGCCGTCCTGATCACAATCGTGGTGCTGATGCTCTATATCACCAACAAATACGTCAGCCAGACCAATCTCGAAAAAATCGACTCCCTCCGCAGCCGCCTCGAAATAGTTCAGAACGAAAAAGCCCACGAGCGCAGCCGCTTCATGGGCCGTATCCGTGAGACAGCCATGCAGCAGGTGGTTGACTCTCTCGGTCTCAATCTCAAAGTACAGACACAACCACCCTTTATAATCAAATCTGAGCAATGAAAAAAGACAACCGCACAAACATCCTGTTCCGCTATGGATTCATTGTCGCATGTATCCTATTTCTGTCAATGGCAATCGTTGCCAAACTTGTTGACACCACAGTGGTCAACGCCGACAAGTGGAACGCAAAAGCAAGCCTACAGCTAAACAAAATCGACACCATCGCCCCGCAGCGAGGCGACATTCTGGCGCGCGACGGTTCGATTCTCGCCACAAATCTGCGCTTCTACACTGTCCGCATCGACTTCCGCGCCGAAAAATTCGATCCCGTAAAATATCGTGCCGCAGTTGATACCATTGCCGACTCTATGGCCGTCTACTTCCCCCGGAAATCACGTCAGGAATGGTTCGCTCACCTGACCGCACCGTTAGCTAAACCTGACTCGGTCCGTCCACGTGCCTACCGTCTCATCTCCGGAATCACAAACACCGACGTACAGCGCCTGCGCACACTCCCGTTCTTCAAAATCAGAAACAAAAACCGCAACGGATTCAAGACCGAGAGCTACCTCAAACGCTATAACCCTTACGGTGACATGGCCCGCCGAAGCATTGGAGGCGTGGGCGAAACTTCCCAATGTAAGGAAATCCACGGCATTTCAGGCCTTGAAAAAGCTCTTGACTCGCTACTCTACGGCAGCGAAGGCTATGGCAAGATGGTCAATATGACCAAAAAAATTGCATCTCGCACCGACATTGACCCAATCCCGGGCAGCGACATAGTCACCACCATCGACATTTCGATGCAGGACATCGTTGAAAACGAACTCAACAACATTCTCGACACCGTGCAGGCCGACTGGGGTGTGGCGGTGCTTATGGATGTGGCCACCGGCGAAATCCGTGCCATTTCCAACCTTGAGCGTAACCCCTATGGCGACGGCTATATCGAAGCACGAAACCGCGCCGTAATGGGCTATGAACCCGGCTCCGTGGTCAAAACCCTCTCCATGATGATAGCCCTCGAGGACGGCATTGTCAAAAACCTCGGCGAAACAATAGAAACCGGTTCCGGATGGGCCTACGCCGGCGGACGCCCTATCACCGACGCCCATTACACACACAGCCTCCGCGTAGACGAAGTGCTGGAGCAGTCATCAAACATCGGCATGGCCAAAATCATCACACGAAAATATGACTCGATGCCGGGTGAATTTTATTCACGGGTCAAATCACTCGGATTCCTCGAACCGATGCACACAGGCATAGCCGGCGAAACCGTCCCCAGATTTGACAGCGTCCCTAACGACCGCGGAGGGCGAATCGCACTCTCACGCATGAGCTACGGCTACGCCACCGAGATTCCACCGCTCTACACCCTTGCCCTCTACAACGCCATCGCCAACGACGGCAAATTTGTCCGCCCCCGCTTGGTGAAGGAAATCCGCGGCTCAGGACGCGACTCCGTTCTGCCGGTCCAGACCATGGGAAACGGCACCGCATGCAGTCCGCAGACAGCCGCCACGCTGCGAAAGATGCTCACAAATGTGGTGTGGGGTGACCATGGAACCGGCAAATTTCTCCGCAACGACCTGGTACGCATTGCCGGAAAAACAGGCACATGCTACATGATTGAAAACGGCGGATATAACACATCAAAAAAACGACTCGCGTTCTGCGGATTTTTCCCTGCCGAGAATCCAAAGTACTCCTGTATAGTACTGACCTGCTATCCGAAACGCAAATTCGTAGGAGCCGCCACAACATCCGGACAGGTAGTGAAAAACATTGCCATGAAACTCTACTCACGCGGTATGCTTGACACCAATCCCGACTTCACAGCAGGTGTGACCGATGTCAAGGCACCCACATTCTTCGCCGTTCCCGTCGGCACACCGTTCGGTATAAATGAACTCATCAAGATGCCGCGCGGACGCCGTGTGCTGTCAAAAACCAACGCCGCCCGTACAGGCGTACCTGACGTCCGCTCTTATGGCATACGTGACGCTATAGTGACACTCGAGCAAGCAGGCTATGAAGTGGCCTTCAACGGCTCCGGATTCGTTTCGTCACAGAAACCCGCCCCAGGCACTCCCCTCCCTGTAGGCGCCCTTGTCACCCTCAACCTATCACACTGAAACATCATCAAACAATCATAACCCCGAAAATGAAGAAACTCGGACAGCTTCTGTCAAACATCGAAATAAGCCGGATGATCGGCGAGGATCTCAACGTGGAGATAACCTCCGTCACGGCCGACTCACGCAAGGTGAAGCCCGGAACACTCTTTGTTGCCCTTCGCGGAACAAACGTTGACGGTCACAATTTCATCTATCCTGCCGTCAAAGCCGGAGCAGTTGCCGTGGTGTGTGAGAGTCTGCCTGACCTGCTCGAGATGGAAGTCACCTACGTGGTGGTTCCCTCATCGTCAATAGCTTTAGGCTACATCGCTTCACTCTGGTGGGACAACCCGTCGTCACGTCTGCACCTCGTCGGAGTCACCGGTACAAACGGCAAAACCACCACAGCCACACTCATCTATGAGATGGCCCGTCTGCTCGGCCACAAGGCGGGACTCCTCTCCACCGTAGCCAATTATGTTGATTCCGAGCGTATTCCCGCCACCCACACCACCCCGGATCCGCTGACACTCAACGAGCTTCTCCACCGCATGGTCGAGGCCGGCTGCACCTACGCAGCCATGGAAGTCAGCTCCCACGCCGCAGACCAGAACCGCATTGCCGGACTTACATTCGCAGGCGGAATCTTCACCAACCTCACCCGCGACCATCTCGACTATCACAAGACCGTTGAGGCTTATCTGCGAGCCAAAAAATCATTTTTTGACAGCCTGCCCTCATCGGCCTTCGCACTGACCAACGCCGATGACAAGAATGGCTCCGTAATGCTTCAGAACACCCGCGCAACCCGTCACACCTACTCCCTCCGTACCGACGCCGACTTCCGCGGACGCATCATCGAAAGCCGGCTCGACGGCACTCTCGCGTCATTTAACGGCACCGAAGTGGAAGTGCTGTTTACCGGACGCTTCAACATCTACAATCTCACCGCAGTCTACGGCGCTTCAATCCTTCTTGGCTGGGACCGCGACGAGGTGCTTCGGTCAATGAGCCGACTTGTCCCCGTGGCCGGTCGCTTCCAGGCCTTCCACTCCCCGGTCAAGGGCTACACGGCAATCGTTGACTATGCCCATACCCCCGATGCTGTGGTCAACGTAATCGAAGCAATCCGCGAGGTGGTGGGACCCGAAGGCGAGATTATCACCGTGGTCGGAGCCGGTGGCAACCGTGACCACGGCAAACGCCCAATCATGGCCCGTGAAGCCGCCCTCAGGTCACAGAAACTGATTCTGACCAGTGACAATCCCCGCGATGAGGATCCGCAGGAGATTCTTGACCAGATGGCTGCCGGACTTGATGCTGACCAGCGTTCGCGTACACTCATGATAGCTGATCGCCGTCAGGCCATACAGACAGCAACCATGCTCGCCTCACGCGGATCAGTGGTACTGATCGCCGGCAAGGGACACGAAGATTATCAGGAAATCCGCGGTATACGTCATCACTTTGACGACCGCGAAGAAATCACCAACATTATCCAACGGGAAAAATAATCCGAATCCATGCTCTACTTCCTTTTTGAATACATGCGTCAAAACGACTTTCCGGGCGCACGTCTCATGTCCTACCTCACATTCAGGTCAGGCATGGCCTTCGTCCTGTCGCTTCTGATAGCACTCTTCATAGGCCGCAAAATCATCGAACGACTCCAGCTCATGCAGGTGGGTGAGATTATCCGCGACCTCGGACTTGAGGGACAGATGAAAAAAACCGGCACTCCCACCATGGGCGGAATCATCATCATCCTTTCCATCCTTGTCCCCTGTCTGCTTTTAGGTAATCTGTCAAATATCTATATGATAATCATGCTCGTGTCCACCGTATGGCTCGGGGCAATAGGTTTCATTGACGATTATCTAAAAATCTCCCGTCATGACAAAGAGGGCATGAACGGACGGTTCAAGATTGTGGGGCAAGTAGGTCTCGGCCTTTTTGTCGGTCTGACAATGTATCTCAGCCCCGACATCACCATCCGCGAAAATGTGGAGACAATCAACGAAACTGATGGCGAAATCACGGTTGTCTACACTCCTGAAAACATCAAGTCGACCCAGACCACCATCCCGTTTGTCAAAAACAACAACTTCGATTATGCCAGTCTGACCCGTTGGATGGGCCGACATGCGGCCACCGGCGGATGGATCGTTTTCATCATTGTAGTCATTTTCGCCGTAGCGGCCACCAGCAACGGTGCCAATCTGACCGACGGTCTCGACGGACTCTGCGCCGGCACATCGGCCATCATAAGCGTTGCACTTGCCATCATGGCATATCTGGGAGGCAATATCATCTACTCCCACTATCTCAACATCATGTATATCCCCGGCTCCGGAGAGCTGATGGTGTATATGAGTGCATTCATAGGCGCTCTAATCGGCTTTCTGTGGTATAATGCATATCCCGCTCAGGTTTTCATGGGCGATACCGGCTCGTTAACCCTTGGCGGAGTCATTGCCGTTTTCGCTATCCTCATCCACAAGGAACTCCTTATTCCGCTTCTATGCGCCATCTTCTTTGTTGAGGATCTTTCGGTTATGATTCAGGTTGCCTACTTCAAGATAACCAAAAAACGCACCGGCACCGGTCGACGGGTGTTCAAGATGACCCCACTCCACCATCATTTCCAGAAAGCGGGCCGTGCAGGTATCGACGCCATCATCCAGGCCCCCTATCAGCCTATAGCCGAGCCTAAAATCGTGACACGCTTCTGGATTATCGGCATCCTCCTGGCGGCCATTACATTCGTAACTCTCAAAATCAGATAACCCCCTATATGAACTCTGACAGAAAATCAATCATAGTGCTTGGCGGTGGTGAAAGCGGTGTAGGTGCCTCCATTCTCGCCAAAACAAAAGGTATGGACGTATTTCTCAGCGATTTCGGCAAAATCGCTCCCCATTATGCAGCCGTACTTGACGCCGAGGGAATCCAATGGGAAGAGGGAGGTCACTCCATGGAGCGGATTCTCGCAGCCGACGAGGTTATTAAAAGCCCCGGCATCCCGCCCACAGCTCCGGTGATAAAAGCAATAGCCGAAAAGGGGATACCCGTAATTTCAGAAATTGAATTTGCCGGACGCTACACTTCAGCAAAAATGGTATGTATCACAGGATCAAACGGTAAGACAACCACCACCCTGCTCACCTACCATATTCTGCGTAACGCCGGACTCAATGTCGGTCTGGCCGGAAACGTAGGACGCAGCCTGGCGTTACAGGTGGCCCGCGACGAACATGACGTCTACGTAATCGAACTGTCAAGTTTTCAGCTCGAAAACATGTATGATTTCAAGGCAAACATAGCCGTCATTCTCAACATCACACCTGACCATCTTGACCGGTATGACTATCGGATGGAAAACTATGTCAACGCCAAATTCCGGATCCTCAACAACATGACAGCTTCCGACGCCTTTATCTACTGGCAGGATGACCCCGTGATCACCTCTCAGCTCGAGCGCGTCAAGGTCGATGCTCTTATGCTCCCGTTTGCCGAGCATAAGCAGAATCAGGCCACAGCCGCATGGGTGGACGATGAGGAAGAACTAATTTTTGACACTCCCGTCAGGAAGATGTCCATGCCACGGGCCGAACTCTCGCTCAACGGGCTTCACAATCTTTACAATTCAATGGCCGCAGGCCTGTCGGCATGTCTACTTGACATCAGCAAGGAGGAAATTCGCCGATCGTTGGCCGACTTTGAAGGCGTGGAACACCGACTCGAGTATGTGGCTACAGTGGACGGTGTCCGCTATATCAATGACTCTAAGGCCACAAATGTCAACTCCTGCTGGTATGCTCTCGAAAGCATGCCGCGTAACACCATCCTGATTCTCGGAGGCAAAGACAAAGGCAACGATTACACTGAAATTGAGCCGCTTGTCAGAGAGAAAGTCAAGGCAATCGTCTGCATGGGCAAGGATAACTCCAAACTGATGTCGTTCTTTGACGGGAAAGTGACTGAGTTGCGTGACACCAACTCACTTGACGAGGCCATCGCCGCCTGCCGCGAACTCGCGTCGGAGGGCGACACCGTGCTGCTCTCACCATGCTGCGCAAGCTTTGACCTCTTCACGAGCTATGAAGATCGCGGACGCCGCTTCAAGGACGCCGTCAGAAACATGCTTAATGATAACAGTAACAACCTTTAGAACACTGAATTTTTATGGAAAACGCAAATCTACCCGCAGCTACGGCCGACGTTGAAACCGTCGCCAAGCCCGCGCCCGTGTCATCGGGCGACAAGCACATCTGGGGCATCTTCATCGCCCTCTGTCTCGTATCCATCATTGAACTCTACAGCGCATCGTCGAGCGAGGTTGCATCCTCATCAATCGGCGTTATGGGACCAATCGTACGCCATGTGGTCATGTTGCTTGGCGGATTCGGAATAGTGTGGATAATTTCACGCCGCCATTACAGTGACATGATTCCGTTCACCATCGTGTTTGCCCTTGTGTCAGTCTCACTGATGGTCTACGTGATGCTGTTTGGAGACTTTGTCAACGGCGCCCGACGTTCACTCACCATTCTGGGCATAGGAGTTTATCCGGCTGAGATGGTAAAGATTTCGGCAGTGCTTCTCATCGCTCTCGTGATGACGTGGAATCAGAATCCCAAAGAGATAGGAATCACCACCACCGGAGTGCATATCGCCGCATGGGTGGTACTGATTCTGAGCGGATTACTTGTCAAGCAAGGACTCACCAACACCCTGCTGCTTCTGGCCATCAGTTACTCCATGATGATTGTAGGTGGTGTGAAAGTAAAGCACCTGCTTGTGGTGACAGGTATCTACGCAGCCGTCGGACTTCTGTTTATAGTTTTCCTCAAAAGTGACGACGGTGAAAACCGTTTTGACACATGGACAGCGCGTATCGAACGTTTTCATGACAAGGACGCACCGAAATATGAGCAGAAAATAGATGCCAAAAACCGTCAGGAAATGTATTCTTACATGGCTCAGGCCAATGGCGGCATCTACGGCAAAGGTCCCGGCAACTCACGCGAAGCATCACGTCTGCCACTGGCATTCTCCGATTATATATACGCCATTGTGGTGGAGGAGACCGGACTGATAGGAGGTGTGATAGTTCTGGTGCTGTATCTGTGGCTGCTCGGCAGAGCGGCAGGTATTGCCTCGCGCTGCAACCGCACCTACCCTGCCCTGCTCGTCACCGGAATGGCGGTGATGATAGCTTTTCAGGCACTATTTCACATGGGTATCGTCACAGGAGTTTTTCCTGTCTCCGGCCAACCGCTGCCATTGATTTCCAAAGGTGGCACATCCATTCTGGTGACCGCTATTGCTTTCGGCATAATGCTGAGTGTCAGCCGCACCGCTACCCGACAAGGTCACAAAAAAGGCGATATAAAAGATGAAATTGAAGCGCTGCCTGAAAATCTCGGTGGCGAAAACCGTATGCAACTCTAATTTGACAAACAGCCTGTTAACTTTCACACCTATGGGTCACAATATTCTCATTTCAGGAGGCGGAACCGGAGGACACATATTCCCCGCCGTCTCGATAGCAAACGCTCTGCGAAGGATTGAACCTGACGCCAACATCCTTTTTGTCGGGGCCGAAAACCGCATGGAGATGGAGCGGGTGCCGGCTGCCGGATATGATATTGTAGGACTGCCTGTGGCCGGATTTGACCGGAAACGGTTGTGGCGCAACATCCCGGTGGTGTGGAAGCTGTTCAGGAGCATGCTCAAGGCCCGGAAGGTGGTGGCTGATTTTAAACCCGACATCGCAGTTGGTGTAGGTGGCTATGCTTCGGGGCCTATTCTAAAAGAAGCCCAACGCCGCGGTGTCCCGACTCTGATTCAGGCGCAGAACTCCTATGCCGGTGTCACCAATAAACTTCTCGCATCGGGAGCCGACCGTATCTGCGTGGCCTATGACGGCATGGAGCGTTTTTTTCCGGCCGGGAAAATTGAAATAACCGGTAATCCCGTCCGTAAGTCATTGGAAGAAAATAAACTATCGCGTAGTGAAGCCAAGCAGAAGCTCGGATTTTCACCCGACCGACCCCTGCTGTTTGTCACCGGAGGAAGCCTCGGCGCACGAACCATCAATGAGAGCATAGCCGCATCACTGGACAATCTGGCCGAAAGCGGGGTGCAGCTCCTTTGGCAAACCGGACGCTACGGCGCAGATACATTTCAGGGACTCGCCCGCGGCCGTGAAGGGGTGAAAGCTGTTACTTTTGTCGATGATATGGCCACAGCCTACCGTGCCGCTGACCTGATTGTGGCACGTGCAGGTGCCTGTACCATCTCCGAAATTCAGAATCTCGGACTCCCTGCGGTGCTGATTCCGTCACCCAATGTTGCCGAGGACCATCAGCGTCATAATGCCGAAGCTTTGGCCAACCGCGATGCTGCCGTAATGGTCTTTGACGCCGACGCTGTCAGGACCCTCCCCACCCTAATTCCCGAACTTATCCGTGACCGCGAAAAGTGTGAGAAAATGGGACAGCAGGCCGCTGAAATGGCCCACAGGGGCGCTGATGACCGCATAGCGGCGATTATAATGGAAATTCTTAACTCAAAAGCATAATGATGAAAATAAATCCCGAAAATATCCGAAACATATATTTTGTCGGTGCAGGCGGAATCGGCATGGCTGCACTCGAACGCTATTTCCTCTCACAGGGAAAAAAAGTGGCCGGTTATGACCTGACCCCCTCCGAGCTGACTGATGCTCTCGAAAAAGAGGGTGTGGAAATCACATTCATTCCCGACCCTGACACCATCCCCGAGCCATTCCGCAATCCGACCGACACACTGGTGGTCTATACGCCTGCCGTGCCTCACGACCTCCCCATCCTCGAATATTTCCGCACCCGCGGTCACGACATTGTCAAACGAGCCGAACTGCTCGGTTTCATCACCCGTGAATCACGAAGCCTATGTTTTGCCGGCACACACGGCAAGACCACTACTTCATCCATGGCAGCCCATATCCTCCACTGCGGCGACGGTTGCAATGCCTTCTTAGGAGGTGTGCTTAAAAACTATGACAGCAACTTCCTGCTTGACCCGTTCTCACCTTACTCCGTGATTGAGGCCGATGAATTTGACCGCTCGTTTCACCACCTCTCCCCCACCGTGGCCGTCATCACCGCCACTGACCCCGACCATCTCGACATCTACGGCACGGAGGAAGCATATCTCGAATCATTCGCTCATTTCACCGAATTGGTGCGTCCGGGCGGAACCCTGATTCTTCACGAAGGACTGAAACTCATTCCGCGTCCCAATTCCGACGTGAAAGTGATGACATATTCACGCGACTCGGGCGACTTCCACGCTCAGTATATCCGCCGCGAGCAAGGAACCATCACATTTGACATCGTCACGCCGATGGGTACAATCCGTAACGTAAACCTCGGTGTCCCCGTGGAGGTCAATATTGAAAATGCCATCGCTGCCGTGGCTGCCGTGTGCGCCACCGGAAACTTCGATGCTGAAATCATTCGCAACGCCATAAGTTCATACGCCGGAATCAAACGCCGCTTCGAGACATGGCTACGCGAACCGGGGTCAGACGGACGGGTCATCATTGATGATTATGCGCATCATCCGCAGGAAATCCGCGCCTCCATCGCGTCAATCCGCGCCCTTTATCCCGACCGAAAGCTCACCGTAGCTTTCCAGCCTCACCTCTACACCCGCACCCGTGACTTCGCCGCCGAGTTTGCTGCCGAGCTTGACAAGGCCGACTCAGTTATCCTCGTCGACCTCTATCCCGCCCGCGAGCAGCCAATCGAGGGCATTTCCACCGCAACCATAGCCAATCTGATGAAAAATCAAGATATTACGATGATTCCTAAAGAAAAATTGGCATCCTCGCTAAAAAATCGTAACTTTGACATTCTATTGACTTTGGGTGCCGGTGACATGGTAAACGAGCTGCCCAATATTGTCGAAACTGTCAGCAAAAACTGACCGATATTCAAAGTAATCCGAGTCAATCCGACACTAAATTGAAGAAGTATCTAAGTGTAATATTCAGTCTGCTGCTGGTCGCCTACATCGTGGTGGCTCTCACCGTCACATCCTCAAGCGGCACTGATGCCCGTTGCACCGGTATGAAGCTTTTTGTGGAAAATTCGGCCGACAACCGGTTTGTCACCACCGATGAGCTGAT
Organism: uncultured Staphylococcus sp.; assembly: GCA_964554195.1. Classification (GTDB taxonomy): domain Bacteria; phylum Bacteroidota; class Bacteroidia; order Bacteroidales; family Muribaculaceae; genus Duncaniella. The sequence goes on from CAZKNK010000033.1 coordinate 20,105, forward strand.
ACGCGAACTCGACTCCCTCCCGCTCCGGGCCAAAGGAATGAAACTCTCGGAAATCAATCCCTGGCAGCTGCGAAGCCGGCTCCTTGCCATTGACAAGATAGAGGATGCTCAGGTCACCACTTTCACCGACGGCTCCGTCGAGATTCGCGTCACCCCGATCATTCCGGTGGCAAGAGTGTTTGACGGCAACTCATCCTACTACATCAACCGCTCCGGCAAGCGCATTACAGCCAATTCACGCTACCACAAGGATGTACCTCTTATCCGAGGACACTTCCCCGACAGTGATTCCCTCCGCTCACCATTGTCGCTACTCCCTTTGGTCGACTATATTTCAGCCGACTCGCTTTGGAGCCGCTTCATCACAATGATTGAGGTCAATCCGCAAGGCGATGTCATCCTTGTGCCAACCATCCGCGAGCATGTTATAAACATCGGACAGCCTGACGATCTCGACGACAAATTCAACCGTCTGCGCCGCTTCTATAACGAAGTCCTCAGCCGACGGGGTTACGAGACCTATGACACCCTCACCCTCAAATGGCGCGGACAACTCGTGGCATCACGACGCAAAAAGTCACTTCCCGACCATGTCGAGATTCCGATTGACGACGATGAAGCCGTTGACACCACCGTCATGCTGGCCGACTATAACGTTGCCCCCGGACAGACACTTCCCGGCGTCAAGGCAAATGACGAAAAACCAATTCCCAAAAAGAAAATCTGATAATCCATCACCCCCACATACAAACACCAATTAGAGCTATGGAAGAAAAACTGATTGTCGCTCTCGAAATAGGAAGCTCCAAAATCAAAGGAGCTGTCGGCTCGGTCGACGCTGCCGGCAATGTCACCGTAAAGGCTATCGAAGAAGAAAAATTCGTTGATAGTGTCCGCTACGGTCTCATCCGCAACGTGGCCGAAGTGGCCGATGCAGTCTCTGCCGTCATATCACGTCTTGAAACGCGAATCCCCGGCTACAAAATCTCTGCCATCTATACAGGTATAGGTGGCCGGTCGCTCCGTTCAGACGTAGTCAGGATTGACCGCCGCCTACCTTCCGAAATGGAAATCTCATCCGCTATGATCGAAGACCTGTTCAAGGAGGCACTTGATCGCCATATAGATGACCGCAAGGTAATCGACGTCACTCCGCGTGAATTCCGGGTAGACAATGCCCCGACCAACCGACCCGTCGGCACTTTCGGCCATCACCTTGACGCAAAGCTCAATCTCATATCCATCCGAAACCAGATCTGGCGAAACCTGAATCATGTAATCATTGACCGTCTCAACCTTCGCATAAACGATTTCTTCGTCCGTCAGATTGCCGAAGCCGACCTCGTACTCACTACCGAAGAGAAACGACTTGGATGCGCTCTGGTTGACTTCGGAGCTGAAACCACCACCGTGTCAGTCTACAAGCACGGTGTCCTTCAGGGACTCACCACCCTCCCCCTCGGCTCCAGAAACATCACACGTGACATCTGCGCTCTCAACCACCTCGAGGAGCGGGCCGAAGAACTCAAAATTTCAGGCGGCAACGCACAGCCCGGAACCGAATCACAGCCCTCGGCAATGTTCTCAAACGCATCAGGTTATGACTATACCGACGTCAATAACTTTGTTGCGGCCCGCGCAGGTGAAATCATAGCCAACATCATTGAACGCATAAGCTCCATGGGATTCACTGCCGACCACCTCCCCGGCGGCATTATCATCATAGGACGCGGTGCGCGCCTTAACAATTTCAATCAGCGGCTCGCGTCTGAATTCGGCCGAGAAGTGCGCGCCGGACAGCCCGGAACATCAATCCGCGTAACTGACAGCCGCATCACTCCCTCCGATGCCGTGGATGTTCTCGCTATTCTCACCGCCGCCGCTGCTAATCCCGCCACTTGTGTGGAGAAACTTCAGGATGACCCGGTGTTTTTCGTTGAGACCAACCCACAGCCGGCACCCGTTAACCCGAACCCGACTCCGGTTGTGACCGACTCCCGTCCCATTCAAGGCGACCCCGTCCGGCAGTCACAACCGCAACCGCAGCAGCAGCGCCCGCAGGAAAATCCCGTTTCTGAAAAGAATGAAAAGACTCCCGTAGTCACCGATTCTGAATCTGACCAGAAAGAGCGACCGACCAAACCGGGCTTCTTCGGCGGTCTGTTCAACAAATTCAAAAACCGTGTAGCCGACCTCATTTCCGAACCCGAATATGAAGATGATGAGGATGACGACGATGACGAAAGAAAATAATTTTTACCCACACCACACAGATTTCAACCATGTCCGACAATTACAAGACTACTAATATCGACAACATCGACAATTCCGATGACTTCTACACCGCATCGCCCCGTCACCGCGTCTACATCAAGGCTATCGGTGTTGGTGGTGGCGGTAATAATGCTGTAGAACACATGTTCAAGACCGGCATAAAGGAAGTTTCATTCGTCAACATCAACACTGACCGTCAGGCACTTGAACACTCCACCGTCCCGACACGTATGGAGATCGGCGACGGCTACGGAGCAGGTGGCGATCCCGAAATCGCCCGCCAGTCAGCCGAGGACAGCGCCGACAAAATCGCCACTCTGTTTGACGACGAAACCCAGATGGTGTTTGTCACCGCCGGAATGGGTGGTGGTACCGGCACCGGTGCCGCCCCGGTCGTGGCCCGAATAGCAAAGGAAAAGGGTATGCTCACCATCGGCATCGTCACAATTCCATTCCTTTTTGAAGGCCAATGGAAAATCCGTCAGGCAATAGCCGGAGCTGATGAAATGGCCAAACACGTTGACGCTCTTCTGGTCATCAACAACGAACGCCTCAACGAAATCTACGGTGACCTCGACTTCATCAATGCCTTTGGAAAAGCTGACGACACACTCACCGTCGCCGCCCGCTCTATCTCCGAGATAATCACCGGCACCGGACACATCAACCTCGACTTCAAGGACATAAACTCCACCCTCCGAAACGGTGGTGCGGCCATCATATCATCAGGATATGGCGAGGGAGAAAACCGCGTCACAAAAGCCATTGACGATGCGCTTAACTCACCCCTGCTCAAAAACCGCGACATCATGGGGTCAAAGCGCCTGCTTTTCAACCTCTACTTCTCACCGAAGGCCGAAAAAACATTCCTAATATCCGAAACTAAGGAAATCACCGACTTCATTTCTTCAATCAATCCCGATGTCAAAGTTATCTGGGGAGTAGGTTTTGACGAAACACTCGGCGACAAGGTGAAAATGACCATCCTCGCTACCGGTTTCGATGTCACGATCCGTGACGAAGAGCGCGCCGATGAACCCGCACCCCGTCCCGATAATGCCGGTTTCATAATATTCAACGACCGTCGCACACGCCGCTCCGACGACGAGCAGCCCTCGCACACATCAACCGTAGGCGACGAACGTATATCCGAAGAATACGGCAAGGACAAGATTGGAAATCTCATTGCCGGCAAGGAACGTGCTTCCTACATTATTCTGGCCGACAATCAGCTCGACGATGATGCCGTCTGTGACATTCTCGAAAAATCTCCAACCTACCGCCGCGACCGCAAAATCGTAGAACAACTCAAAAATTCACGTGCAAACGATGAAACCGACGCCATGCACACGTCTGATGGTCATGATGCCGAAGGTGGTGGCCGGGTTCTCATCTTCTGATGATATAATCCTATACATACCTGAACGCAATCCAATTTCTGACTTACGTATTTCAATAACTGAAATTCGGAGGGAATAAAAGGCAATTTTCGGATGATTTTTTGAAAAATCCAAAAAAATTCTTACCTTTGCGGTCAGGTTATACATTCATTCTTTTCATTAGAGTCTCGTAGCTGCAAGCCTCGAGATTCTATCTTTTTTACTTTTGTAATTTTTTAACACCATAAAAAACAATCTGATATGGCTATAACTTACATGACCAAAGAAGGTTACAAGAAAAAAATGGAAGAAATCGC
>CAZKNK010000034.1:0-23915 GCA_964554195.1 uncultured Staphylococcus sp.
CTTCTATACCTACGAGCGCACATATGTCGCCGCTCTTCACCGACTGGACTTTCTTCCGTCCCATACCCTCGAATACATGAAGCTCCTTGATGCGCTGGCGCACTGTGGAGCCATCCTTCTTGCAAAGCACTATGTCCATACCCTCGCGCAGTTCGCCACGATGCACCCTGCCGATAGCTATGCGGCCTACGTACGACGAGTAGTCGAGCGAGGTGATGAGCATCTGCGCCGGGCCTTCGAGTACCTGCGGTTCGGGGATATAGTCGATGATGGCGTCGAGCACGGGGAGAATATTGTCGGTGGGCTTCTGCCAGTCGAGACTCATCCAGCCCTGCTTGGCCGATCCGTACACGGTGGGGAAATCGAGCTGATCTTCTGTGGCGTCGAGATTGAACATCAGGTCGAACACCATCTCCTGCACCTCATCGGGGCGGCAGTTGGGCTTGTCGACCTTGTTGATGACAACAACCGGTTTGAGGCCCATCTGAATGGCTTTCTGAAGCACGAAGCGCGTCTGAGGCATCGGGCCTTCAAAGGCGTCCACAAGCAGGAGGCATCCGTCGGCCATATTGAGCACACGTTCCACCTCTCCACCGAAGTCGGCGTGTCCCGGAGTGTCAATGATGTTGATTTTATATCCGTTATAGTCAATAGAAACATTTTTTGACAGAATCGTTATGCCTCGCTCGCGTTCAAGGTCATTGTTGTCGAGGATGAGTTCACCTGCTTCCTGATTTTCGCGGAACAGCTTTCCGGCGAGCAGCATTTTATCGACGAGGGTGGTTTTACCGTGGTCGACGTGTGCGATGATTGCGATGTTTCTAATTTTCTGCATACAAATTGACTTCTAAAAAATCGGGTGCAAAGTTATGGAAATTTTCCCTAACGGCAAAATTATCGTATTTCACCGATTTCAATCAATGCTCCAGTCATCGGGTCAAATCGGGCGTATGATGGAGCTTTCTTATTGGTAAACAGAGCGGGATCAGCACCATAAACCACTCCGTATTGCGCCACGCTGATGGTTTTCTCGGCGATTTTCCGTCCATCCAATTCCAGAGTGATTCGCGCAGAGCCTGGGATTCGGTAGGCCACACCACCTTTGGGGAAGGGTCGTGGTTCGCCTTTCTCGGTCAGCGGGAGTTCTCCTTTGGTGACGGGGGTGACTGTCATATAGATCGGCGCGCCGGATAGGTCATCGGGACCTACAATTCCTTTGGTTGCTGACAGGCGGGCAATGATGGTGCGTGAACCGGCTTCGTCTGCATCGGGGAGGGTAAGATCGAGGGTGGTGACTTCAACCGATTTTGATGTCGTGCCGAGAAACATTGCAGTCAGGGCCTCCTCCTGGGAGTCAATGGTGGCCAGAGCAAGTTTCATGGCATTTCCGTCAGATGGCATTGCATCAGCCTGACCCGACACCACTTCGTTGCGGTTGGTGCGGAGTTCGTAGATTTTTGCTGCTGCAAACTCCGCCCGCTTGACCGATGACCTGCTCTGAAGCATCTCCTCGGTTTGCGCCTGACGTGCAACCGGCATCTCAAGGATGGTTGGCTTGGCGGTCACCGCTTCAGGAATGGGGGAGAGGGTAGAGGTGGGGCGATAGGCTTCGTCGTTGATTGAAACGGGGGCGTTGGTGGTTGGGTCAACCATAATGAATGTACCTGTTCCCCCTTTAAGGGTCACGAGATATTTTTCATTTTCATCAGTCATGGCCACGGGGTTAATCACGGCTTCTTTGAGAGTCCACCGGGTAAGCTGTGATGAAATGGGGGTGGAGTTGAGATATTTTTTTGCGTACAGATAGAATTCACCGGGAGTTTCTACTGTTTTTTCAGCGGCTAATGTGATGCTGACGGCTGTTTTGGGCAGGGTGTAGACTACGCCGAACTCATTGGCTTTAGATGCGGAGAGTTTCTGCGTGGTTTGGGCGGCAGCGGTAAAGATGAGTGCTGATGCGGCCGAAATGATGACGGCTGAAATGAATTTCTGATATATCATATTATAATGTGTCAGATTTTGATATTCATGATTTGTTTGATGGCCATGCCTGTGGACCGGGCTATGTCACCGGCAGTCGTGCCGTATTCTCCGTGGGTTTCGGCGGCAATCTTTCCGGCGAGGCCGTGGATAAAGACTCCGGCCACGGATGCGGTTTCTGGTTTGTAGCCTTGAGCCAGGAGTGATGTGATGATTCCGGTCAGCACGTCGCCGCTTCCGGCGGTGGCAAGTGCCGGGGTGCCGGATGAGTTGAAGAAAATTTTTCCGTCCGGTCTGACAGTAGCGGTGTAGTGACCTTTCAGCACTATTATTACTTTATAATTGTGGGCAATTTCGATGGCCTTGAGCAGACGCGCCTCGCTTGAGGTGTGCTGTCCGAAAATCCGGTCAAACTCCGCGGCGTGCGGGGTCAGAATAGTTCCGGGTTGGATGTGGCTTAGAAGCTGCGGCTCTTTGGCAATGATGTTGAGAGCGTCGGCGTCAATCACCATCGGACATTTCGCTGTCATAATGAGTGTCTTGAATGCTCCGCGTGTGGCGTCGTTGATTCCGATGCCGGGTCCGACACCGATCGCGGTGTAGTTGCGGCGGAGTGTCATGTCGGAAATGACTATGTCTTTCGGGTCCGGTTCAAAGAGGGCTTCCGGCACCTGTGACTGGAGGATTTCAAAGCCGCAGCGGGCGGAGTGGACCGTCAGTTTGCCCACACCGGAGCGGAGCGCTCCGCGGGCAGCCATCACAGCGGCACCCATCATGCCGTAGCATCCGGCATAGAGCAGGGCGTTGCCGTAGGTGGCTTTTGATGAGAATTTGCGGCGCGGTTTCAGCACGGTGGCCACATCCTCAGCCATCACATAAAAGTATTTTGTAGGAGTCTGGGCTATGGCCTTTCGGCTCAGGCCGATGTCAATGAGCTTCCATTCGCCCGTGAGTTCAGCATTGTCGTCCATAAAGAAAGCCAGACGTGGAAACTGCACGGCGAGGGTCATTGTGGCGTGAACCACGTCGCGGTTGATGGTGCCTTGATTCCAATCGGAAAAGAGTCCTGAAGGGATGTCGATTGAATAGACGGTCGCGCCTGATTCGGAGATGTAGCGGGTGAGCATTTTGAAGCCGCCTTCGAGTTTGTCATGAAGTCCGGTGCCGAACAGTCCGTCAATCACGAGATGGTCGGGGCTGAGTTCCGGAATTCGTGCCGTCTCGATGATTTCAGTCAGTCGGACCACCGGGAGGGTCATAAGGTCAGTGTAGGCTTCACGACACTCTTTTGACAAGCTGTTGCCTTTGATGTTAAACAGATATATTTCAGGATTATAGCCTGATTCAATCAGCTGTTTGGCCACAAGGAGGGCATCGGCGCCGTTGTTGCCCGAACCGGCAAACACCACAATCGGGGTCCGGGTGCTGAATCGGGTTACTATTTCTTTAACCACGCCGTCGGCCACCCGACGGATCAGTTCCATTGATGGGATTCCCTCCTGAATGGTTGCGCGGTCTATATTTCGAAGATTCTCTGTACTGAATACTTTCATCGGAAAAAATGATTATAATGCCGTTAAGTGTACTGATTTATCATGACTCGCAAAGATACGGAAAAAATTTCATTCCTCGGGTTTCTATGCAGTTTAAATTTTGCTGATGAAAATTTCAGGCATGATTTTGATGATTTTCGAGTAATTTTGGCTAACTTTGCGTTGTGAATTCATTAGTGCAGCATATAGAATACCTCCTTACCCGACATGACTGTGTGGTTGTGCCGGGGGTTGGTGCGTTTTTAAATATCTATCATTCTGCATGGTTTGACGCCGCTTCATCCACATTTCACGCGCCGTCGGTGACGGTTGGATTCAATCCGCAGATCAATCATAATGACTGGTTGCTCGCCGACAGTTTCAGCCGCCGTTCCGGCATCACCCGCGAGGCGGCTCTCGATGAAGTTCATGATGCGGTGCGCGGACTTCTGTTTCAACTCAAATCTGACGGAGAGGTATCGCTTGGCAACATAGGGTCGCTCCGGGAGTCAGGCGGCGAAACGCCGGTGTTTATTCCCGAGCTAACTGACTTCGCATCTGATTATGCCGGACTTCCGTCAGTTGATGCAACCACGGTTGATGACTCCACTGAGGTTGATGACTCTCAGACTGATGAATTTAGACCGGCGGTGGCTTCCGGTGTTGTCCGTTTCATCCGCATAGCCGCCTGCTTCATTTTATTGATAGCTGCCGGTGTTTTCTTCTTCATTCACTCTGACCGTGTGACCGATGACCGCACCCAGTATGCCTCCATTGAATCCGGATTCAAGACTTATGCAATTCTCGACGCACTTTTTGCCGGCGAGAAACCCGAGATACCTGAACTTCTGATAGCGAGCCGTAAGCATGATGTATCAGCACCTGCAAAGCCGGTCAGAAGAACTGTAACGAATCAGCCGGATACCGCTCTGCGACTCGACGGCAGTGACCCGTATCTGGTGATAGTGGCCTCCTTTGCCACCCGCACTCAGGCGGAAACTTTTCTTAAACAACACTCCGGGCAGCGCCTCGGCGTTTGTGAGACCGATGGAAATTTCAGAATTTATGTAGCTTCCGCGCAGACACTTTCCGGAGCAAACACATCGTTGCAGTCGCCCGCTGTCACAGCCCGCTTCAATCAGGCCTGGATTCTCCGCCGATAACCACGCCACACCTTAAGCCGTTAACCCTACACACTTTCATACGTAATGAACAACATTCATGATCTGCTTGTAAGCCGACGTTCGATTCGTCGGTTCAAGTCCGAACCCATTCCGGCCGAGGACATAAAGCTTATTCTCGAAGCCGGACTCATTTCCCCTACGTCAAAGAGCGGTCGCCCCTGGGAATTCGTGGCCGTGGATGACCCGGATATGCTCAGACGCCTGTCGGAATGTAAGGCATCCTACGCCAATGCTGTGGCAGGCTGTCAGCTCGCCATCGTGATTACGGTTGATTCCACCAAGTCGGAGGCATGGATAGAGGACGCTTCAGTGGCCGCCTCGTTCATGATGATGCAGGCGCAGGATCTCGGACTCGGTTCATGTTGGGTGCAGGTGCGCGGACGATTTGCCGCTGACGGCACTCCGTCGGAGGAATATGTGCAGGAGCTGCTTCAGATTCCCGAGGTCTGCACTCCGGTCTGTATTCTCGCCTTAGGCTATCCCGACGAGCAGCGCAAACCGCAGGATCTTGAAAAACTTAAATGGAATCAGGTTCATTTTGAAAAGTTCTAAGCCGTCGGTTGTTGTTCTCGGGTCCGGGAATGTGGCGTCATCGCTCGCCCCTGCTATTGAGCGGAGCGGTGCCGGAAATGTGGTGCAGGTCTACAGCCGCGACATCGGCAACGCGCAGACGCTTGCCGCGAAACTCAGTGAGTGCTGTCCGGTGGATGATCCGGCTGATATAGTGACCGATGCCGACATTTATCTGGTGACACTCGCCGACGATGCCGTTGGTCCGGTTTTGTCACGGATTATCCGGAACGATGCCTTGTGGCTCCATACATCAGGCTCGCTCCCCATGACTGTGTTGGCCGAAAACTCGTCGCGCTACGGAGTTTTTTATCCGTTGCAGACATTCTCAAAGTCGCGCCCCGTTGATCTCGACACTGTCTCGCTGTTCACCGAAGGCTCCTCGGAGGCCACGGAGCATGAAATCCGTCAGTTTGGAGCAAAGATTTTCAAAAACATCTATCATGCCGACAGCATGACCCGCCGGAAGATGCACGTTGCGGCTGTGTTTGCATGTAATTTCACTAATTATATGTGGACCATAGCATGGAATCTGCTCAAATCAAACGACATCCCGTTTGACGTCCTCGAACCGCTTCTGCGTGAAACACTGGAGAAAGCGCTCAAGATGCCTCCGCGCGACGGACAGACAGGCCCCGCCCGTCGACGCGACACCGGCATAATCGAAGCCCATGCCTCGTCGCTTCCCGAAAGTGAGGCAAAACTTTACAGATTGCTGTCAGACTGCATAATCAAGGAATTTTATGGAACAGAAAAATAATGTCAATCCACTTGCTTGCATAGCCGCGAAATATGATATAGTGCTTGCGAGCGGCTCACCGCGGCGTCGGGAACTGCTTGCCATGCTTGATCTTCCTTTCACGGTCGACACTTCACATTCTGTGGACGAATCGCATCCCGAAGGATGTCCGGCTGAAGAAATTCCGGTTAGACTTTCGGTCAGGAAAGCTGATGCCATAAATTTCAAGCCGGGTGACCGACGCCTTGTCATTACGGCTGACACGGTGGTGGTGCTTGACGGTGAGATTCTCGAGAAGCCGGCTGACGAAGCCGATGCCTGCCGGATGCTTGCCCGCATGGCCGGGAAGAAACAGACGGTGGTTACCGGCGTAACGGTCAGGAGTGCCGACCGCAGCGTCACCTTCTCCAATCACACCGAGGTGATTTTCGCCCCGCTGACAGCAGAGGAGATTGACTTCTACGTTAGCAAATTCCGTCCGCTTGACAAAGCCGGCGCCTACGGAATTCAGGAGTGGATCGGAGCGGCTGCAATAAGCGGAATCAACGGTTCATTTTATAATGTGATGGGGCTGCCTGTTCATCAGCTCTACAAAGTGTTGTGTGAGAATTTCAAATGAGTGAACACCTCTCTCCCGTATATATTGCCATTGACCTTAAATCCTTCTACGCCTCGGTGGAGTGTGTGGAACGCGGACTTAATCCGCTTGACGCCTGCCTTGTCGTGGCCGATAAGTCGCGCACTGAAAAGACGATATGTCTGGCCGTATCACCGGCACTGAAAGAGTATGGTACGGGTGGCAGGCCGCGTCTTTTCGAGGTAATTCAGAAGGTAAAGGAGGCCAACCGCAGCCGGGGCCGAAACGGAAAGTCATGGTCACGTGCCGTGCTTACTGCCGACAAATCAGTAGCAGTGGATTATCTGGTTGCTCCTCCGCGGATGTCACTGTATGTTGACTATTCCACACGCATTTATCAGATTTATCTCCGTTACATTGCTCCGGAGGACATTCATGTCTATTCAATCGACGAGGTGTTTATTGACGCATCATCCTACCTCGCCACCTATAAGCTCACGGCCCACGAACTCGCCATCAAGATCATCCGTGAGGTGCTTGCTGAAACAGGAATCACCGCTACAGCCGGCATAGGCACCAATATGTATCTCGCAAAAGTAGCCATGGACATCGTGGCCAAGAAGATGACACCGGATCAGGATGGAGTCCGTATTGCCGAACTCGATGAACTGACCTATCGCCGCCAGCTTTGGGAGCATATTCCGATAACAGACTTCTGGAGGGTAGGGCGAGGCACTGCCCGCCGTCTGGCTGCATATCAGATTATCACAATGGGTGATGTGGCCCGATGCTCACTCAAACATGAAGGCCTTCTCTACCGTCTGCTCGGCGTAAACGCGGAGTTGCTTATTGATCATGCCTGGGGATGGGAGCCGGTTACGATTGCTGAAATCAAGGCTTACCGCCCCGAAACCCACTCTCTGTGCAGCGGACAGGTGCTTCACAGCCCCTACACCGTGGCTAAAGCGCGGAATGTGGTGATGGAGATGGCCGATGCCATTGCTCTAAAGCTGCTTGACCATCGGATTGTGACGGACCAGATAGTGCTGACGATAGGCTATGATGTCGAGTCGCTCAGAGACCCGTCCATCGTGTCAAATTACAACGGTAAGGTGAAGCGTGATCACTATGGCCGTGAGGTCCCGGTTCACTCCCACGGCACCATTGCCCTTGCCCGGCCTACCTCGTCCGATTCCGAGATTATAGCCAAGACGGTCGAACTTTATGACCGTATTGTCAATCCGATTTTGCTTGTACGCCGTCTGTCGTTAACTGTCAACCGACTGATTGATGAGCGAACCGTCAAGGATGAAGATATTCCGCTTCAGCTCGATCTGTTCACCGATTATGACGAACTCCGTATCCGTCTGGAGAATGACCGGAAGCGGCGTGACAAGGAACGCCGTCGTCAGGAGGCAATCCTGAAGATAAAAAAGCGGTTTGGTAAGAATGCCATTCTCAAAGGATTGAATTTCAGCGAGGGCGCTACTCAGCGCGATCGCAACTGTCAGATCGGAGGACATCATGAGTAAATATGACGACATAATCAATCTCCCTCACCACGTATCGCCCACACGTAAGCGGATGTCACTTTCAGAGCGAGCCGCCCAGTTTGCACCGTTTGCAGCACTGACCGGACATGGAGCAGCCATTTCGGAAACCGCACGGCTAACCGAGGGGCAGATTGAACTCTCGGTTGACGAGGCTACAGCCCTGTCACGCCGGTTGCTGTTCATGTTGACCTGCAAGGAGGCAACCCCACGACTGACCATCAGACGATTCATGCCTGACCGACGCAAGCAGGGTGGTGCTTACATTACTGTGACCGGAAGCCTGAAAAAATATGACGAATCTACCCGATCACTCGTGATGACTGACGGAACGGTCATTCCAATATCAGACATTATAGCCGTTGACGGTGAAATTTTCCGCGATTTTGAGTGAAGTTTTTTCATTCCGGCATAATTTTAGATGTGATTTAAACCGCCAAAACCGAAAAAATGGCTACTTTTGCACACATGAAAAAAGTCAATCAACTTGCCGCACTTCTCGTTGCACTTCTCATGATGACAGCGGCAGCCATCACGGTCCATAAAACTATTGCCGGTCATGATCTGACCGCTCCTGAGGATACATCCTCCGAAAGCCGGACTGATTCAATCACTGTCACGGCCGACGGAGTGACGGTGATTCACACCGCCGGACTGTCGGCATCAATCAACGGCTATGCCGGACCCGTTCCTCTCGACATATATATTACTGACGGACATATCAGCAAGATTGTTCCTCTCCCCAACTCCGAAACCCCGGGATTTTTCAAGCGGGCGGTGACGCTGACTGACGAGTATGTCGGCAAAACACCGGATGAGGCCCTGGCCCATAAGCCGGATGCAGTGACAGGTGCGACGTTTTCATCCTCGGCAATCATCAATAATGTTGACGCCGGCCTTGACTGTTATCTCGGTGTGCAGGCTACGGAGGAACGTGACGACATTCCTGTGAAATTATGGGTTGCCCTCGCAGTGGCTCTCATGGCCTGTGTGGTGCCGCTTTTTGTTCACAACCGGATATATCACACCGTTCAGCTGATTGCCAATGTTGCGGTTCTCGGATTCTGGTGCGGAACATTTCTGGACTATTCGCTCATGCTCAAATATCTCTCGGCAGGCTTCTCATTCCCTGCCGGATTGACGGCGATAGTGATGCTTGCAGCGGCTTTCATCTATCCGATTTTCGGACGTCCGCAGCATTACTGCAATCACATCTGTCCGTTGGGTTCCGCGCAGCAGCTCATGGGGCAGGTGTGTGGGATTAAACTCAAAATCTCATCAGGAGTGCTGAAAGGACTTGAATATTTCCGAAGGATTCTCTGGGCTATTCTGATGCTGCTTCTGTGGGCCGACACTCTTGTGGAATGGATGGATCTGGAACTCTTTCAGGCATTCCAGTTCCGCTCGGCTTCATGGTGGATCATCGGGGCAGCTTGCGTTTTTGTGGCACTTTCGGCTGTGGTGGCACGTCCTTACTGCCGATTCGTCTGTCCGACCGGCTCACTGTTCAAACGAGCTGAAAACTTAGGTTAATAACACTTTATTCCGAATGAATATGAAAAATCCCGTCTTACTAATCATCCTCCTTGCGGTGGCGCTGGTTGTGGTTTCCTATCTTTGGATCAAATCATCAAAACCTGCACCGGCAGTTAAGGAAAAGTCAACACTCGAGGACATCATGACCCGAACCAGTGTGAGGTCATACACTGATCAGCCTGTGGCAAAAGAACTTGTCGATACCCTGCTCCGTGCAGCTATGGCAGCTCCCTCGGCCGGCAACAAGCAGCCCTGGCGGTTTGTCGTGGTGGAGGACAGAACAATTCTTGACTACATTGCCGACAACTACAAGACCATGACGATGGCCCGGAAGGCTCCACTTGCGATTGTGGTCTGTGGCGATCTCACCGCTACATTTGAAGGCGAGGGAGTGGAATATTGGGTTGAGGATGCGTCGGCATCAGCCGAAAATCTGTTATTGGCAGCCCATGCGAGCGGACTCGGTGCGGTTTGGTGTGGAATCTATCCGCTGTCAGAGCGCGTGGCCGGATTCTCACGCTTGCTCAAACTGCCTGAAAACATTGTCCCGATGGGGTGTATCTGTATAGGTTATCCTGACGGTAACCCCACACCAAAGGATAAATGGAAGCCGGAGAATATCCACTACAACACATGGGATGGCTCCGCAGCTGACCTCACACCGGTCAGTGAGTGAAAAGTATTCCGGTAAATTTAGCTCGTGAACATTATATTTGCTTCCGGCGTTCTAATGATAAAATATAATCATCAACTCTTTAAAACAATTTAGAATTATGGACAAATATGTATGTGTGGTATGTGATTGGGAATATGATCCCGAAGTAGGTGATCCTGACAACGGAATCGCTCCCGGAACCAAGTTCGAGGACCTTCCCGATGACTGGGTTTGCCCGGTCTGCGGAGTAGGCAAGGACCAGTTTGAACCCGTGAAGTAATAGGAAATTTCACTATCGTAAAGCAACTCAATAATGAAGTGTGCCGGCATCACAACCGACACACTTTTTTGTTTGTGTAAGTGGAAAAATTAGATAAAGTGAATGATTTTGTTTCGGATTATCAAAAAAAATCAGTATTTTTGCAATGGAAAAACAGCAATAACTTAGCTGAAAGAATTATTTAGTTTATTTAGAGATCATATTTTTCAGGCATTGCAGTTTGCGCGTAACAGAGGATTCGGCAGCCGTTGATGTCTGCTTAAAGTAACTTATCATTATCATGAATCATTTATCACGATTTTTGATCGGAGGAGCCATGGCCATGTGCGTGGCTCAAGGGGCTGCTGCCACATTTGTGGGTGAAAGGAGCGATTTCCGCGACGAGACGGTCTATTTTGCAATGACCACCCGTTTCTATGACGGAGACCCGAAAAACAATGTGTTGTGCTGGGACAATCAGGCTGCACAGATTGCTGACCGCGACCCGGCATGGCGCGGCGATTTCAAGGGCCTTATCGAGAAACTTGATTATATCAAGGCTCTCGGCTTCACGGCCATCTGGATAACGCCCGTGGTTCAGAACGGGTCAGGCTATGACTATCACGGCTATCATGCGATGGATTTCTCGCGTGTGGATCTGCGCTACGAGAGCCATGTCAGTCAAGGCTCGGATGAGGATGTGACGTTCCAGAGTCTGATTGATGCCGCCCACGCCAAAGGAATGAAAATTATTCTCGACATTGTCCTTAACCATACCGGAAACTTCGGTGAGGCTCACTTCTGCCGCCTCTTTGACCGTGACCCCAAGCTCCGCAACCAGGCTACGCCTGAAGGCTCGCTGATACCGGATGAATCGAAACTGGGAACTGACTATAATGATGTGGAGGGTGCCACACAATATCAGCGTCGCTTGCAGTGGCTCAAAAACACCGGAGGCAAGAATCTCGACAATCATAACTATTGGCATCATATCGGAACGGCATGGAACTGGGACGAGCCTTCGCGCTGGTGGGGGCAGATTGCCGGTGACTGCGTGGACCTCAACACCGAGAATCAGGCCGTGAGCGATTATCTCGTGGAATGTTACGGTAAGTTTATTGAAATGGGTGTTGACGGTTTCCGCATTGACACTACAGGCCACATATCACGTCTGACTTTCAACAAGTCATTCATTCCCCGTTTCATGGAATTGGGTGAGAAATACAAGTCAAAGCGACTGAACGGCTGTCCGTTCTACATGTTCGGCGAGTGTTGCGCACGCTTCAGCGAGGTGACATATCGCGGTCATCCGTATCTCTCGAGCTATTATTATACATGGAAGTCACCGCAAAATCTTCTCGACTCCTGGAACACGGATGCTTCATGGTGGGATTCACAGGTTCTCCCTGAAGGATGTGAGCCGGTTGGCAACATGACTCTATGCCTTCAGGAGCCTGATGTGGCGCAGACATCGGAAAATGTGTTCATGAAGAATGGTGCATGGCATGAGCCTGACTACTCCGACGCTTCCGGATTTAACATCATCGACTTCCCGATGCACTATAATTTCAGCAACGCCGGCTCGGCGGTCAACATTGCCAAGTCAGGCGATAAGTATTACAACGATGCCTCGTTCAATCTTGTCTATGTCGACTCTCATGACTACGGGCCGCAGCCAAGTGATGCTATCCGATTCAGCGGCGGCACAAGCCAGTGGGCCGAGAATCTTTCGCTGATGTTTACGTTCCGTGGTATTCCTTGCCTGTACTATGGCTCGGAAGTGGAGTTTCAGAAGGGCAAAATTATTGACAACGGTCCGTCTACTCCGCTCTCAAACACCGGCAGGGCATATTTTGGACATTATCTTGAAGGAAGCGTGACGGCAAGCGACTTCGGACAATATACCGCTTCAGGCAATGTCGCCACAACGCTCGGCGGTGATCTTGCCCAACACATTGTCCGCCTCAATCTGATTCGCGCTGCGGTTCCGGCTCTCCGTAAGGGACAATATACATTCGACGGCTGCACGGCTTCGGGAGGATGGGCATTCAAGCGCGCCTACAAGACGAGCTATGCTCTGGTGGCTATAAATGGCGGCGCAACGTTTACGGGTGTGCCTGAAGGTGAGTATGTTGACCTTGTCACCGGAGTGAAATACACTCCGTCGGGCGGTCGGATTCAGGTAGACGCTCCGCGCTCACAAGGGCAGCTCCGTGTGCTTGTAAAGGACTGGACCGGCGGCAAAGTGGGCGATGACGGTATGTTTATCTACACCACCTCTCCGGTTGCTAAAGGCGGAAATCCTTCATTCAGTGACCCCGGTGCATCGTTCTGGTACGGCCCCGACGATGTAATCGGCAAGCCACGTGTGGACCTGTCACCTGCCGGCGGTAGCTTTAAGACTGAAACAATCACCGTCACTGCCACTCTCAATGAGTCGGCTGTTGCGGGCTGGGTTAAAGTGGGCAATGCTTCGCCTGTTCAGCTTGGCGCTTCAGGCTCTTCCGCTTTCACCATCGGAGCAGACATGGCCTATGGCGACTGCGTGGATGTAAGCTGGGGTGCTTCCGATGAATCGGGAATGGAGTTTACGGGAAATGTGACTTATAAGAAAGTAGACCCGTTTGCCACCATTACCATCTATGTTACCTCGCAACAAGCTCCCAACTTCTACGCATGGTATAACAACGCTTCGGGGCAGACCGTTCAGCCCAACGGAGGATGGCCCGGACAGAAGCTGACAAATTCAAAAGAAATAGAAGGCCGGCTGTTCTACTATTATACTTTTGACGAAGGAGAAAGCGTTAACTTTATTTTCAATAACGGTAGTGGTGCGCAGACCGGTGACATCACCGGTGTGACCGAGGATAGTTATTATGAATGGGACGGCGGTTCAAATTACACTCAGCTCCATAACATTTCCGATACATCCGAACCTGCCGTACGTCTGTCGCCCGCCGGAGGAGAGTTTTCGGGTACGGTGACCGTCACAGCTTCGGCCAACCGCTTCACCGACTCGGCATGGTATCGGATCGGGGCAGGGGAGAAGGTGGCCTTTACAGGCTCCACATCCTTCACCATTGGCGAAAACATGGCCGACGGTGAGAGTGTTACAGTGAGTTGGGAGGCTGTCGGGGCAGGCACAAGCCGCACAGGTGAGGTTCGCTTTACCAAAACGGCCACTCCTTCAAGCCGCGACGTGACAATCTATTTTGATAACACCAAGTCGGGATGGAATAATGTCAACCTCTACGTTTATGGGTCAGACAGCAGCGGCGAAATAGCCGGCGGTTGGCCCGGCAAACCTATGAGCCGCGACACCGCTACGGGTTACTTTGTCTACACTTTCAACACTGACAAGGACTATGAGTCGCTCAATGTGATTTTCAATAACGGCAGCGGTTCACAGACACGTGACAATGTAAGGATGAGAAACAACGGTGTGTATGACGCTGACGGCGATACGGGAATGACCGGTCTCGAATCAGTCACTGTCACCGACACACCGACTCAGGTAGAGTATTATAATCTTCAGGGTATCCGTGTCGAACGTCCGACTCACGGAATATATATCGAGCGTTGCGGCTCACGGGTCCGTAAGGTCATGATTCCTTGACACGGTTTTTCCATTCCGTAATTTCATTTGATGAGGCTGTGACAATTTTTTGTTGCAGCCTCTCTCGATTCTTGTGCATATATATGGTGTTTTTTTCATCTGACGTGCGGTATATAGCATAATAATGAGTAAAATTTCGTAACTTCGCGGCTAATTACCGGGAATCAAAGTAACTCGGTTCAATTAGTTTTTTCTTCAATACACAAACCTGTGGATAATAAAAAGATTGTCACATTGTTGTCTGAAATCAGGCGCAGAGTCTCATCCGTTTCAAGGACCGGATGGATTATAATTTTTCTCCTTATAGCCGTCGCTGGAGTAATTCTTTATTTCATCAACCGCCCCTCGCGCCCCGTGGCAACATATCCCACGGTTGAGGTTATCCCCGTCGACACTACCACTGTCAATATTTACGGTGAATATGTGGGCCGAATCAGAGCGCAGCAGTTTGTGGAGGTTCATGCCAGAGTCGAGGGCTATCTTGAGAAAATGCTTTTCAAAGAGGGTTCGTATATTGAGAAGGGGCAGACCTTGTTTATCATAGACCCGCGGCTCTATGAGGCTCACGTCAACCGCGCCAAAGCTCAGCTCAACAATGCCAAAGCGCAGGCTCAGAAGGCTGACCGCGACTTGAAGCGAATCAGACCGCTGTTTGAGCAGAATGCCGCTTCGCAGCTTGATCTTGATAATGCCATTGCCGCAGCAGAGAGTGCGAATGCCGAGGTGACAGTGGCTGAGGCGGACCTCATTCAGGCTGAACTCACACTCGGATATACCCGTGTGGTTTCGCCGATTTCAGGCTATATTTCGGAGCGTGTGGCTGATATAGGCACTCTCGTAGGTCCGACATCAGGAAAATCCCTTTTAGCAACCGTGGTCAAGAGTGACACGGTCAGAATTGATTTCTCCATGACGGCGCTTGACTATCTGAGGAGCAAGGACCGGAATGTGAGTCTCGGCGAATCAGAGAATTCCGGCAAAGCAACATCGCATGTCACAATAACGCTTGCCGACGGGTCGGAGTATCCCTACAAGGGTCTGGTGGATTTCGCTGATCCTCAGGTTGACCCAAAGACAGGTACATTTTCCGTCCGTGCCGAGATGGCTAACCCTGAACGCAGTCTGCTCCCGGGCGAGTTCACGAAGGTGAAGGTGTTGCTCGACCTGCGTGAACGTGCGGTGGTGGTACCGGTGAAATCGCTTGTAATCGAGAAGGGTGGAACGTTTGTTTATGTTGTCCGACCGGATAGCGTTGTCGAGAAGCGATTTATAGAGATCGGTCCTGAAACCGGCAATGACGTCATAGTGGAGCGCGGTCTGGTCAGAGGTGAACGTATTGTGACCGAAGGCTATCATAAGCTTCGCCATGCCATGAAGGTGAATCCTGTTGCAGTGAATCCGGATTCAGTTTACACGGAAATCGAGCGCTGAGACAATGAAACAGAATTTCTTCCTCCGTCACCCTGTTTTTTCCATCGTTATTTCGGTGGTGATTTTGATTGTCGGATTCATAGGGTTGCGTATGCTACCTATTGACCAGTATCCTGACATTGTGCCTCCCGTGGTAAGAATCACGGCTTCATATCCCGGAGCAGATGCTTCCACAGTCACTCAGGCCGTTGCCACTCCGATAGAACAGGAGCTTAACGGCACACCGGGAATGATCTACATGTCATCAACAAGTTCAAATTCGGGTGGATTTTCAGCTCTTGTGACTTTTGACATCGACACAGACCCGGAACTTGCCGCGGTGGATGTGCAGAACCGACTCAAGAAGGCTGAGTCACGTCTGCCGGCTGAGGTGGTGCAAAACGGACTATCGGTTGTCAAGGAAACAGCCAGCAAGCTGATGACGATAACTATCCAGTCAGATGACCCGAAGTTTGACGAGGTTTATCTCAGCAACTATACCACTCTCAATGTGGTTGACCTTCTCCGGCGAATTCCCGGCGTGGGAAGCCTCTCCACGGTCGGCAGCCGTTACTATGCGATGCAGATATGGGTGCAGCCTGATAAGTTGGCGGATCTTGGCATCACCGTTCAGGACATCCAGAGTGCGCTTAAGGATCAGAACCGTGAGTCGGCAGCCGGCACACTCGGGCAGGCTCCGGCCAATGATGTTGACATCACCATGCCGATCATTGCTCACGGACGTCTGTCGTCGGTGTCTGAATTTGAGGAGATTGTGCTTCGTGCCAATCCCGACGGGTCAATAATCAGACTTAAGGATGTGGCGCGGGTGTCGCTCGAAGCTTCATCCTACGCTACTGAGAGCGGAATTAACGGCGGCAATGCAGCAGTGCTTAACATCAACATGCTTCCGGGAGCCAACGCAATGGAAGTGGCCGAGGCTGTCAAGAAGGAGATGAAGGAGATTGCTGCCGGTTTCCCTGAAGGAATGAGTTATGACATTCCGTTTGATATGACCACATATATTTCAGAGTCAATCCATCACGTTTACCGAACGTTTTTCGAGGCTCTGATTCTTGTGATAATCGTGGTATTTCTCTCGCTTCAGAGCTGGCGGTCAGCACTCATTCCGGTGATTGCTGTGCCGATTTCGCTCATTGGAACGTTTGGAGTCATGCTCATATTCGGCTTCTCGCTTAATATGCTTACTCTGCTCGGCCTTATCCTTGCAATAGGTATTGTGGTGGATGACGCTATTGTGGTGGTGGAAAACGTTGACCGAATCATGAACACGGAGAAGCTTTCACCGTTCCAAGCAACGGAAAAAGCAATGTCGAATCTTGGCGGGGCGCTGATTGCCATGTCGTTGGTGCTGTGTGCAGTTTTCGTTCCGGTCAGCTTCCTGCCCGGAATCACGGGGCAGCTCTATCGCCAGTTTACGGTTACTATTGCTGTTTCGGTTGTTATTTCCACTATTGTCGCTCTGACGCTGACCCCTGTGATGTGTTCAAAACTCCTCCGTCCGGCATCAAAAAAGAAAAAAGCCAAACTGTTCCGACTGATAAATCTGTGGCTCAACAGAGGAAACCGGGTCTATGCCCGAGCCATACGAGGTTCATTGCATCATAAGCGCAGGATGTATCTTGCCTTTGCGCTTGCCCTTGTGTTTATATATCTGATGAACCGTCTGCTTCCGCAGAGTTTCATGTCACAGGAGGATCAGGGATATTTCACCGTTGAACTTGAATTGCCCGAGGGTGCGACAATAGAACGTACCAGACTCATCACCGAGCGGGCTATGGATTATCTGATGAGTGATCCGGATGTGGAGTTTGTGCTTAACGTGACCGGATCGTCGCCCCGAGTAGGCACGAATCAGGCTCATACGCAGCTGACAGTGATTCTCAAACCCTGGGATGAGCGCAAGACTGAGCGTATATCTGATATTCGTGATCGAGTCCGCACTGAATTCGAGAAGTATCCTGAAAGCAAAGTCTACCTGTTCACTCCGGCCATCATTCCCGGGCTGGGAACATCGGGCGGATTTGAGATGGTGCTTGAGGCACGAGGAACAACGTCATACGAGGAGTTGCAGAGCGCTGTCGACACACTTAGGCATTATGCCGCCATGTCGCCGGAAATAGCCGACTTGTCCACTTCGTTGCAGAGCGACATTCCTCAGCTGTTCTTCAAGGTTGACCGTGACCGGGCCAAGATGCAGGGCATTCCGGTGAGCGATATATTCTCTACAATGAAAGCTTTCACAGGCTCAATCTATGTGAATGATTTCAATATGTTTAACCGAATATATCGCGTTTACATTCAGGCTGATGCACCTTACCGCACCAAGCGCGAGAATCTAAATCTGTTTTTTGTAAGGGGAAGCAGTGGCACTATGGTTCCGATTTCGTCGCTCGGCAGTTCATATTACACCACCGGACCCGGCACCATCGGACGTTTCAATATGTTTAACTCCGCAGTGATTTCCGGTGAGGCAGCCCGCGGTTACAGCACCGGTGAAGCTATGGATGCGCTCCAAAGGATTGTGGAGCAGCATCTGCCCGATAATATCGGTGTGGAGTGGAGCGGATTGTCATATCAGCAGAAGCATGAGAGCGGAAACACCGGGACAGTGCTTGCGTTGGCTCTGCTGTTTGTGTTTCTCTTCCTTGCCGCGCAGTATGAAAGCTGGAGTGTCCCGATTGCGGTGATTCTGTCGCTACCCGTTGCGGGAGTGGGTGCATATCTCGGCATCTGGATTTGTGGACTTGAGAATAATGTCTATTTCCAGATAGGACTGGTGATGCTCGTAGGTCTTGTGGCCAAAAATGCCATCCTGATTGTGGAGTTTGCAAAAGAGGAAGTGGGGAAAGGTTTGGATGTGGTTTCAGCTGCCCTGACTGCTGCCCGGCTTCGATTCCGTCCCATCGTGATGACGTCATTGGCTTTTATGCTCGGGCTGCTTCCGCTGCTCATGGCATCGGGTCCCGGTTCGGCTGCCCGACGTGACATAGGCACAGGTGTGTTTTTCGGAATGTTGGTGGCTATTACGGTCGGGATTGTGTTTGTACCGTTCTTTTTCGTCATGGTCAATCGCCTGATTCGACGGAAAAAGTAGTCCCGCTTTCCTGAACGGCTCAGTCAGACTGATGGATGATTCTTACGATGCTCAATTATGGTTTTCATGTTTTTCTGCGCCCATTCGGTGAGAGTGAGTATTATCGGCACCAGAGAGTGGCCGGTTTCGGTGAGTGAATACTCCACTCTCGGCGGCACTTCCTGATATAATGTGCGGACCACCAGCCCGTCAGCTTCAAGTGTGCGGAGGGTGCTTGAAAGTACTCTCGACGAAATATCAGGGATTTTTCGTCCTAACTCATTGTATCGAACAGGCTCGTTTTCGCTAATGACAAGGATGACAAGCAGTCCCCATTTATTGCCGAAGCGGGCAATGACATTTCTCACCGGGCATATCTCTATAATTGAGTTGAGCAACTCTTTTTTTCTCATTTCAATGATGATTTTGAGCGCAAAGGTAGCTTATAGGAATCATATTTACAAGGAATAATCCGATGATAATTTTTTTTGATAAATTTCTGATTCGCAATGTGCTGACAGTCACTAAAAGCGATAAATAGGTTACTTACACTACAAAATGTAACCACTTGATTTGTAATGAAATGTTAGCTATTTTTGTGGAGAATAAACGATGTTTAACCCTCAAAAAAGCAAACTATGAAACGTAGCTTTAACGGTGCTGTAAAGCACACTGCTCAGGCATATCTTTGTGCCGCTGCTGATAACGGTAATCCTTCAGGTGCTTGCGGTTCTGCCTGCGGCGCAGGTGACGACAAGCCCGAACCCAAACCCGCAGCCTGCGGTTCGGCTTGCGGTGCAGGTGAGAAGTAAGATTGCCTGAATCAACTGTGACTCCGATGCCTGCGTTATGAGCGTGGTGTCGGAGTCGCTTGAATTATGTTATGTCATAAAATACCGGAATCAGCGTCAGCTGAATATACTGACATGTTATATGGAATATTTTGCTTTTCAGTGGCATATCACTGACAGTTGCGATCAGCGGTGTGAGCATTGTTACATATTTTCAGAGGGTCATCCTCACATAATTGAAATGCCGCTTGACAAGGCTGCTTCAGTGATTGGGCAGTGTGAGGAAATGTGTCGGAAAATAAACCGCCGTCCCTATTTCTATATCACCGGAGGCGACCCGATCCTTCATCGTAACTTCCGTGAAATCCTTGCATTGATTAAAGCTAAGGATATTCCGTTTACGATACTCGGAAATCCGTTTCATATTACGGATGAAGTATGCCGGTTTCTGAAATCAATGGGATGTCAGAAATATCAGCTTTCCATAGACGGCTTGAGAGATACTCATGATGCCATTCGTAAGCCGGGTTCATTTGATGAAACCGTAGAGAAAATCGGTGTACTGCGGCGTAATGGAATCCGTGTGGCGGTAATGACCACTGTTTCCGGGACGAATATTGATGAAATACCTGACATTGTTGATCTTGTGGTTGAAAAGGGTGTGGACGTATTTGCTTTCGGAAGATATTGTCCTACTTCGGAGGAAAAGTCCACCCACATCTCTCCGGTTCAGTACAAGCACTTCCTTGAGCGCATCTGGAAAAAGTTTGAGCAGCATAAGGATTCCGGAACTATTTTCAATCTGAAGGATCATCTGTGGACACTTTTCTTGCATGAGAAGGGGTTGTTCAGAATTCCTGATGACAGTGATCCGGACACAATATATGACGGATGTCATTGCGGTGACTGCCATTTCACCATTCAGCCTGACGGGAGTGTGATGGCTTGCCGTCG
This sequence comes from uncultured Staphylococcus sp., assembly GCA_964554195.1. GTDB lineage: Bacteria > Bacteroidota > Bacteroidia > Bacteroidales > Muribaculaceae > Duncaniella. Next base: position 20,451 of record CAZKNK010000034.1, read on the forward strand.
GTTTGAAAGCGTGGTAGGGAATCTTTTCAGGCAGCCTCTCTATGAACTCTGGACAGGTGAGCGAATGGGCGCTTACAGGCAGTATGATAAGTTTGAGAAATGCTCACGATGTGAGTTGTTGAGATATTGTCGCGGGTGTCCGGCTGTGGCCTACGGTTATAATCGGTCATTTTATTCACCGGACCCTCAATGTTGGAAGGTAATATGAAAGCTGTGGTTCTCACTCAGCCATGCAAGGCTGAGGATATGAAATTGACTGAAATATCTCTGCCTGGTGTGAAGCCGGGCTGGGTGCTTGTCAAGGTTCATGCGTTTGGCATAAATCATTCCGAGGTGCTTCTGCGTCGGTTTGAGGTCGGACAGTCTTACATTGCCAAGCCTATCGTTCCCGGAATAGAATGTGTGGGAGAGATTGTCGACCCGTCTGACAGCGTATTCCGCAAGGGGCAGCGTGTGATTGTATTGATGGGAGGAATGGGCCGGAGTTTTAACGGCAGTTATGCCGAATTTGCACTCCTTCCGACAAAAAATGTTTTCGCAGTTGATACAAAAACTGATTGGAATGAACTTGCTGCAATCCCTGAAACCTTCTATACGGCCTACGGTTCTCTCTTCTTGTCGTTGCAGTTGTCAGAGTCAGACACCCTTCTTGTCCGCGGTGCGACTTCAACTGTGGGTCTTGCTGCTATTCAGCTTGCTCATGCTTCGGGGGCAAAGGTTATAGCCACCACACGCAGTGAAGGTAAAGTCGGGTTGCTTAAGGAATGTGGTGCTTTCGATGTAGTTTTGGAAGGGGCGGAATTCCGAACAAGGTTTCTTGAAAAATATCCATGCGGGGCTACTAAAGTGCTTGAATTGATCGGGGCTTCGACTTTACGTGAATCGCTGAAATTGACTGCACTTCACGGAATTGTATGTCATACCGGACTGCTTGGAGGAGTTTACTGCCTGAAGGATTTTGACCCTATAAAGGAAATACCGTCGGGTGTGTATCTGACAGGATTTTACAGCAACAATCCCACACAGAGTCAGATTGATGACATGATGGAGTTGATTGAAAAGGGAAATATTCATCCTGTAATTGCGCGGAATTTCACATTTGACAGGATTGCCGAAGCTCACAAGCTCGCCGAAGAAAGGGGGCAGGTTGGAAAAATAGTCGTAACTGTCGGAACGCCGTCTGATTATTGAGCTTTAATCAGCATTGACACAAAGCAAATCAACACGCTGACGGCGTTGGCGGCCAGTAGCCAACGGAAATTCTTTTTAAACGGATATTTATAAATCCATTTCAATGCCAGGCCTTCCACGATTGAATTTACTACAAAGACAGCCGTGAAATCAAGAACCCAGTTGACTATGCTGAACGTCGGTGAGCCGAAAGGAAGCATGGCCACTTCCACAACTATGCCGCTGACAGGGATAAGGACAAGTCCGAGCAGTGCCGAAATCAAATTGACACCAAACATGGTTAAAAACGCATTTAACCACGTCAGTTTCAGAAAATATCTTGCGGCAATCGTCTCAATGATGAGTCCGCTCAGAATAACATACCATGAATAATATCCGTCCACAATGTATATCGAGGGCCATATCATATTGGCCATTGCAGTCAGCGGAAGGAGAAGCAGAATAGCGGTAAATAGAAATTTGATACAGGTTGGCTTCATGGATGCAAAGATAGTAACATGAAGCTAATTATCAAAAAAGCATCGGATGATTTCTCCACATCTGCTGTCACCGACAGACTGGCCGAAGTCATTGACCGTTGCTGTCAGGCTTGGCGGAGATTATTGCCGTCAGCTCTGTCTCGATTTTCATTGCGAGTTTTGAAAGTCCGTCAACCAATTCTTTAGTGTCAGGCTTCACCTCGTCATCCGGAGTTTCTGCTGAAATGTATAGCTGATAGTCAGCCACAAACGTGAAGCATCCTTCAAGGAGTTCGGGCCATTGAGTAAGATCGACACGGTTCTGGATAGAGTCAAGACTCAGACTCACACGTGCCGCACTTCTGAGCAGGGCGTGTCGGTTGGAATCAGTCGGATTACTGTCCTCTTTGTTACAAAGATCCAAAAATCTGTTGAGCAATGTCAATACGGGAGGTATCATGCCTACAAGGCGTTCACGCTGCTGCGCTTCGTGAAGTCTGCGCTGCTTTTCGATTTCTGACTCAACGTCAATCTCTGACTTCATCGAACCGACCGCATTAAGGAAAAATCCGAGAAACACCAGGCCGCACATCACCTCGACCGCCGTCACGGCCTGTGCCAATCCGTGGGTGGGGGTATAGTCTCCGAACCCGAGAGTTGTTATCGTCACTATGCTGTAATAAAGCCATGAGCCGAAGTCGGTTGTGCCTCCATCGGGTATCCTGAACTGTCCGGCGGGCAGAAGATTGTAAATCACAGCGAAAATCGGCACAAGCAACACATAAAGTCCTATCCACGCAACGGGACGGACGTTGGAGACAACGTGGAAAAAATGTCTGATTCTGTCGGAAATCTGCTTTATCATATTTTTATCCTTTTTCTTTTAATAACATTCCCCGCCATACTTTGTTCTCTCACGTCACTGAAGGAGAAATCGCATTATAGATTCGATGTAATTTTTAACATCATAAATCCATTATCACACATCTCCATCGGAAATAAACCTTAACTTTGCGTTACCAAAATAAATCAAACATACATGCAAATGAAACCGATGAGAAAATCAGGCCGACAGCAGTCGGCGCAATGGGCTGCCGAAGTCTTTGACCGCGCACCTTACGTCACACTTAGTCTGGTCCGGCCCGACGGCACTCCTTACGGAATTCCGGTTTCCGTGGTCAGGAAAAACCATGATACCTTCTATTTTCACTGTGCTGCCGAGGGTGAAAAAATGGACTGCTTACGCCACTGTCCAATAATAAGCCTTTCAGCCGTTTCACGTTGCACACCTAAATATGAGGAGCAGAAAAACAACTTCACCATGCACTATGACTCCGCCATAGCGATAGGTCGGGCTGAAACCGTCACTGATCCGAACGAAAAAATCGAAGCCCTACGTCGGCTATGCGAGCGTTTTCTCCCTCACCACATCAGCGGCTTCGATGAAGCCATCCGCCGCAGTCTTGACATAACCACTGTAGTCCGCATCACTCTCACCGAACCACCTGTGGGCAAGCGCAAAGCCTGACTGACGCTCAATTTCACACAATGTTATAATCAAAGTTATAATCAAAACGTCTAATGTAAAGCCTCATTTGCAATATACAACCCATTGCCCTTATAATCTCACTTCCAGCCATGAAAAGAGTATTTGTTAACTTTTGAAACGAAAAATCAGTTAAAAACCGTTAAAACTCCATCAAAAACTTGCAATATTCAAAAATCAGCCCTACCTTTGCACTGCTTTTAGCAAAAAGCAATACGGAGATTCGCTAGCTCAGCTGGTAGAGCACAACACTTTTAATGTTGGGGTCCT
>CAZKNK010000035.1:0-19267 GCA_964554195.1 uncultured Staphylococcus sp.
CCATAACATAATCCCACGTATAGATTTCGTCCTCCTTGAAGTCGTCAAGCAGATTGAACGGTGTGCCGCTCAATCGCAAAACTTTGGTGTCTTTCTTAATCAGCTCTGCCATCACAGCCTTGCCGAGTTCGGTCTGCGTACCCTCGTGGGCTTCATCTACAATGATTAGATCCCACGGAGTTGAGAAAATATCGTCGTTCTTGTCGAAGTTGCCACCCACGAGTTCCGAGCCACGCAAGTCTTGCATTGAAGCAAAATAGACATAGCGGTTGGCTCGCGCTCTTGCTCGCGTTTCAAGCGAGCGGAACGTTTCGCCATTGGTCTTTGAACCATAAAGGAAGTCGGGGGTGTCGTAGAAAATCTTTTGGAAGTCCTCATACCAACCTGCATCGACCACCGGGCGGTGGGTAAGAATAAGCACACGGCGAAAATCGCCACGTTCTTTCACTACTTCCAAAGCCGAAAGAGTTTTGCCGAAACGCATTTTGGCGTTCCACAACATCTGATTACCTTTTTTGAACTGCTTGAGGGTTTTGTCTATAGCCTCGCGCTGCTCCGGGCGGAAGATGATAGGCGAATGCCCTAAGGATATGTCGGCAGCATGGAGGGCTTTGCGCCCCTCCTTAACGGCGGCGATTGCTTTCTTGGCGGTTTCGAGGTCACAACAGAACCATTCGTTAGCACCGTTTACTTGGTCGAAAACCTTGCGTTTGATACCGCTTCGAAGCAAAACATCATGGACTTCCTTATCGTTGAAGCCGAGAACGGCACCACCGCGGACGGTAATTGCAATTTCGGTATGCAAAAGGTCGTATGCAATACCGGCTGTTTTGGTATATTGGTCGATACGAGCCTTTGCCGCCTTATTGAGAGCGGAACTGTTTGGTGGCAATGTAATGTTGCCGTCCTCAAAAGTCGCCTCACCAATTTTCAGGCAATCCTTGTGAGCCGCGTCGGGGATGCGGAACACATATATCAGCTTGGGTTTAAGGGATGAGAAGTATTCCATAAGCCGATTATTTTATGAGGTCAATAAATCTAATGGGTGCTTTATGCTTGACTTGCGATGAAGTAACATCGTTGGGCCAGTCCACAATCAAGGCATATATGCCGTTGTGCTTCTTAATATCTCCGTCTTTGCAGCCTTGACATTGGCTTATAGTAACGGTTTCGCCAAATAAGTCTTGAACGACCGTGCGACGTTCACCGCACGAATTAGGTATAACACCTTTTAATCCGTCCATCTGCCATATATTCCATGAAATAATATAGGCAATTCCGGGGAGGGATTGCTTCGGGAGTTCACGACCGAATTTTGCACGGTAATAGTCGCAGAGAGTATAAAGGAGATTTTCACGAGCGAGCACAAGATTATCGCCCTGCCATTCGTAGCCGTAAGTGGAGCGGAGGGCTGCTTTTGCAGCAGCAAGCCATTCGCCTGACTTATCAGTATTTTCAGAAACCACGCGGAGTTTACGGTCGAGTAAACCGATACGCATTTCGACAGGAAGCGGTTGTCCGCTGACGGTGTCATAGCGGCTGACAAGATAAGGGGCTTCGCCACAAGTTATTTCAAGGCGATTTTCAGTGACATAGTCTCGCCAAGTCTTGCCGTCAGGAAATTCAACCTTGCCCTCCGACGGAATCCAAGAGTGCGAGCCGTCGGAGTTATCAATTTCAGTGTTGAAAACACCTTCGCGTCCGAACCAAGCGTTGTCAACGAGATTGTTTTGCTTATTGCAAATCCATGAGGGAGTGAATACTTCCGCCATCTCGCGGCTACGCTGTTGCTGTTGATGACGCGACTTCAAAGCGCGAGGCACGATAACCGAGCCATTCTCTCCTGTAATAGCCTCAATGGTAATCGGGTCGGAGAATTGATAACCGGCGCCTCGCTCGGCATAGTTATCGGTTGCCCAAAAGATATTGCCTTTAGTGGTATGGTCTTTGAGCAACGTGGCGAGCAGTTCGGGCGAAATCGCCAGAATATCATTCTCTTGTATGTCGACAGCGTTATCGGTCATAGATTATAAGGCGAAAACTCCCGAGTAGTATCTGAAGGCTGACCTTATCGAGTTGGACTCGCTTCGCCACTGCGAAGAATGCCTGTAACGACTACTCGGGAGTTTTCAAAGGGTTTTCGGCTCTCGCCTTAGTCTTTATTTCTGACCGGTCATTTTCAGATATACGTTACTTTATTGCAAATTTAGTAAATTTTTCTGAGATTATCGCTATGGATCAGTCGGAAAATTTGGGGTGCGATGAGAGCCGGTCTGATGGCTTATCGGACTGCAATAATTATGTTTGTCGATTCAGGTGGGTGGAGGTTTCGACGGGGTGGATATGGTCCGGGAGGGTAGTCCGGTTTTAGGGGGTCGGATAAAAATTATCTTGAGAAGGGGGTGCGACGGGTCGGGTCGGGGATGAACGATTCAAAGCTATTGTCGTCATAATACACCACGATGCTCATCACTCTTTTCCTCGTGTCAGGAGTGAAAGTGAATGTGTCGGTGGGAGTGGTGCGTTTTTCCTCTCCGGTCTGAGGTGCTTTCTCGGCTTTCTCGGTCTTTACGCCGGAGGAACCATAGAAAGGCGCCTGCGGTTCCTGATGCAAATTTGTGCCTTGCCCGTAGTCGGAATTTTTTTCTGACTCTCCGCTCATAAGCTGTGATGCAAACGAAAATTCAAGGTCATTGCCCGGATTATCAGTTTGTTGACTTCGGAAAATATCGGTATTTCCGGCATTTTGAGCCTCTGAGGTTTCGATATTTACGCCCGACTCCATATTTCCCTCGCCAAAAAGCAGCCACAGCATGGAAAGTGAGGGGTAGGACTGATGAATCTTGGTGATCACTTCATCAGACACCTTCTTATTGCGACCGTTGAGCAGCTGTGAGGCCGACGGGCGGGGGATGCCGCATGTGTCAGCAAACTGCGTCACGCTTATCTGATGGGCTTCCAGATACTGTTTTAATCTCGAAACTATGTCCATTGGTCAAAATTTGAATTTGCATTTGATGTGCAAATGTAATTATTTGTTTTTAAATATGCAAATTTTATTTTGAAAATTGTAAATTTGTAAAATTGAATTATAGGGTTGATTTTGTGAATTTGGGTTTGCAAACGCCACACGTTGGATGATATTATGTTGAAGTAATGATTTAATTACATACAATAAACCGCACACTATCAATAGTATGCGGTTGTGTTTTAATCTGTTTTTGACTGAATTATGGTCTTGGGGTGGGATCTATTGAAGTGTTACTATAATATTAATTCACTTTGTGCTAATATTTAATGGTTTATTTGAGAAGTTAAAGGATATTAATGTCTGATTTTGGCTTATAATTTGCAATTTTGACTCTTGATTCAACTGTAAATTCCGGAGGAATTTTCTTGTTTCTTTTTTGCTGTTTGTAATTTGAAAATCATGATTTATTTTTCAAACATCAGCTGTTTGCAAATTTTGAATTATAAATCGAGTTGAATTGTAAATTCTATTATTGTTTTGCAAACAAGAGTGGAGTTGGGTTCAGAATTTCAAATTATTCGTATCATCTCTTTGATTCCTTTGTCGTTATAACAAATATGATTATTGGAATTGTTTTGGAATTAAATTTAATTAACATTTCATTATTTAAAGGTGATTTAATGCCTAATTTGCTTGGAATCAAGTGTTGTCACGTGTCGATTCGCGCGGCTGTAAGGGTGGAAATGCTGGGTTAATTCGCTTTTTGTGTTTGTAAATTCTGTTTGATAATTTTGAGTGATATTTATTTGGTTTTTCATGTGGAATTTTTGTAATTTTGTTGGTAATCTAAATAGTAAAAAACCACATTATATATTACTTTAATGGGAAATCCCTTTTCAGAAATTGACGAATCGTCTTATGATGCCGAGAAGTTGCTGAATCCGGTGACTGATCGTGAAGTGGTTGATCAGCAGCCACGCCGTCCTGTCAGTGAAGTTGATACGGTAAGTGAGCCGGTTCAGGAATCTCGCCGTGAGGAGCCGAGACGTGAGGATTCAGGGCGGTCACAGGAGCCGAAGCGTGAGCCGTCTGCCGGGTCGGCTGAATCCGAACGTCGTTCTTCATCCTATTTTCCATCGGACGAGCGCATTGACGGTCGCGCTGCATTGGCAAAGGTGAAAATGTTTTCTGGTATCGTATTGTTTTTTCTCGCTGCCTACACTCTGATAGTTACCATTTCATATTTTGCCAATATCAGTCATGACCAGAGCGCACTGCTTGGAGGGGTTATTGAACCTTCGGAGTTCACAAATGCCGGTGGACTCGTGGGTGCGTGGATGTCACATTATCTGCTATACGAATGGCTCGGAGTGGGTGGTTTTATATTGATTTATTTCATGGGTGCTGTTTCGCTGCGACTTTTGAATGTGATCAGATTTAATTTCTGGGGATTTACGTTCAAGTGTCTGCTCACCACGGTGGCCATATCCATTATAAGCGGATTCATCATGGAGGCATTCGATGTTCATTCCTCATTCTACTGGGGTGGGCGTCACGGGTGGCTGGTGAATGAGCGTATTACTCAATTAGCCGGATTTTGGGGCGCATTGGCTCTTTCTGCCATAATGACCGGACTTCTGGTGGTTATGTTTATCGACACTCTTGGAAAGATCTACAGATTTATTGACGGTAAGATTGTTGCCTTGATTGAACGTCGCCGTCGTGAACGTGCGGAATATGAACGTCGATTAGCAGAAAAGGAGGAAGCTCAGCGCCGTGCGGAAGCTGCCGAAGCTGCTGAAAAGAAGGAGGCTCAGCGCCGTGCCGAGGTTGCCGAAAGAGAGAAGGCTGCGCGCGAAAGTGCCGAATCCCGTCAGGATGAATCTGCGGATCAGCCTCAGACACATCAGCCTCAGCCGATTCAGCCGGTTGTGGCTGCTGATGAGCCTGTGGTTTCCTCTGATGATTCAGACAATCCTGTCAACGTTCCCGATACGTCCGGAGAGACTTTTAATGAATCCGGACAATCACTTTTCGGCAATTCCGCTGATGAACCGGTTGCAGCTGCCGGAGATGATATGCCGCTTTTTGTTGATGAAACAGACTCTGTGGATGAAATTGATTCTGATTTCGGAGATGAACCGCTCCGTCCTGATGATGAAGATGCTGAGGCTGAGGACACGGAGGACGATGAAACCGAAATGGTGGTTGAAACTCCCGTGATTGAACCGTGTGACAGTTTCATGCCCTCGGATTTCTACGATCCTACGGCCGAACTTTCGCGCTTCGTGTTCCCGTCACTTGACCTGCTCAACGATGTGGCCTATTCCACTGACAGTGTGGATGCATCCGAAATGGAAGAAAACAAGGTCAGAATCACCAAGACCCTCAGCGACTACGGAATTCCGATTTCTCACATTCACGCTACAGTCGGCCCTACCGTGACGCTCTATGAGATTATTCCGGCCGAAGGGGTGCGCATTGCAAAGATCAAACGCCTTGAGGATGACATTGCCATGAGCCTTGCTGCTCTCGGAATACGAATCATTGCCCCCATCCCCGGAAAGGGTACCATCGGAATCGAGGTGCCTAACAAGGATCCTCAAGTGGTTTCCATCCGGTCTATCCTCTCATCCAAGAAATTTCAGGAGAGCCACATGGAACTTCCGATGGCTCTCGGATGCACTATTTCAAATGATGTTTTCATGGCTGACCTCTGCAAGATGCCACACCTGCTTGTGGCCGGAGCCACCGGTATGGGTAAGTCAGTCGGCTTGAACACCATCATAGCATCGCTGCTCTACAAGAAGCATCCCGCACAGCTTAAATTTGTACTCATTGACCCAAAGATGGTTGAGTTCAGCCTTTATGCCACCCTTGAGAATCACTATTTAGCCAAACTCCCAGGCGATGACGATGCAATCATCACGGATCCCTCAAAGGTTGTCGCCACTCTCAATTCGCTCTGCATTGAGATGGACAACCGCTACGGACTGCTTAAAACCGCATCATGCCGCAACATAAAGGAGTATAACGACCGTTTTGTGCGACGGAATCTCAACCCGGAAAAGGGACACCATTACATGCCTTATATCGTGGTGGTGGTGGATGAGTTTGCTGACCTTATCATGACTGCCGGCAAAGAGGTCGAGACCCCCATTGCACGTATCGCTCAAAAGGCCCGTGCCGTAGGAATCCACATGATTCTTGCAACCCAGCGCCCCTCCACAAACGTGATCACGGGCGTAATCAAAGCTAACTTCCCCGGTCGAATCGCGTTCCGTGTTTTCCAGATGGTTGACTCGCGCACCATCCTTGACCGTCCGGGAGCTAACCAACTGATCGGTAGGGGAGACATGCTCTTTTCAAACAACGGCAAGATTGAGCGTGTGCAGTGTGCGTTTATCGACACTCCTGAGGTGGAGGCAATCTGCGAGGCCATCGGCTCGCAACCCGGCTACGGTTGTCCTTATCCGCTGCCGGAATATATTCCTGAGAATGACGGTAATGCCACCCTCAGCGGCAATCCATGTGATCGTGACCCGCTATTCGGCGACGCCGCCCGCTATGTGGTTCAGACCGATACGGCCTCCACTTCATCCCTTCAGCGGCGCTACTCTATCGGGTATAACCGCGCCGGCAAAATCATGGACCAGCTTGAAGCCGCAGGCATTGTCGGCCCTGCTCAGGGAGGTAAACCGCGTCAGGTCCTCATGGACACCATCCAACTTGACCGCTACCTCGGCGCCGAATAGTTCTGTAGAAATGCAAAATCCTAAAAAACATAATTTAATATGCGAAAATTATTCTTAGTTATAATCTGTTCATTCCTTGTAACTTGTGGAGTAATCACTTATGCCCAAACAGACCAAACAGCCGCTCTACAAGATAGCGATGTCGAACCACAGGATTCCACCATTGACGTTATCGGTTTTTTCTCAAAAAATGATACCCTCATTTATTGGATTAACGAAAGTAAATGGGAATTGGACACTTCTGATACTATTAAAACAGCCGGTATATCTTCCAAAGTCAGATTAACCGTCGTTGACTCCACTTCTACCGGTTATAAGATGGATTATACTATTTTGGAGGTCAGCTCAGATACAAATGTCAATTCATTTATAAATGGCCTTCAAGAGAAATTTGTAGATAAACTTGCCCCCAAAATGGTCGGTTTTACCATTAATTTTGAAACCGATGAATTTGGTGCCATTACCAAATTCAATAATCTTGATGAGATAAAACATCAGGCACAATCGCTCTTCAAGGAAACAATGAAGGAAGTAATGCAGATTTTTAAGAGTGATGAAATAAAAGATGAAATAAAGAAAGAGCCTGAAATTACAAAAGGGCCTGAAATAAATATTGATGCTTTGATTAAAGCATTTGACACTGACAGAATTATTGACGGTTACACTAAAAATCTGGAATTAATTTTCTTATGGTATGGTTGTTCATTCGATATAGGTCAGTTGCACGTGCATGAAAATGCTACGGACTCAACCTATGAAAATGATACTTTTACCACTGTTACATTAGATCCAACAGATTATACTTATTCAATTTCTACTGAGGTAATAAATATAATACCTCGTTCAGCTATAAAAGAAATGGTGAGCAGTTTGGTAGACTTGACCGGTAACGGCAAAGTAAAGGAATCGTTTGATAGTGAATTTGATGCACAGGTAACGGAAGATGCGATTAACAATTCATATATCGGTTCTGAGTTTATACCATTAGGATGGCCATACAAAATCCTTAAGCAAGAATCCTCAACCATTGGCGGTCGAGGTAAATCGAGTCAGACATACATCTATCTGGACTATACCAACTGATTGTTTCTGAAATTTATCCGATAGAGCGGTTGCCCTTGCGTGGCTAACCGCTCTATTGTTATATTAATTTTCTTTAAGTGATAAGGGTATGCTCTATAAGTTGTCTGTTTAGTTTAAAAATGTGTACCTTTGCGCAAACTCTAACGCAAACGTATATGTCACGAAGATTTCTGCTTTATGCTCTTGCCGGCATAATATCATTGAGCGGTTATTCACAATCAATAGATGAGAAAATAGGCAATGCGATGAACCGGGCAGACTGGTTTGCCCTTGATTCTATCTACAATTCTGTGGATAAGGATTCAATCCACCCATTTCTCGAAATATATTCTCGCTGTCTGCTCGGCAACCGGCTCAATCGCCCCGAAGTGTCAATCCCTGCATTTCAGGAACTATTCAACACTCAATCAGAACTTCTTGGTTTAGGTAATTTGATTTCTTCTACGTTTATGTTTGGTATGGACCTAAGCAGAGTCGGTCAAAATGAAGCAGCAGCGACAATGACAAACTCGATTTTAGACGCAACCCGTCAATATCTTGATTCAGCAACTGTCAATAACCTTACTTCGCATGCCAATCGTTATTATGCTCTATCGGCATATAATCCATATCAAATTCAATTTGCGGATGACAGCACCGGCATAGTGCCATTCGCCATCGATCCTGTGGGACCCCCTGAAAAAGGTGCTGTTTTGATGCACCTTCGGGAATGCGCGATTAATGGAAAATCGGCTGATATTACTTTTGACACAGGAGCCGGCACGAATTTGATTACTCCCGAAATGGCCGAGAAATACAATCTCAAGCCATTGGATGACACGAGAGTGTCGGTAAAAGGTATCGGCCTGAAGAATGGATATGCTGCAATCGCCAACGAATTGCAATTAGGAAACATTACGGTTAAGGATGTCCCTTTTACCGTTGCTTCAATGTCATCTGACAATGGCGAGGCTGACCAATATATAGGTGCATTCAGCATAATATTAGGCAGTGAGTTGATGCTAATGCTTAAAGAAGTAACCATTAATTTTGAAACAAATAAGTTGATTATCCCGTCAAAAGTTCCATTCATTCCTGTCAAAACCGCTGACAAGCCCAACCTCTGTTTCTCGTCATCAATGAATCTGCTTTGCAGAGGCTCAATTCATGACGAACCTATGCTGATGTGCATTGATTCAGGTGATGCCTCATTTGGAAGTATCGGTAAGGCTTTTTATGAAACAAACAAGCGATTTGTAATGGATAATGGCATCAAAGACACCATCAGAGCGGCAGGCTTAGGCGGAGTTGAGATTATTGAGTGTTACAAGCTTTCAAATTTGAAATTATCTTTAGGAAACCATAGCGTTAAAGTTCCGGAAATTGTAGTTAATACGGAACAATTAACAGGTGTTAGCGGAGAATATGAATGTAACATCGGACTTAAAACGCTGATGCTCTATGACTTTGTCCGGTTTAATCTTGTTGATTTCGTTCTTACTACCGGAATCTCTAACGATTCTGCTATTCGCTGATCTTTTATTCTGACACGGAAACTGTTGGCTTTACGGTTTTGTTATATGTCCGCCCCTCGATAACCGGCTTTTATCGGATTGGGGGGCGGACATATTTTGCATGGGTGAATGATTGGATCAGGGATTGATGTGTAGGGTGCGTGATGAAGAGTGAGCGGTGAGTGCGGGAGTGTATTGGCTCTGGATTTTGGCAACGCCGGTAGTGAAGTTGCCGGCATTGTTCACCCACACGTCGTAAGTGAGGATATAGGTTCCTTTAGGAAGATGGGTGACGAAGATACGGCTTTCAGAGTCGCGGTTTTCGCGGTAAAAGAAAATTCCCTCGTTGTAAATCGGCTTCGGGAGTTGCTCTACAGGCTCAAATCCGGCTGCCCGCTCGTCGATAATGGCAACATAGTCCATGTCACGTCCGGCAGTGACAGTCAGTTCAACCCTTACCTTATCACCCACAGCCAAATCATCAGCCGATTCTACGGCAGGGCTACCGGCCGACACGGTGTAGCGGAGCAGACGCTTCTCAATGCTCAGATCCTTGACTGATGCGGCTTTCACGTCGGTCAGGTCGGCATTAAACTGAGCCACCAGTGCGCCCCATGCCGGAGTGTCGGAGGTACGGGTGATTTCCAATACTGAACCCGGGCGTCCCTGACCGGTGACATCGGTGCTGAAAGCACCGGTCACTTTTTCAACCGTCTCGGCCACCACTTCCTCACCGTCAATTTTCACTTCAGCCGCGCGGGCAGGGCGGAGCCATTTGTGAGATGAATCAAGAATTGAGGATATAATCTGTGTGGTTGCAACCGAGTTGCCCCAGTCCATAGCCTCCTTCTGAAGCACAAGCCACTGCGTGATTCTTTCAATGCTGATTGACTGTGGATCAACTTCCCGATAGGCGTTGAGAATAATGGCCGTAGAGCCGATTTTACCCATCGAGCCGAAAGTCTGATTTTCAAGCGAAGGCCAATACATGCCCTTTTCGGGGTTATAGACCGAGTATTCGTCAAGCGAGCTGAGAATGTTTCGGGCAACGGCGGGGTAGGAGTTCCGTTTCAGGATGATCGCATCAATGGCCTTATTATATACCGTCTGCTTTTTCCATGACCGGATAATATTGTTGACCGTGGTTGAAATAACGCTTTTCACATCCGTTGTCACATCTTTGTCCGGATAGAACGAACGCACGTAGGTGTAAAACCTGTAATCACCCTTCGGATACTTGGCAAAATCTTTTGATGTGACGGTGTCAATATAGCTCAGAGCAGCCTTGATGCCGTTTACAAGTGATTTATTGTCAGGCATGAATCCGAGTCGGTTGAGATGGCCGAACATAAGGAGCGCGTTCATGGTTGACCACTCCGAAGCCTTATCCATGCCTTCAATCCATGCCCAACCACCTCCGTCGCGCTGCAAGCGCTCAAGAATATCGACATTGGTGGTGATCACGCGGTTGATTTCTTTTCGGTCAAAAAGCAGAGCCAGACGCGACATGCGTTCCGAGTCACCGGCGGCATCCATCATCCATGGAGTAGCATTGAGCAACACCATTTTCAGATCAGAGTTCCGGCTAAGCATTGAAGTCAGTGTGGAGTCAGATTTCTCCGACGCTATCCACTCCTTCAGAGCCTTTTCAATCTCGGGATTCTGATCAATCAGTCCCCGAGCAACCGATGCCGAGAAAATTGCAGCCGCTGCCTGATTGGCTGTCGAAGCATCTGATTTCAGCAGTCCCGGTAGTGCCGTCACAACGAACCACACGGGATTTTCACAATACTGAAGAGTGAGTCGGGCATCCTTTCCAAACTCAGGTATCGACATTGAGAATTGTTTTTCATCAGGAGCAATGTAGAATGGCTTCGATTCAATCAATGGAGTTTGCGAAGCGAGAACCGGAATGAGTGACTGCTCGCCGTCGGCAAAGCTGTCGGTGGATGATTTCACACGATAACCGATAAACGGCATTCCCTCAGCTCCTTCAATATTGACGGAAACTGACACTGACTGCATCGAATCGAGGTTGTTTTCAAAGCGACGTGATGTGATCACACTATTGTTGGCCGGATTGAAAATCTCAACCGTTGTTTCAATCGAGGCTGCCGACGGAGTGTTGTTCATCACCGTAGCGACAACCGCTGCACAGTCACCCGTTCGGATGTAGCGGGGGAGATTCGGCTTAACCATGACCGGCTTTGATGCAAGCACATCAGCGTTAAACGATGCGGTGAGCAGCCGGTCGGTATAGGCAATGGCGTTGAAGTTCCATAAAGTGTTGGCATCCGGAACCTTGAATGAAAAAGCCAACCGTCCCTCGCTGTCAGTTGTCAGGTCAGGAGCATAGAAAGCCAAAGGCACTTCACTCTGCCGGTAATTGAAATCATCCTTAGAGGTTTCGCCATCATATTTAACTGTACCATAACCTATAACTTTCATACCGTTAATTGCGAGATCGTCCGTTGCAACCGATGTTTCCTTCATACCCGCAGCTGAATTGTAGGCCATGTCCTCTCCCATATCATCATCATCATCTTCTTCTTCTTCCGTATAATCAGCTTTTGCAGTTACGGCTTTATTAGCACTGTATTTCGCAGAAGCCGCATATCCGCGAATCATTATTCTGCTGTTAGTAAACAATGATAGACCGAATGTGTCAAACGAAGGCGTAATCTGTGAGTTACATTCTTTACCGACGGTTGTATAAACGTGGAGGGAAGAAAAGAATTTGTTATAAGCCTCATCGTTACTTAATGATAAGTCCGGCTTAGGTAGCCACGGCTCATACATGGGAGTGATTGAGAACGAATGACTTGATATGGCATCAAGAGCCTTATTATACATCTCCATTAACACGGCAGCTTCCTTTGGATGGTTGTCAGAGTCAACTATAGAGAAAGTCCATGTTTCATTCTGCCCGGGCATAACTTTGTCGCGGAACGATTCTGCTTTGATTTTCAGTTTCATCAGTTTCTCTGGAGCGGTGATGTTGAAGGTGTGCTTGTAGGATACGCAGTTACCGAATCCGGCTACTGACATGACGGCCCAGGTAACAGAATCAGGCATTTGCCAGTGGAAGCGGTTCATGCCTTTGTTTACATCAATCCACTTCTCAAACAGCAGCTTGTCGCTGTTGATCATTACAAGCAGGCGGGTAGGGCAGTTTGAAGCAAAAAGCCATGTGAGACGACGGTCACTGCCGAGGTCAAATTTTTCGTCAGGGGTCCAGATAAAACGTTTGGGCATAGGGGTGTCCATATCGCTCGGACGATAAATAACCACTTTAGTTGAATATGGAGTCACGTCATTTCCGTCGGGGCAAGTAATTGTCAGATCATAGTATCCCGATTTTACATCTGAAAGATTGATCAATCTGTCGGGCGGAATAGGCAGGCTGATTGAATCGCTGTGTGCTCCGACAAGTGTAAGCCTAAGCTGACGGTCAATCTCATTCCCGTTGAAGTCAATCACACTTGCCTTTATCTTCAACGGCTCAGATGCATTGATATTTCTGTCAATCTTGCCTATTTTTATGGCGTTGAATTCAGTGAAAGTGAAATTAGTGTATGCAGAGTGACTCTCGCCGGCAGGAGAGGTTGCCTGCACGTCGGCCACATATATACACCCTTTATCAGGAACTGACCTGAATATCGAATCAGGAATAACAACCTCAAAGCGTCCGGATTGATCAGTAGTCACCTCTGCTCCATACACTTTAAAACCCTTAGGAGTAAACCAGGGGAAATAGTTGCTGCGAAGCACATATTTAAGTGAAACAGTGACTGCGGATTGAGCAAGAGGGAAACCGGAATAGGTCATAACTTGTCCGCTTACGGTGGCTTCGCCGTGGGCCGGAATGTTTATTTGCGGAGTGTCGAGTTTGATTTCAAACGAGGCCATTTTGTAGTCTGAAACCATAAAATTTTCTGCACCGGAAGCTTTAGGCTCACTTAACCATACAGAATATTGCCCTGTCAGACTGTTTTCCGGAATCACGTACGTCATTTGTGCGCGACCCCAACTGTCGGTCATACTGACTATAGTGTCAGTTTCACCGGTTTGTGTCCTTATTTTGGCTTTAATGCGAGTATTGGTTTTAAGACTAAAGCCACTCAACGCTGACTCATAAACGACAGCAGTGAGTTTGACGGTATCACCGGGGTGATAAATCGCCAGATCTGTCAATATTTCCGCTAGGGTGTAAGGCTCCCCTTTGATATAAGAGTTTGACATTCTGCTCTCGGCGAATGAATCACCGAATTTGGCATAAAATGTGCCATAATCCGTTGCATTATCGATTTTAAGTAAACCGGAAGCATCGGTATAGCCCAATAATGATGAATGTAAAAAGATTTCAGCTCCGGCAACGGGAGAACTGTCGAGCGGATCCAAAGCATATATATTCCTTGAATCACCCCATGAGGTATTTAAAAGTGCAAGTTTTGAAACGGTTATCACATCCCAAACACTCAAATTTTCATCATCAGGATTATTCATCTTCGGCAGAACTACATATAAACCGTCGTCAGGAAAAGTATATTTGAATGTAATATCTTTATAAAATGGAATGGAGTCGGTTAGAACGGCCGAAAACGTTTTTATCGGTTTCAACTTCTTTACTTCGGAAAGAATAAATCTTCTCAAGTCCGTTTTATTCGGATCGAAATTTGGGAACTTATACACCTCAATCATCACGTCCTTTGAGTTTATCACGGAGGCGGTTATCTTGACTTCTGTGCCGGGACGGACAAATTCATTACAGTTAATGGATATCCTCTTTTCGTTCATCATAGCAAGTTTCTGCTCCAGACATCCGGCAAAGTAATATGATGGGAATCGAAGCAGATTTGACTTGATTGCGTCATAAAACCACATCAAGCTTTTCAACTCTGGTTCGTTATCCTCCAGAGCATTAATTAACATGTGTTCATTGCATTTAAGCAGAATGTTGCCTGAATATTCGCTGTCGACAAAGCGGTAATATAGATCCTTCAAAGCGGTATTATAACCGGAGAAATCATCAGAAGTCATCCAGTAGACATAACCGAGTCTTTCGAGGTCAGCGTTGATCAGAGCCGGGGTATCGGTCAGATGAAATGAGATAAGTGATGAATACAGCGCGAGTATACGGTTAGTGACAGGCCATGTGGTGTCAAATTTCATGACCGTAAACATATCATACGGCGCAAAGTATTTGTTTGATATGCGATTGACTACTTTGTTTAATTTTTTGTATATCGTTATTGCATTGCCTGCAATGAAGTCATAGAGTGTGGGGTAATAGATAAAGGTCACTTCATCAGTGGTGATTACGTCGGCATACTCACGCAGACTGACTGACTTGAGAACATCAGAGTCGGCAAGTGAGGCCTCAAGATATTCCGTAATGCATGCTTTGAACTGCTCGCCGCTCCATTTCCTGAAATCAGTGTTGCGCGGAGTCAGCGGCATTTTCCGAAAGTCATATTGCCCCCGATTTGATTTGTAGGCCTGATTATATATATTGGCTACCAAAGCATTAAGCATGGCGCGCAGGGCCGGATCATCACTCTTGTCAATGACCGAGAGAATCTTGTCGATGCCCATTTGCGTTTCATCCGGATTCTTTACGGTGATTGCAAGATAATACTCGATCAGTGAGCGGACTGTTGCGGCATTGTCATGCTTCTTCAAGGCCACACCGAGATCTTTCAGTGCCGTGGCCGAAACTTTTTCAGGAAATGCGAAGTCGGGCTGCGAGTTGACAGCAGCAGGCGCGATTTTGGCGGCGGTGGCGGTGAGTGACATGATTAGGGCTACCACAGCCGGCATTACTGATTTTACAAAATGTTTCATAAGCGTGATGATTGTTAAAAACTTCACTCACCTTGCCGCCGTGGGGGAGAAGGACGTGCAGAAGTGAGCGAAGGTGAGGTTGATGGAGAGTGTGAAAATTTTACGGGTGATTCCGGTTAATTGGTTTTGGACACCTTCCGGTGCTGTTTCATCAGTTCTTTAGTGAAATTATGTTCGGCATCCTTCAACTCAAACAGCTGTCGTGGAGTCAGGATTTTCTTGAACTTTTTCAGATACTCGAGTTCAATGGCGTTTTCTTTTCCACGGAGTTCAAACATGGCCTCGGCAGCCTTTTCATATTCAAGATCGGTGCATGACTTGCCTTTTTTTATTATTTGCTCCTGAAGTGAGCGCGTCTCATCGTTGATTTTTCGGATTTCTGACTCCATCTGAGTGTAAAGCGGGATGAAAAGTTCACGCTGCTGCTGAGTCAGATCAAGTTTACGGGCTATGTAGTCAGTCTTGACCGATTGCATTTCCTGATTCCAGGCGCGGCGCTGGTTGTGGGTTGGCTTCTGCTTGGCTGATAATGTCATTGAGGTCAGAAGCATGCTGAAAATCAGTGCTATAAGCTTGAATGAGGTGTAGGTTTTCATCAGGTCTACCGGTTAATTGTTTCTTCAAATTGTTTGGGGTCAAATCCAACGGTATATAGGTCATCCATCAGGTCGGCATCGTCGAGATCGCCTTCAGTAATGAAGTAGTTGTCCATATAGTAGTCATTGGAAACGGCAGCTGTGATCACCGGATTGCTTTCAATCGAAAGTCCGGAGGAACCGGGGCTGAAAAGGTCGACCATATTCATCATGGCCCATACACCGGCAAACATCGCCGCCAGATATACATACGGACGAACTTTCTGCCACCAGGTGCGTGGCATCACACCGGCGGGTTGAGTCTCCCATTCCATTTCGGGGAGTGACTGCTCCATACGTCGGGCGAAATCGTCGAAATAGCCCTCGGGAACTGTCATGCCGTCGTTGCGGTCATTTTTTTTGAGTATATCGTCTGTCATATTTAAGTGTTCGCTATTGTTATTCGGTCAGTTTTAGTGATTTGACTGATTTGCGGCTCTAAGGTTTAATCGGTTTCCTGAAAATATTGTTCAATCTTTTTTACTGCTATGTGGTAGGATGCCTTGAGTGAACCTTCACTTGTTCCGAGGATTTCAGACATCTCCTCATATTTCATTTCGTCATAGTAGCGGAGATTAAACACAATGCGTTGTTTTTCAGGGAGTCGGGCCACAGCTTTACGCAGTTTCAGCGCCAGTTCGTCGCCGTCGACATTGTTGTCGGACTCGATAAGATTGACAAGGTGTGACTCCTCGTCGTCAATCGAAAGGTTTTGCCGGCGGCGTTCTTTTTCAAGAAAAGTCATGCTTTCATTTATGGCAATCTTGTAAAGCCATGTGGATAGTTTGGCCTCGCCGCGGAAATTATCTATTGACTGCCAGGCCTTCATAAAGGTGTTCTGAAGGATGTCGTTCGCGTCGTCATGTGACTGAACGGTGCGGCGGATGTAGCGGTAGAGAGGTTCGGAGTAATGACGGATGACCTCACCGAACGCTTTTCGGCAAGTGTTTGGGTCGCGCAGACGGGCCACTATTTCTTTTTCATCCATGTTCATTGTCCGTAAATTTTTTCGTGTGTAAAGATACGTAAATTTTTTTATATTCAGTATGTGTTAATGCCGATTTCGCATGGGAATTTTTCTTAACTTTGCACTAAAAATACGGATATCATTAAACTTATCATCACCTGAAAGGGGTTATAAAGATATGAATGAAATGTTTGAATTAACCATAACTCCGGAGCTGATTGCGCTCTATGGCGCTGCACTTGCCGGAGTGTTGTTTCTTTTGTTTGGATTCCGCCGCTATGTGGCTATGGTTTCGACACGCATCGCGGCAGATTCATCCGAGCCGGCGGCAGCAGGGGATTATCCCGGAGTGTCGGTGATCGTTTACTCGCAGGATGATGCCTGGAATCTTGAACAACTGCTCCGCTCCATACTCACTCAGGACTATCCCGGACAGATGGAGGTGATTGTGGTCAACGATGGCGCGATGGCTGCTACCGAGGCTGTGATCGGGAAACTTGAAAGCGAGTATGCAAACCTTTACATGACGTTTACTCCCGTTGCCTCGCGCAACTTGAGCCGCAAGAAGCTTGCCGTCACATTAGGCATCAAGGCCGCCCGATATGAGGTGGTGGTGCTGACCGGGGGAGCATGCAGGGTTAACTCACCGGACTGGTTGCGCAGGATGGCGCGTCATTTTGTCAGCGGCAAAGAGGTGGTTATCGGTTATGCCGCTCCGGTTGCCGGTGATGATGCCATCAGGAAATTCGGCGAAAATGTCCGTGCGTTTGACACTGTCTACACAGCCGTGAAGTTTCTCTCATGGGCCATAGCGGGCAGGCCGTTTCGCGGTTCGGCTTTTAATCTGGCTTATCGCCGGAGTCTGTTTTTCAAGAACAAAGGGTTTTCAAAGTCACTCACATTCAAATATGGTGACGATGACATATTCCTGAGCGAGATTTCAACCGGAGCCAATACTGCCGTAGAGCTGTCGGAGGGGTCAATTATTGATGTGATTGAAAACAATCCACCCAAATCACACCGCGAGGATAAGCTTCACCATGATTTCACGGGCAAGTATGTGGCCCGCGGGGCATCACGGTTTTTTGGCTGTTCGATGCTGATGTGGTGGATGGTGACCGGATGTCTGATTGCGGGAGCGGTGATTGGTTTGCCGTCGCTGATCCCTGCCATCGTTTCTGTAATTCTTTTTGCAGCTACGTCTGTGACTATGATGGTGGCATGGAAAAAGTGTTCGGTAAGACTTCATTCACTGCCGCTGCTCCTGACTGTGCCGCTGCTCATGCTCTGGCAGCCGCTTTATAATCTCTATTACCGGATTATCGGTCGCCGACACCGCGATAAAAACATGTCATGGACCACGATATGAAATGCTCAGTTGAAGTCTGCGGTCTGACCTTGAGGGCGCGTCACGGCGTGATGCCTGAGGAGCGTATCACGGGAAACACCTTCGCGGTGGATCTGCGAATAGACTATCCTTTTGACAAGGCGCTTGAGAGCGACTGCCTTGACGACACGATCAGCTACGCTGACCTTGTGAGCATAGTCAGAGAGCAGATGGACGTGCCGTCGGCCTTGCTCGAACATGTGGCGGGACGGATAATAAGGGCTGTCACTGAACGGTTTCCGGCCTTAACGGGTGGACGAATCAGGATTGCAAAACTCACACCGCCTATTGATGCCGTCATGTCGGGCTGCGCAGTGACCGTAGAATGGTAGTTGGTACCGAATCAATCAAACGAATTAAAATAACACATATATAATAATATGAAAACTAAAGAAACTCCCATACTTCTGCTCACCGGCTATCTCGGCAGCGGAAAAACTACCCTTGTAAATCATATCCTCACCAATGAGCGGGGAATCAAATTTGCTGTTATCGTTAATGACATCGGTGAAGTCAATATTGATGCCCGACTGATTGAACAGGGTGGAGTGGTTGACACGAAGGATGACAGTCTTGTGGCTCTCTCAAACGGTTGCATCTGCTGCACACTGAAAATGGATCTCGTAAAGCAGATAGAGGATATATTGGCTCTTGACCGCTTTGACTACATCGTGATTGAGGCAAGCGGCATCTGCGAACCGGCTCCCATTGCTCAGACCATCTGCTCGATTCCGCAGCTCGGCGACGGTTTCCTCAAACACGGACTTCCGAAACTTGACTGCATCGTGACTGTAGTTGACGCTCTCCGCCTGCGTGATGAGTTCGGGTCAGGTAAGAAACTCACTGCTTCGGACATTGACGAGGAAGATATTGAAAACCTTATCATTCAGCAGATTGAATTTTGCAACATCATTCTCTTAAACAAGGTTTCAGAGGTTACCCCTGCGGAACTTAAGGAAATACGCGAGGTGATTCGTGCGTTGCAGCCTACGGCTAAAATCATCGAAACAGATTATGCCGACGTTCCTCTTGATGAAATTCTGAACACCGGACTGTTTAACTTCGAGAAGGTTGCCACTTCGGCTACTTGGGTACGCGAAATCGAAGGACTTGACCACGATGATGATGACGA
>CAZKNK010000035.1:19367-23719 GCA_964554195.1 uncultured Staphylococcus sp.
CTTCGGCTACTTGGGTACGCGAAATCGAAGGACTTGACCACGATGATGATGACGATGCCGACCACCATCATCATGACCACCATGAACATCATGACCATCATGAGCATGAAGAACATGAGGATCATGAGCATGAACACGGTCACCACCACCATCACCACCATCATCACGGTGAGGGAGAAGCAGAGGAATATGGAATCGGAACATTCGTTTATTTCCGCCGTCCCGCTTTCGATTTAAACAAGTTTGACTTTTTCGCAGCCTCAAAGTGGCCTGAGAACGTGATTCGCGCCAAAGGAGTTTGCTATTTCAGCAATAATCCTGACATGAGCTATCTGTTTGAACAGGCCGGACGTCAGAAGTCGCTCAAGGAGGCCGGCATGTGGTTTGCCACCGCACCTGAGGAGGAACTGATGGCTATGGCGGCGCAGGATCCGACCATACTCCGTGACTGGGATGAAAAGTATGGCGACAGGATGATAAAGATTGTATTCATTGGCCGTAACCTCGACAAGGAGAGCATATCTCGTGAGCTTGACGCTTGTCTTGAATAAAAGGTTGACTCATGGGTGTTAGTTATCTTCAGGTTGAGAATCTCACCAAGAGCTACGGAGACCGGATGCTGTTTGATTCGGTCACGTTTGGTGTGGAGGAGGGCGACAAAATCGGTATCGTTGCAAAAAACGGTACAGGAAAGTCGACCATGCTCCGGATTCTGTCAGGTGCCGAGTCGCCTGACAGCGGCAATGTCATTTTCCGTAACGATCTGCGTGTGGGATTTCTGGAGCAGCTTCCCGATTTCGCTCCGGGAATGACTGTGGAAGATGTCTGCATTGAGGCTCTCAATAAGCTCAGTCAGGATGACGATGAATCGGAATGGACCATGAGGGATCGTGTCCGCACAATGCTGTCGAGCCTCGGAGTTCATGACCATACTGCAACGGTCGACCATCTTTCAGGCGGTCAGCTCAAACGGGTTGCTCTCGCACGGGTGCTTCTGGCTGAACCGCAACTCCTGATTCTCGACGAGCCTACCAACCACCTTGACATAACCACCGTGGAGTGGCTTGAGAACTATCTCTCACGTTCGAGGATGACCCTCCTGATGGTGACACATGACCGTTATTTCCTTGACCGGGTCTGCAACAAAATCATTGAGATAGATATGCAGACTATTTTCACATACGAGGGTAACTTTGACTACTATCTGCGCAAGCGTCAGGAGCGCATCGAAACCCTTCAGGGCGAACTTGCAAAGGCTAAAAACACCCTCAGGCGCGAGCAGGAATGGATGAGCCGTCAACCTCAGGCTCGCGGAGGGAAGGCCCGCTACAGAATCAATGCATTCTACGACCTCAAGGAGCGTGCATCGGTAAGATATGATGACAAGACTATAGACCCGAACGATGTGAAATCATCATATATCGGGTCAAAGATATTTGAGGCTAAAGATGTGTCAAAGCGTTTTGGCGATAAGGTTATCCTTGACCGATTCACCTACACTTTTGCCCGATATGAAAAAGTGGGAATAATAGGGGAGAACGGTGTGGGAAAATCCACATTTATTAAAATGCTTCAGGGTCTTGTGCCGCAGGATTCGGGTGAGTGGAATGTGGGCGAGACCGTCAGGTTCGGTTATTATTCACAGGAGGGACTGAATCTACCTCCAGGCAAGAAGGTGATCGACGCCATCACTGACATCACGGAGGATGTGGTTTTGGAGGATGGTGTCCGCTTCACTTCGATGCAGTTTCTGAGCAGATTCCTATTCTCTCCGGCTGATCAGCAGAAGTATATCTCCACACTGAGCGGAGGAGAAATGCGTCGGCTTAATCTTGCCGCAACTCTCATCACCCGCCCCAACTTCCTGATTCTCGATGAGCCGACAAATGATCTTGACATTGTCACTCTTGCCATTCTTGAGGATTATCTTCGTAACTTCAAGGGGTGTGCCATAGTGATTTCCCATGACCGGTTTTTCCTTGATTCAATAGTTGACCATCTGTTTGTGATGGAGGGTAACGGCGTGATAAAGGACTTCCCGGGCAACTACACGGAATTTCGGGAGTATCAACGTGAACAGAAAAGGCAGCTTGAGCGTGAGACAGCCAAGCCAAAACCACAACGTAGCGAGCAGCCGCGGCAGAAGGTGAAGATGACATTTAAGGAGCGTAAGGAGTTTGAGGCTCTCACAGAGGAAATCGACGCCCTCAATGGCGAGAAGGAGTCGCTCGACGCTCTGTTTGCCGGTGGCGGAACGATTGATGACGTGGCATCTAAGGCTGCCAGATATGAGGAGATAAAGGCTCTGCTCGATGAGAAGGAATTGCGCTGGCTTGAACTGTCGGAAAAAGAATAAATCGTTAATAATCAACAGAATGAAATAATGGATGAACTGCTGAAATATTTTCCCGGACTGACCGTGATTCAGAAGGAGCGGTTTGAGGCTCTCGGGAGACTTTACACCGAGTGGAACGAAAAGATCAATGTCATTTCACGCAAGGATATTGACAATCTTTATCTCCACCACATAATTCACTCGCTGGCTATCGCAAAGTTCATGACACCTGTGTCCGGAACCCGATTCATGGACCTCGGCACCGGCGGAGGTTTTCCGGGAATACCTCTTGCAGTTATATGGCCTGACTGTAAGTTTCATCTGATTGACCGGATAGGGAAGAAGGTCGGTGTGGCCCGGTCGGTGGCTGAAGCTATCGGGCTTGACAATGTCACATTTCAGCATGGTGACTCTGGCGAGTGTCATGAGAAGGTTGACTATGTGGTTTCGCGTGCGGTCATGCAGCTCGACCAACTCGTGAAACTTTCAGTCAAAAACATTTCCAAAACATCCGTCAACCGCTTCCCCAACGGACTGATTTGCCTGAAGGGGGGCGATCTCCGTTCGGAACTCGGCCGGGTCAAGCGTCCGAAAATCGAAGTTCCACTGACCGACTATTTCACCGAGGAGTATTTTAAAGAAAAGGCACTAATATACGTTGAGCTATGAAAATCAGCAGATTTACAATCAATATGTTCGGAGTCAACTGCTATGTGGTCTGGGACGAGAAATCGCGTCAGGCTGTGGTGATAGACCCGGGAATGTTTTATCCGCGGGAGCATGAGGCATTTGATAATTTCATTAAGAAAAATGACCTGACCCTTACGCAGATTGTCAACACTCATCTTCATCTTGACCATATTTTCGGAGTTAATACCCTTAAAGAAAAATATGGCGTGAAGGCGGGCGGCGGTGCTGCTGATGCTCCGCTCGGACTTGCTATCAGGGAAATGGCTGAGAGATTCGGTCTTAAAGGTGATTTCACCCCGGTGGAACTTGACATCACCCTTAAACCCGGCGACCGGATTCCGGTGGGTGACGAATATCTCGAAGTGATTGCAGTTCCGGGTCACTCTAAGGGGAGCATAGCTCTTTACGCTCCTGAAAGCGGAGTGGTGTTTACGGGCGACGCCCTTTTTAAAGGCTCGATAGGACGTACTGATTTACCCGGTGGAGATTTCAATGAACTTGTGAGTTCCATCAGGCAGAATCTGCTGACACTTCCCGGTGACACCGTAATTCTGCCCGGCCACGGCGAGGAAACCACCGTAGCCGAGGAGAAAAAACATAATCCGTTTTTACGCTGAACTATTTGGCATATAGCCGCTCGCGGGCGGCAAGCACACGTTCATCGGTGATATAATCGTCATAATCCATGATTTTGTCGATTATTCCGTTGGGCGTGAGTTCGATTATGCGGTTGCAGACGGTCTGGATAAACTCGTGGTCGTGGCTTGACAGCAAGATGTTGCCTTTAAATGCCTTAAGAGTATTGTTGAAAGCCTGAATCGACTCAAGGTCAAGATGGTTGGTCGGTGAGTCAAGAACGAGAGTGTTGGCGTTGGTCATCATCATCCGTGCAATCATACATCTCATCTTCTCACCACCGGAAAGCACTGAGGCTTTTTTAAGTACCTCCTCGCCTGAAAAGAGCATTTTTCCGAGAAAACCTTTCAGATATATTTCCGAGTTATCGTCAGAGAACTGCGAAAGCCAGTCAACGAGCGACAGATCCGTGTTGAAGAACATCGAATTGTCGAGCGGAAGATAGGCTGTGGTTATCGTCTGTCCCCAGTCAAATGTTCCGGAGTCAGGTTTGCGGTTGCCGCAGATGATTTCAAACAGTGCGGTCATGGCGCGGGGATCGTGGCTTAGAAATGCGATTTTGTCACCCTTCTCAACCTGAAAATTCACGTCGGAGCACAGCTCGTCGCCATCTACACTGGTCGACAAGCCTTTAACTTCATGATTTTTGTTGCCCTGTTCGCGCTCGGGAGTGAAAATGATGCCCGGCTAG